>NZ_NERM01000021.1:0-84954 GCF_002215235.1 Rhodococcus sp. BUPNP1
GACTTCACCCGCTGCCCGCTGCTCTACCGCTTCAAGGCCGTCGACCGGCTCACCGCACCCCCGACCCGCGCCCAGGCGCGCGGCACCGTCGTCCACGCCGCCCTCGAAGCGCTGTTCGGCCTCGACGGACCGGCCCGCACCGCCACCGCCGCGCAGACCCTGCTGCCCGACGCCCTGGCCCGGGTCCTCGCCGCCACCCCCGATCTCGGCGTCGACACCGACGACGCGGCCTTCCTCGCCGAGGCCGCCGCGCTGCTGGACACCTACTTCACCGTCGAGGACCCCACCGCCGTCACCACCGACGGCTGCGAACTGCGGGTGGAGACCACCCTCGACGGCGACGTCCCGCTGCGCGGCATCATCGACCGCCTCGATGTCGACGCCACCGGGGCGGTGCACGTCGTCGACTACAAGACCGGCCGCGCCCCCTCGCTGCGCGGCGAGCGGGCGGCGCTGTTCCAGCTGAAGTTCTACGCGCTGATCGTGTGGCGGCAACGCGGCATCGTCCCGGCCTCGCTGCGGCTGCTGTATCTCGGCGACGGACAGGTGCTGCACTACCGGCCCGACCCCGAGGAACTGCGCCGCTTCGAACGGATCGTGCGCGCGATGTGGGCGACGATCCGGCAATTGCGCAGAAGCGGCGACTTCCGCCCCAATCCCGGCCCCGGCTGCCGGTGGTGCGATCATCGGGCATTGTGCCCGGCGTTCGGCGGTACCCCACCGCCGTATCCCCTCGACGGCGTTGCGACGCAGTCGATCCAGCCGACCCGATCGACACCGTCGATCCAGTCGACGCAATCGACACCGTCGATCCAGTCGACACCGGGTGCGCCCCACCGTATCGAGCAGCAGGAGAATCCCGAGTGAGCGACGCCGCCTACTACGTGCCGGTCCCCCGGCCGACCACCCCCACCGGCCCGGTCGACGACGTCGAGATCGCAGTGTTCCGCCCCACCGAACACACCGTCAGCACCTGGGGAGCGCACCTGCAGCACGGCGCCCCACCCTCGGCGCTGCTCGCCCGCGCCATCGAACGGCACCGGCCCCGCCCCGACACCCGCCTGAGCCGGCTCACCGTCGAACTGCTCGGCCCCGTCCCTCTCACCGACCTCGAGGTGCGCACCCACATCGAACGACCCGGTCGCCGCATCGAACTGGTCGTCGCCGAACTGTGGGCCACCGCCCCCGACGGCACCGACCGCGCGGTTGCGCGCGGCACCGGCTGGCGCCTCGAAACCGTCGACCTGCCGCAGGTCGCGCGCACCTCGGAGACCCCGCTGCCCGCCCCCGGCCACTTCGAAGCCAGTGCCCCGCACCCTGCCTGGAAGGGCGGCTACATCGGCACCGTCGACTGGCGCATCATCGTCCCCTTCGGCGCTCCCGGCCTGTCGTCGGCGTGGGTGCGCAGCGAGATCGCCCTCGTCGAAGGCGAAACCCCCAGCGGACTCGACCGGTTGATGAGCGTCGCCGACGTCGCCAACGGTGTCGGATCCAAACTCGACGCCCGCGAGTACACCTTCCTCAACACCGAACTGACCGTGCACCTGTTCCGCGCCCCCGAGTTCCGCGAACAGGACTGGGTGGGGATCGCCGCGGAGATGTCCGTCGGCCCCGACGGGATCGGCACGACCGCCGGTCTGCTCTACGACGAGACCGGCGCGCTCGGCCGCATCACCCAGAACGTGCAGGTGCGGCCCCGCTGATCAGCGGGGCCGCACCAAAAGATCGAAGATGTCGGGATCGATGCGCGTCTATTCGGGGGCGCGCATCGCCCGGCACGAGCGGATGTTCGACGCGAGGATGGCGCGGGCACCGATCTCGGCGAGCCGGTCCATCACCGCGTTGTGGCCCTTGCGCGGCACCATCGCCCGCACCGCCACCGAGTTCTCGTTCGCGAGCGGCGAGATCGTCGGCGACTCGAGACCGGGCGTGACCTCGACGGCCTGCTCGAGCAGGTGCTTGGGGCAGTCGTAGTCGATCATCACGTACTGCTGCGCGAAGACCACACCCTCGAGGCGGGCGATCAGCTGGTTGCGGGCCCGATCCGAGTGATCCGAACCCTCCCGCTCGATCAGCACACCCTCCGAATCGCACAGCGACTCGCCGAAGGCGACGAGATCGTGCTGGCGCAACGTCCGGCCCGAGCCGACCACATCGGCGATCGCGTCGGCGACGCCGAGCTGGATGGAGATCTCCACCGCACCGTCGAGCCGGATCACCTCGGCTTCGATGCCGCGGGTGGCGAGATCACGACGCACCAGATTCGCGTACGAGGTGGCGATGCGCAGACCCTGCAGATCCTCGACCGACCAGTCGCGGCCCTTCGGCGCGGCGTACCGGAAACGCGAGGACCCGAAGCCCAGCGACAGCCGCTCGGTGACCGGAGCCCCCGAATCCATCGCCAGGTCGCGGCCGGTGATCCCCAGATCCAGCTCGCCGGACCCGACGTAGATCGCGATGTCCTTCGGCCGCAGGAAGAAGAACTCGACGTCGTTGACCGGGTCGATGACCGTCAGATCCCGCGAGTCGGTGCGCCGACGGTAGCCGGCCTCCTGCAGGATCTCGGCGGCGGACTCGGACAGCGAACCTTTGTTGGGGACTGCGACGCGCAGCATGACGGAATTGGGTCCTTTCGAACGACGAGCAGAAGCGAGGAAGGGATCTACAGGGCACCTACAGGGCACGGACGGCGGCACCGACACAGCGGGCCACCGGCCGTCACAGATGCTTGTAGACGTCCTCGAGCTTCAGACCCCGCCCCACCATCAGCACCTGCACCCAGTACAGCAGCTGCGAAATCTCCTCGGACAGTTCCTCGTCGGACTGGTACTCGGCGGCGATCCACACCTCACCGGCCTCTTCGAGTACCTTCTTGCCCTGGAAATGCACGCCGGCGTCCAGGGCGGCGACGGTGCCGGAGCCCTCGGGGCGGGTCGCGGCGCGTTCGGACAGCTCGGCGAACAGGGAATCGAAGGTCTTCACAGGGGTCGATTGTTTCATGCCTCGCCACCCGCCCCGCAGCCAGGACACCGACACCCGCTCAGAACTCGAGTTCGCGCCCGCTGACGAACCGCCGCTCCACCCCGCTGATCGGATCGGTGAACTCCAGCGACCGCGCCAGCAACCGCAGCGGATCGGTGAAATCGTCCGCGTCGCGCCGCCGGAACCGCGGATAGAAGTTGTCCCCCACGATCGGCACCCCCAGCCACGCCAGATGCAGCCGCAACTGGTGGGTGCGGCCGGTGCGCGGGAACAACCGGTAGCGAGCCAGCTCCCCACGCCGCTCGACCAGCTCGACGCGGGTCTCCGAATTCGGTTCGCTGGCGAACTGCTCGGCCGTCAGCTCCCCGTGCCGCTTGACGATCCGCGTGCGCACCACCTGCGGGAACGACAGGTCCGGGCGGTAGCCGGCGACCGCCTCGTACACCTTGCGTACCCGCTGCCGCTCGAACAGCTCCTGATAGGGCCGCCGCCACGCCGGATCCGACGTGCACAGCAGCACCCCGGCGGTCATCCGGTCGAGCCGGTGCACCGGCACCAGATGCGGCAGCTCCAGCTCGCGCCGCAACCGCACCACCACCGACTCGCGGATGTGCGCTCCGCGCGGGATCGTCGCCAGGAAATGCGGTTTGTCCACGACCACGAGACCGTCCTCCCGATGGAGCACGTGCACCGGGAACGGCACCGGCACCTCCGGCGCCGGATCGCGGTAGAAGTACACGTACCGCGTCGGCTGATACGGCGTGCGCGCATCGATGCGGCGGCCGTGCTCGTCGACCAGCTCCCCCGCCGCCATGTGCACCGCCCAGTCCTCCTCGGGATGGCCGGCCTGCAGGAACTCGATGATCGTGGCTGCGTCGACGTCGGCGGGCATCCGGATGCGGTCGGGGCCGAGCCCGTCGCGCACCGGCAGCGGTGCAGCACGCACCGGTCTACGCCTCCACGGGGTCCGGGACGCAGCCCTCGCACACCAGGATCAACTCCCGGCCGTGAAGGTCCGGATGGTTCCGGTACCGCGAGGTCGGCATCCCGCACAGGGTGCAGCGGCCGATCACCGTCGCCTCGTCGCTGAACTCGACGTTCATCCGCCCGTCGAAGACGTACAGCGAACCCTCCCACAGGCCCTCGTCGCCGAAGGTCTCGCCGTAGCGGACGATGCCGCCGTCGAGCTGGTAGACCTCCTCGAACCCGCGGTTGCGCATCAACGCCGACAGCACCTCGCAGCGCACCCCACCGGTGCAGTAGGTCACCACCGGGCGGCCCTTGAGATGGTCGTAGCGGCCGCTGTCGAGCTCGGCGACGAAATCGCGGGTCGTGGCCACGTCCGGCACGATCGCATCCCGGAACCGGCCGATCTGCGCCTCGAAGCGGTTGCGGCCGTCGAAGAACACCACCTCGTCGCCGCGCTCGGCGACCAGCTCGTGCACGCCGTGCGGCGACAGGTGGGTGCCGCCGTCGACGATGCCGTGCTCGTCGACCTTCACCTCGTCGGGCACCCCGAAGGTCACGATCTCCGGACGCACCTTCACCGACAGCCGCGGAAAGTCGTCGCCGGTGCCGTCGGACCACTTGATGTCGGTGTCCTTGAACGCCGCATAGCCGCGCAACCCACGTACGTACTTCTTCACGTCGGCGATGTCACCGCCGACGGTGCCGTTGATGCCGTGCTCGGAGATCAGGATCCGCCCGGTCAACCCCAGCGACGACGCCAGGGTGTGCTGCCACAACCGGATCGCCTCCGGGTCGGGCAACGGGGTGAACTTGTAGAACAGCACGATCTTCGGGACCGCCACCTCAGGGCACCCCCGCACCGTGCAGCTCGTGCAGATCCTCGGCGCTCAACCCCTCGAGCGTGGACCGGAACACCCGCCGCTCCGAGCCGGGCACATCCACCAGCGACGGCACCACCAGCACCGTGCACCCGGCCGCATCCGCCGCGGCCGCCCCGGTCGGGGAATCCTCCACCGCCAGGCACTGCGCCGGATCCAGACCGAGCAGCTCCGCCGCCCGCAGGTAGGGCGCCGGATCCGGTTTGCCGGCCGGCACCTCGTCGCCGCACACCGAATGATCGAAATGCGCCCGGCCCAGGGTCTCGAGGGCCACCTCGCACAACGCCCGCTCGGTGTTGGTCACCAGCACCGACCCCAACCCGGCCTCGCGGACGGTGCGCAACGCGGCCTGCGCGCCGGGCCGCCACGTGAGCCCGTCGGCGAACAACCGGCCCATGTACTCGGTCAGCCACGCCGCCGCAGCCGCCGCCTCGTCCGGGGTCGGGTCCAGACCCAACCCGGCGAAGGTGCGCAGCACCGCCAGATCCATCGGTCCCCCGATCGTGGAGATGCGGGTCTCGTCGCTCATCGGCCCACCGAGATGCAACGACAACTCGTGCATCCCGATGTCCCACAAGCGTTCCGATTCGAGCAGGGTGCCGTCCATGTCCCACAGCACCGCCCGCAGCGCACCGGTCTGCACCGCGAGCGGCGCCTCCACCCGATCAGACATTGAAGTACTTCGCCTCCGGGTGGTGCAGCACGAACGCATCGGTGGACTGCTCGGGATGCAACTGCAACTCCTCCGACAGTTCCACCCCGATCCGCTCGGGTTCGAGCAGCTCGACCAGCTTGATGCGGTCCTCGAGATTCGGGCACGCGCCGTAACCGAACGCGAACCGGGCGCCGCGGTAGGCGAGCTTGAAGTACTCGGCGACCTCCTCCGGATCCTCGTCCGCCGCCGTGCCGCCCTCGGCGAACGCCAGCTCCTGCCGCACCCGTCGATGCCAGTACTCGGCCAGCGCCTCGGTCAGCTGCACACCGATGCCGTGCACCTCGAGATAATCGCGGTACGAGTTCGACGCGAACAGCTCGTTCGCGAAGTCCGCGATCGGCTGGCCCATCGTCACCAGCTGGAACGGCCACACATCCACCTGACCCGACGCGAGCGCATCCTCCCGCGACCGCACGAAATCGGCGATGCACAGGAACCGCGAACGCTGCTGCCGCGGGAAGGTGAACCGGTAGCGCTCGGGAGCATCCGGACGCGGCTCGGTCAGCACCACCACGTCGTCACCCTCGGACACCGCCGGGAAGTAGCCGTACACCACCGCCGCGTGCTGCAGGATGCCCTCGGTAGCCAACCGGTCCAGCCAATACCGCAACCGCGGCCGGCCCTCGGTCTCCACGAGCTCCTCGTAGGTCGGGCCGTCGCCGCCGCGCTGCCCACGCAGCCCCCACTGCCCCAGGAACAGCGCGCGCTCGTCGATCAGCGCCGCATAGTCGGCCAGCGGGATGCCCTTGATCACCCGGGTGCCCCAGAACGGCGGCGTCGGCACCGGCAGATCCTTCGCGACATCACTGCGCTCGGGGATCTCCACCGGCGTCTCCGCGGCCTTGCGCTTCTCCGCGATCCGCTTGCTGCGCTCGTGCCGCTCCTTGCGCTCGGCGGCCTTGCGGGCGGCCTCGATCGCCTCCGGGCTGTCCGGCGCCGGACCTTCACCACGCTTCTCGGCCATGACCCGGTCCATCAACGACAGACCCTCGAACGCATCGCGAGCGTAGGAGACCTTGCCCTCGTAGACCTCCGCCAGATCGTTCTCGACGTAGCTGCGGGTCAGCGCCGCACCACCGAGCAACACCGGGAACTGCTCGGCGACCCCGCGAGCGTTGAGCTCCTCGAGGTTCTCCTTCATCACCACCGTCGACTTCACCAGCAGACCCGACATGCCGATCACATCGGCGCGCTTGTCCACCGCCGCATCGAGAATCGTCGCGATCGGCTGCTTGATACCGAGGTTGACCACCTCGTAGCCGTTGTTCGACAGGATGATGTCCACAAGATTCTTGCCGATGTCGTGCACATCGCCCTTGACCGTCGCCAGCACGATCCGGCCCTTGCCCTCGTCGCCGGTCGACTCCATGTGCGGCTCGAGGAACGCCACCGCGGTCTTCATCACCTCGGCGGACTGCAGCACGAACGGCAACTGCATCTGCCCCGACCCGAACAACTCACCGACCGTCTTCATGCCCGACAGCAGCGTGTCGTTGATGATCGCCAGCGGCGGGGTGGTCTTCATCGCCTCGGTCAGATCGTCCTCGAGACCGTTGCGCTCGCCGTCGACGATGCGCCGCTCGAGCCGCTCGAACAGCGGCAACGCCGCCAGCTCCTGCGCCCGCGACTCGCGTGCCGACGCCGCCGACACCCCCTCGAACAGCTCCATCAGCTTCTGCAGCGGGTCGTACCCCTCGCTACGCCGGTCGTACACCAGATCCAGCGCGACCTGCCGCTGCTCCTCCGGGATCCGCGCCATCGGCAGGATCTTCGACGCGTGCACGATCGCCGTGTCCAGCCCCGCCTCGGTGCACTCGTTCAGGAACACCGAGTTCAGCACCTGCCGCGCCGCCGGATTCAGACCGAACGACACATTCGAGATACCGAGGGTGAAGTGCACCTCCGGATGTGCCTCGTGGATGCGGCGGATCGCCTCGATCGTCTCGATCGCATCGCGCCGCACCTCCTCCTGACCCGTCGAGATCGGGAAGGTCAACGCATCGACGATGATGTCCTGCGGCGACAACCCCCACTTGCCGGTCAGATCCGCGATCAGCCGCTCGGCGATGCGCACCTTGTGCTCGGCGGTACGGGCCTGGCCTTCTTCGTCGATCGTCAGCGCGACCACCGCCGCGCCGTGCTCGACGACATGCTCCATGATCCGCTCGAACCGCGAACCCGGGCCGTCACCGTCCTCGTAGTTCACCGAGTTCACCGCGCAGCGGCCACCGAGATGCTCGAGGCCCGCCTTGATCACGTCCGGCTCCGTCGAGTCGATCATGATCGGCAACGTCGACGACGTTGCGAACCGCGACGCCAGCTCCGCCATGTCCGCCGCCCCGTCGCGCCCGACGTAGTCGACGTTCAGATCCAGCATGTGCGCACCGTCGCGGATCTGGTCCTTCGCGATGTCCAGGCACTTCTGCCAATCCGCGGCGAGCATCGCCTCCCGGAACGCCTTCGACCCGTTCGTGTTGGTGCGCTCACCGATCATCAGGATCGACGCGTCCTGCTCGAACGGCACCGAGGTGTACAGCGACGACACACCCGGCTCCGGCTGCGCGGCGCGCGGCGCCGGCTGCACCCCGCGCACCGCCTCCGCGACCTGCCGGATGTGCTCGGGAGTCGTGCCGCAGCAGCCACCGACGAAGGTCAGCCCGTACTCGGAGACGAAACCGGCCAACGCCTCGGCGAGCTCCTCCGGCTGCAGCGGGTACTCGGCGCCGTTCGCGCCCAGCACCGGCAGACCCGCATTCGGCATCACCGACACCGGGATCGTCGCGTGCTGCGACAGGTACCGCAGGTGCTCGCTCATCTCCGCCGGACCGGTCGCGCAGTTCAACCCGATCAGGTCGATGCCGAGCGGCTCGAGGGCGGTCAGCGCGGCACCGATCTCGGAACCGAGCAGCATCGTGCCGGTGGTCTCCACCGTCACGTGGGTGACGATCGGGATCCGACGACCGGCCTGCTCCATCGCCCGCTTGCTACCGATGATCGCGGCCTTCGCCTGCAGCAGGTCCTGGCAGGTCTCCACGAGGATCGCGTCGGCGCCACCGTCGAGCATGCCCAGCGCCGCCTCACCGTAGGCGTCGCGCAGCGCAGCGAACGGTGCGTGGCCGAGGGTGGGCAGCTTCGTACCCGGACCCATCGACCCGATCACCATGCGGGCCATGCCGTCGGCTCCGGGGCCCATCTCGTCGGCGACCTCGCGGGCGAGGCGGGTACCGAGCTCGGACAGCTCACGGATGCGGTCGGCGATGTCGTAGTCGGCGAGGTTGGGCAGGTTGCAGCCGAAGGTGTTCGTCGAGACGACGTCGGCGCCGGCCTCGAAGTACGCCCGGTGGATCCCCCGGATCACATCGGGACGAGATTCGTTGAGGATCTCGTTGCACCCCTCCAAACCGCGGAAGTCGTCGAGCGAGAGATCCGCGGCCTGCAACATGGTGCCCATCGCCCCGTCTCCGATGACAACGCGCTGGGTCAGCGCATCGAGCAGGACAGAATGAAGTGGGGTGGACATGCCCTTCAGACTAGTGGGCGCCCGGATCGGCCCGGGTCGTAGGCTGGACGAGTGAGTACACCCGAGTATCCCGAGACCCCGGACCAGGACGTCCCCGTCCTGCGCGATCCGGTGCTCGTCGCCGCCTTCGAGGGGTGGAACGACGCCGGCGACGCCGCCAGCGGCGCCGTCGAGCACCTCGAGCTGATCTGGGACGCCGAGCCCTTCGCCGAGCTGGACTCCGAGGAGTACTACGACTACCAGGTCAACCGGCCACAGGTCCGTCTCGTCGACGGCGTCACCCGCGAGATCGACTGGCCCACCACCCGACTGTCGCTGTGCTCCCCGCCCGGCAGCGACCGCGACGTCGTCCTGCTGCACGGCATCGAGCCGAGCATGCGCTGGCGCAGCTTCTGCGACGCCATCATCGAACTCGTCGACGAGTTCGAGGTCCACACCGTCGTCCTGCTCGGCGCACTGCTCGCCGACACCCCGCACACCCGCCCGGTCCCGGTGACCGGCACCGCCTACAGCTCCGAGGCCGCCGAACGCTTCAAGCTGCAGACCTCCCGCTACGAAGGACCCACCGGCATCACCGGCGTGCTGCAGGACGCCTTCGTGCGCGCGGGCATCCCCGCGGTGTCGTTCTGGGCGGCGATCCCCCACTACGTGTCCAATCCGCCGAACCCCAAGGCCACCGTGGCGCTGCTGCGCCGCGTCGAGGACGTCCTCGACCTCGAGGTGCCCCTCGGCGAACTTCCCCTCCTCGCCGAGGAATGGGAACAGACCGTCACCGACATGATCGAGGACGACGAGGAGATCGCCGAGTACGTGCGCACCCTCGAGGAGCGCGGCGACGCCGAGGCCGAGGAGGACATCTCCGAGGTCATCGCCAAGATCGACGGTGACGCCCTCGCCGCCGAGTTCGAACGCTATCTGCGGCGACGGGGCCCCGGCGGCTTCAACAGGTGAGGGATCTGCGCGAACCGCTGCAGCGCACGGCGCTGTACGCGGGGGGATTCCTCGGTCCCTTCGGCGGCAGTGTCGTCGTGTCGATGCTGCCGGAGATCGGTGCCGACACCGGTGTGTCCACCGGCACGGCCGCGACGACGGTCACCGCCTATCTCGGTGTGTTCGCCGCCGCGATGCTGTTCTCCGGCACGCTCGGCGCACGGTGGGGACGCGTCCGCACCGTGCGCACCGCCTATCTCGTCTACGCGGCGGTCTCGATCGCCGCGGCGCTGGCGCCGACCTTCTCGGTGCTCATCGGCACCCGCATGCTGCAGGGCGCGGCCAACGCGTTCACCACTCCACTGCTGCTCGCAGCGCTGGCCGTCATCACCCCGAAGGACAGGCTCGGGCGCGCGCTCGGGTTGTTCGGGGCGATGCAGGCCGCCGGCCAGACCGTCGCCCCACTGATCGGCGGTCTCGCCGCCGAGGTGAGCTGGCGATGGGCGTTCGTCGTGCTCGCCGGCGCGGCGCTGCTCCTGGCGCTCGCCGGCCTGCCCGAGTCGGTGCGCGACGACCCGTCCGGTACCACCCGGGTCCGTCTGCGCGACGCGCTGACCCCGCGCGTTCTGCGTATAGGGCTGGTCGCGTTGCTCGGCTGGGGTGCGCTCGGCGGACTCGGGTTCCTCCTCGCCTTCCGGGTCGAGGACGACTTCGGGTTGTCCCCGTCCGAACGCGGCGTGGTACTCACCGTGTTCGGTCTCGCCGGCATCCTCAGTTCCCGGCCGGTCGGGATGCTCATCGACCGCGTCGGTGCCCGCGCGATCGTGCTCATCGGCGCGGTGAGCGGCGCAGCACTGGTCGTGGTCGTCGGTACCGTCCCGTGGCTCGTCGTGCTCGGCGTCGCATGGTTCCTGGCGGGCATCGCTTCGCAGTTCATCCTCGTCGGGGTCAACGCCGCGGTACTCGGCGGGCCGGGCGGCAACCGTGGTGGCGCGGTGTCCGTCGTGCAGGCCTTCCGCTTCGGCGGTGCAGCCTTCTCCCCTCTCCTGCTGACACCGGTGTACGGCGCCGACCCGGTCCTCGCGTTCCTGCTGCCCGCCGCGCTGCTCGGTGTGCTCGTCCCCCTGGCCATGACTCGGCGTCCGGAGGCTTCGGGCCGCTGACGGCGCCCTGCCGTCTTGGCCGTTGTGGTGTTGGTGGAGGTGGCCTCGTTGGAGGGTGATGGGGTCGGGAAGGAGGGAATATTCTGGTTTTCTATGTTTTCCGTATTATTCAGAATATTTCCAAGGGCTTATCGAACCGGTCCTGCAGTTGCCTCAGACCGAGCGTCTCTCCCGGCGTCGCCCACCCGGCGTCCGACCGGTCCACCGCTTGAACGCCACCGAGAAGCTCGACGCATCGGCATAGCCCAGACGGTGCGCCACCCTCTCCACCGGCAGGCCCGCATCCAGCAACTCCCCCGCCATCGCCCCCAGCGTCTCGGCCACGATCGCCCGGTACGAGGTCCCCTCCTCCCCCAACTGCCGCCGGAGGGTGCGCACACTCGCCCCCAGCTCTGCGGCCACCTGGTCCTGCGTGGGGCCCTCGGCGGCCCGGCGCAGCAGCACCTCCCGCACGCGGGCACCGAGCTCGCCGTGATTCTGTCTGCGCTGCAGCAGTTCCGCGCACTCCCGCAGCAGTACGGCGGCGGCCTCCGGGCTCGCGGTCGGCATGGGCCGGTCCAGTACCCGCGCGTCCACCACCACCGCATGCGTCGACGCCGTCGTCTCCACCCGGAAACCCCGGTCGCGGAAGACCGGCGCGACCCGCTCACCGAGCGATTCGGCCACCTCGATGCGACGGACCTCCGACGGCTGCCCCCACAGCGCACCCCAATGGGCGAGGATCCCCGAGACGTCCCGCTCCAGCAGGAAACCCCGCAGCTGCGCCGGCACGTGCCGGTCGTCGAGGCAGAAGCGGACCTCGTCGCCCGCATACTCGAGGGCGGCGCGCGAGAAGGCGAAGGTGAGGTCGAAGAAGCGGGTGCCCACCTCGATGCCGTCGCGCACCGTCGCACAGCTCATGAGGGCGTAACCGAAGATCCCGTGCACCGCCGCCTGGTACCGCAGACCGAGGGCGAACCCTTCCCCGGGCCGGTCGTCGAGCGCCTCCACGAGATTCGCGATCACGGCCAGTTCCAGGTCGTCGGTGATCTCCCCGCCCGGATCGGTGATCTGCTCCTCCCCCAACCCGGTACCCGCCAGCAATGTCTCGGCGTCGAGGCCGCGCTCGCGTCCGAACGACACCATCAGGGCCGCGCTCGTCGCCGCGCGGCGGGAGGTCCAGGGGTTCACGAGGCTCCATCCTCGGCAGCGTGGCCGAAATTCACAAGAACTTGCCGATAGTGGCATGGATCACGGAGAGCTCGGTTCGTAGCGTCGATTTCATCAGCACAGCGAGGAAAGGACGACACGGCATGAGCCTGAACGTGCACGGCAAGAGGGTTGTCATCACCGGTGGAGCGCGCGGCATCGGACAGGCGACGGCCGAAGCCCTCGTCGCGGCCGGCGCGCGCGTGGCCATCGGCGATATCGACAAGGATCTGGTGCAGGACACCGCTGCCCGGATCGGTGCGCGCTTCGGCACCACGGTGCTCGGGTTGCCTCTCGACGTCACCGACCGAGGATCCTTCGACGAATTCCTCAGCCTGGCCCACATGGAGTTCGGCGGGATCGACGTGCTCGTCAACAACGCCGGCATCATGCCCACCGGCGCGTTCCTCGAGGAGACCGACACGGTCACCGACCGGCAGATCGACGTCAACGTCCGCGGCGTGATCCTCGGCTCGAAGCTGGCCGCCGCCCGGTTCACCGAGCAGGGCTACGGACACATCGTCAATCTCGGCTCCGTCGTGGGCATCGAAGGTGCCCCCGGACTCGCGGTGTACTCCGCGACCAAGCACGCCGTGATCGGCCTCGGATCGGTGCTGCGCCAGGAGCTCGCCGGCTCGAACATCGTGGTCTCCACGATCGCCCCGGGCTTCGTGCGCACCGAGTTGATCGCGGGCATGAAGCCGAACGCGCTCATCGAGAAGCTCGCGATGGTCGGCCCCGAGGAGGTCGCCGCCGCGATCGTGCGAGTGATCGCGACAGCCCGTCCCGGCCTGCGGTACGTGCCCCGCACGGCGGGCGCGATCCTCGGAGCGCTGAAGGCGGTGCCGGAGGCGACCCGTCACCGCATCTCCGCCGCGTTCGGTCTCCAGTCGCTCGCACTGAACACCGACGAGACGGCACGTGCCGCCTATCGTCGGCGCACCGAGGCCCCCGACGCGGCAACGGCCGGTGAGGGCCCGGTGGCGAAGGATCCTTCCGGCAGCGCACGCTGATCCGACGCGCGCTGCCGGTCGGGGCTCAGTCTCCGGTCGGCAGCGCGCGCAGCGAGCGCACTGTGGCGTCGACGGCGCGAGCCGCCTCGGCGCCCTTCTTGACGAAGTGCCGCGTGAAGTACTCGACGTGCTCGTCGTGCTCGTGGAAGTGGTGCGGGGTGAGCACAACGGAGAAGACCGGCACATCGGTGTCGAGCTGGACGCGCATCAGGCCGTCGATCACCGCGGTGGCGACGAAGTCGTGCCGGTAGATGCCGCCGTCGACGACCAGTCCGGCCGCGACGATCGCGTCGTAGCGCCCCGTCTTCGCCAGTCGCTGGGCGTGCAGCGGGATCTCGAAGGCGCCGGGGACCTCGAAGAAGTCCAGGGCGTCCTGCGAGACGCCGAGGCGGGTGATCTCGTCGGTGAAGCCTGTACGTGCCTGGTCGACGATGTTGCGGTGCCAGGTCGCCTGAACGAACGCGATGCGCCCGGTGATGTCGGTCATGGTCACGAAACTAGCGCATGCCCCGTCATAGTTTGTGGTGCGGGAGGGGCGCTGTTCCGTCCTATGAGATTTCGTTTATTTCTCTTTTCCGTCATGCACAGAGTGACTACCGTGGTGGATGTGACACAGCCGGCTCCCGCCCCCGAGAACACCGTCGGTCCCCGCCCCGAGCGGTACATCGACATCTACCGCCGCGCCACCGCCCGACTGGAGGCGTGCCTGCCGCTCGGCTGGTCGCTGTCGAGCGACCGCCCCCGCTCCCCCGAGGCACCCACCCGGATGCTCGTCACCGCCCCCGACGGCGACACCGTGTCCTTCTCCGTCGTCGCCTCCCGCGGTGTGCTCTCCGGCGACGTCGCCCGCATCGCCGCCGACCTGTCCGACTCCGACCGCGGCTTCGTGTGCGCCCACTATCTGTCCGATCCGGTGCGGCGCCAGCTCGACCGGCACGGCATCTCCTACGCCGACGCGACCGGCAACCTCTCGCTCGTCGCGAACCGCCCGGCGGTGTGGGTCCGCGACCGCGGCGCCGACGCCGACCCGTGGCGCGGCCCGGGCCGCCCGTCCGGGGTGCTCACCGGCGAACCGTCCGACCGGGTGGTGCGCGCACTCGCCGATCACGTCGGGGAGATCTCCGTCCCCGAGCTGATCAAGCTGTCCGGCGCGTCCACCGGCGCGACCTACCGCGTCGTCGAGGTGCTCGTCGAACGCGAGCTCGTGCGCCGGGTCCCGCGCGGCCCGATCGTCGAGGTGCGCTGGGAACCGATGCTGCGGGCCTGGGCTGCCGAGCGGAAGGTGTGCGCGGTCCGGCGGTTCACCGCCCCCGAGGGCGTCACCGCGACCCGCGCGCGACTGGCCGAACGCATCGACATCCCCTACGCGCTCACCGGCGTCGGCGCCACCGACTACGCGGCCCCGGCGCTGCTCGAGGTCTACGCCGACGACCCCGACGACTTCGCCGACAGTCTCGGTCTGCGCCCGGTCGAGCACGGCGGCGACGTGGTGGTGGCGATTCCCTGGTCGCCGGTGGTCTTCGAACGGATGGACCGCCGCGGCGGACTGCGCCACGCCGCCATCTCACACGTCTACGCCGACCTGCTGGCGGGCCCGTTCCGCAACGACGATGCCGCCGAACACGTCCGCTCCCGACTCACCGCGGACGAGCACTGGCGACGCCCGGTGCGTTGACCGCTGCATCCGGCCGATCCGCCTCCCCGGATCCCCGGCCGAGCATTTCGATCTTTGTGTACGGTGCGAACCATGACGGGTCGCCGCGACGACAGGAGTACCGATCAGATGACCGCGCCGCGCACCGTGGAGGACCTACCGTCGGCACTCGACGGCGCCGCCCTGTCCGACCGTCTCGCGGGCCGCCGGCCCGCGGTCTTCCTCGACTACGACGGCGTGCTCACCCCGATCGTCGCCCGCCCCGAGGACGCGGTGTGGTCGGACACCATGCGCCGCACCGTCCGTGAACTCGCCGACCGCGTGTCGGTGTGCATCGTCACCGGCCGCGACCGCGACGTCGTCCAGCAACTCATGGGTGTCGACGATCTCGTCGTCGCCGGCAGCCACGGTTTCGACATCTGGAGCCCCACCGACGGGCAGATCGCCCACGACGTCCTCGCCGACTTCACCGATCTGATCACCGAGACCACCGAGACCCTGCGCAGCCGCCTGGACGGTCTCGACGGCGTCGGCATCGAACCGAAGCGCGCGTCGGTCGCCGTGCACTACCGGCAGGCCTCCCCCGAGGTGCACGAGCGGGTGGGCGCGATCGTCGAGACGCTGTTGCAGGAGAACCCCGACCGACTCGCCGTGGTGCCGGGAAAGATGGTCTACGAACTCAAACCGGCCGTGGACTGGAACAAGGGCAAGGCGGTCCTGCACCTGATCGAGGTCCTCGGTCTCGCCTCCGACGAGGTCGTGCCGCTCTATCTCGGCGACGACATCACCGACGAGGACGCCTTCCGGGCGTTGCGGGGTCGTGGCATCGGGATCCTCGTCGGCAGCCCCGACGACCCGGAGATGGCCGGGCGCCGCACCGACGCCGAGTTCGTCCTCGCGTCGGTCGACGACGTCGAACGTTTCCTGTCGACTCTGGGCAGGTGACAGCGCTACCGGACAGTTCGTGTCGACTACGACCCGCCAGGAGGTTCGCGTGTACGACCCGGAGTTCACCCTCGACTACGACGGTTTCGATCCCGACGACGAACCCCTGCGCGAAGCCCTGACCTCGACGGGCAACGGCTACTTCTGTTCACGCGGCACGGCCGAGTGGGAGGACATGGGCGAGGTCCACTATCCGGGGACCTACGCGCATCGTTGCTACAACCGCGAGACCACCATCATGGGTGGCAGCCCGGTCCTGAACGAGGATCTGGTCAACCTCCCGAACTGGCTCGTGCTGAAGCTGCGCATCGACGGCGGTGAGGCGATCCGCCTGGCGCAGGTGGAGATCCTCGACTACCGGCACGTCTACGACATCCGCACCGCCACCGTGGTCCGCGAACTGCGGTTCCGGGACCGGCACGGCCGCGAGACGTCGCTGCGCAGCAGACGGTTCGTGAGCATGGAGCATCCGAACCAGGGAGCGCTCGAATGGTCGCTGACCCCGGAGAACTGGTCGGGGCGGGTCGAGATCGTCACCGCCCTCGACGGCCGGGTCTCCAACCGCGCCGTCGCCCGCTACCGCGATCTCGAGGCGCGGCACCTCGATCCGGTCTCGCCGCGCACCTACGGTCCCGAGACGATCGCGCTGAAGGTGCAGATCCGCCAGTCCGACACCTACATCGCCCAGGCCGCACGCACCCGGGTCTTCCGGGAGGGTTCGGGAGGAGCGATGCTCGTCGACCGCGATCTGTACCAGATGGAGGACTACATCCAGCAGGTCCTCTCCTTCGACATCGCCGAAGGCTCGACGGTGCGGATCGAGAAGATGGTGGCGATGTTCACCTCCCGCGACGACGCGATCACCGAACCCCTCGCGTCGGCTGGCCGGCACGTGCTGCGCTATCCGGATTTCGCCGAGGCGTACGAGGAGCACATCGCGGCGTGGGACGAGCTGTGGGACATTTGCGACATCCGGTTGCCGCGGGAGTCGCGCGCCCAGTTGCTGCTGCGCCTGCACGTCTCGCACGTACTGCAGGTCTGCTCACGGCACACCGCGCGCCTCGACGCGGGAGTGCCGGCGCGCGGACTCAACGGCGAGGCCTATCGCGGGCACGTGTTCTGGGACGAGATGTTCGTCTATCCCTTCCTGAACCTGCGGGTCCCGGAGATCACCAAAGGCCTGATCCTCTACCGCTACCGCCGGTTGGGTGAGGCGCAGGCCGCGGCGAGCGAGGCCGGTTACCGCGGCGCGATGTTCCCCTGGCAGAGCGGCAGCGACGGCACCGAGGAGACCCAGACGGTGCATCTGAACCCGATGTCGGGTCAATGGGATCCGGACCTGAGCCGGAACCAGCGTCACGTCAGCGCCGCGATCTTCTACAACGTGTGGCACTACTACCAGGCCACCGACGATGTCGACTTCCTCGCCGACTACGGCGCCGAGATGATGCTCGAGATCGCGCGGTTCTGGGCGTCGATCGCGCACTACAACCCGGATCGGGACCGCTACGAGATCCACGGGGTGATGGGCCCGGACGAGTTCCACGAACGGTATCCGGGAGCCACCGAGGGCGGTGTGCGCAACAACGCGTACACGAACGTGATGGTCGCGTGGATCGCGGCGCGCGCCCTCGATGTCTTCGAGGTGCTGTCGAAGAGCCGGCGCACGGCCCTGCGGGCCCGGTTGCGGGTCACCGACGAGGAACTGCGCACCTGGTCGGAGATGAGCCGGAAGATGTTCGTGCCCTACCACGACGGGGTGATCAGCCAGTTCGAAGGCTACGAGGATCTCGAGGAGCTCGACTGGGAGCACTACCGCACGGAGTACGGCAACATCGGCAGGATGGACCGCATCCTGCGCGCCGAGGGCCGCGATCCGGATGCCTACAAGGTCGCCAAGCAGGCCGACACGGTGATGTTGTTCTTCCTGTTCGACGATGCCGAGTTGCGGCAGGTGTTCGAGCAGCTCGGTTATCCGTTCGGTCGCGACCTCGTGCGCCGCACCGTCGACTACTACGACCAGCGCACGTCGCACGGGTCGACGCTCAGTCACGTGACGTTCGCCGGTGTGCTCGCCACCTTCGATCCGCAGTCGTCGTGGTTGCGGTTCAAGCTCGCGCTCGAGAGCGACGTCAGCGACCTGCAGGGCGGCACCACCAAGGAGGGCATCCACATGGGGGTCATGGGCGGCACCCTCGATCTGGTGCAGCGCTACTACGTCGGTGCCCGTGCGTACGGCGACGTGCTCGTCTTCCGGCCCAAGCTGGTCTCGCACCTCGACGGGGTGTCGTTCTCCATGCGGTACCGCGGCACTCCCCTACGGGTGCGGATCGACGGCGACAAGCTGTCGGTGCGCGCCGAGACCGAGGGCTTCCGGGTGCCGGTGCAGGTCGCGGTGGACGGCGAACTCGTCGAACTCGGCGCCGGCGAGTCGCACGAGTTCCGGCTCGCCGCCGTCCCGGCCTGACCGCGAGGAGAACATCGTGGCCGAGACGCAGTCGCGGTTCCGCGCGGTGATCTTCGATGTCGACGGGGTGCTCGTCGATTCACCGCACGAGACGGCGTGGCGGGAAGCGCTGGCGGAGTTGATGACCGGCGACTGGAGCGACCTGCAACCCGAGACCTCCTGGACCGAGGACGCGTTCACCGCCGAGGTGTACCGGCAGGTGCTGTCGGGCCGGCCGCGGATGGACGGTGCCCGCGCCGCCCTCGAGTACTTCGCGGTGCCCGACGCCGAGCGCCGCGCGGTGGACTACGCCGAGCGCAAGCAGGCCCGATTGCTGCGGTTGATCGACGAGCGCCGGTTCCGCGCCTACGACGACGGGGTGCGCTTCGCCGCGGCCGTGCAGGCGGCGGGCATCGCGGTGGCCGCGGCGTCGTCGTCGAAGAACGCCGGGCTGTTCCTGCGGGCGATTCCCGCCCACGACCGGTCCGGCGAGACACTGCTCGACCGGTTCGACGCCGACCTGTCCGGCCGCCCGGTCGCCCGCGGCAAACCCGATCCGGAACTGTTCCTCACCGCCGCCGACGAACTCGGAGTGCCCGCGCAGGCGTGCGTGGTCGTCGAGGACGCGATCAGCGGGATCCGGGCGGCGAAAGCGGGCGGCATGTGGGCGCTCGGTGTCGCCCGGTTCGACGACACCGCCGACCTCGAGCACGCCGGCGCCGATCTGGTGGTGACCTCCCTCGATGAGGTCGACCTCGACGCGTTCACCGCCGGGCGCCTGACCCGCCGCGGATCCTTGTGACGCTCAGTCGATTCCGACGCCCTGCCAGTGCCAGTCGGTGATCACCGGCATGTCCTCGCCGTGGGTGCGCACGTAGCGGGTGTGCTCGGCGAGGATGTTCTCGAGTTCCTCGCGGGCGTGCCCGGCGATGGGCCGGATCCGCTCGACGCGGTCGAGGACGTCGAGCGCGAGGTGGTAGCGGTCGATGCGGTTGAGCACGCACATGTCGAACGGCGTGGTGGTCGTGCCCTCCTCGATGTAGCCGTGGACGTGGAAGTTCTCGTGGTTGGTGCGCCGGTAGACGAGACGGTGGATCAGCCACGGATAACCGTGGTAGGCGAAAACCACCGGCGTGTCGGTGGTGAACAGCGCGTCGAAGTGCGCATCCGGCAGCCCGTGCGGGTGCGCCCGGTCGTCCTGCAGCCGCATGAGGTCGACGACGTTGACCACCCGGATCCGCAGGTCGGGGAAGCGCCGGTGCAGGATGTCGACAGCCGCGAGGGTCTCCATCGTGGGGATGTCGCCGGCGCAGGCGAGCACCACATCCGGTTCGGCGTCACGGTCGGTCGAGGCCCACTGCCAGATCCCGATGCCCTTGCGGCAGTGGGTCATCGCGTCGTCGATGTCCAGGAACTGCACGGCGGGTTGCTTCCCGGCGACGATCACGTTGATGTACTGGCGGGTGCGCAGGCAATGATCGGCCACCGAGAGCAGGGTGTTGGCGTCCGGCGGCAGGTAGACCCGCGCGACCTCGGGTTTCTTGTTGACGACGTGGTCGATGAATCCGGGGTCCTGGTGCGAGAACCCGTTGTGGTCCTGCCGCCACACGTGTGAGGTGAGCAGGTAGTTCAGCGACGGGACGGGGCGGCGCCAGCGGATCCGGTTCGTGGTGAGCAGCCATTTGGCGTGCTGGTTGACCATCGAGTCGACGATGTGCGCGAAAGCCTCGTAGCTGGAGAACAATCCGTGCCGGCCGGTGAGCAGGTAGCCCTCGAGCCAGCCCTGGCAGGTGTGTTCGGACAGGATCTCCATGACGCGGCCGTCGGGGGCGACCCGGTCGTCACCCGGGTCGATACGTGCGTTCCAGGTGCGGTCGGTGGCGTCGAGGATCGCGTCGAGACGGTTCGAATTGTTCTCGTCGGGCGCGAACACCCGGAAGTTCGTGGCGTTGCGCCGCATGACGTCGCGCAGGAAGGTGCCGAGGATGCGGGTGGCCTCGCCGGTGGCGGTGGCCGGTTCGGGAACATCGACGGCGTAGTCGCGGAAGTCGGGCAGGATCAGGTCGCGCAGTACTGCTCCCCCGTTGGCGTGCGGGTTGGCGCTCATCCGCCGGGTGCCGCGGGGCGCGAGGTCGCGCAGGGCGGCGACGGGAACGCCGTCGTCGTCGAACAACTCCTTCGGCCGGTAGCTGCGCAGCCACTCCTCGAGGAGGCGGCGGTGCTCGTCGTTCCCGCGCGGATCACCGATCGGCACCTGGTGGGCGCGCCAGGTGCCCTCGACCGGGGCGTCATCGACCTCGACCGGGCCGGTCCAGCCCTTCGGGGAGCGCAGCACGATCATCGGCCAGGCCGGTCGGGTCGCGTTTCCGGTGCTGCGGGCGGTCTGCTGGATCTCGGAGATGCGGTCGAGCGCCGCGTCGAGGGCGGCGGCGAAGCGCCGGTGCATGTCGGCGGGATCGTCACCGGCGACGACGATCGGTTCGTGCCCGTAGCCGCGCAGCAGCGAGATCAGTTCGTCCTCGCCGATGCGTGCGAGCACCGTCGGGTTGGCAATCTTGAAGCCGTTGAGGTGCAGGATCGGCAGCACCGCACCGTCGCGGCGCGGGTCGACGAATTTCGTCGAATGCCAGCTGGCGGCCAACGGGCCCGTCTCGGCTTCGCCGTCGCCGACGACCGCGGCGACGATCAGATCGGGATTGTCGAAGGCGGCGCCGTAGGCATGCGAGAGGGAGTAGCCGAGTTCACCGCCCTCGTGGATCGATCCGGGGGTCTCGGGGGCGACGTGGCTGGGAATGCCGCCGGGGAACGAGAACTGGCGGAACAGGCGCCGCATGCCGTCCTCGTCGCGGGAGACGTCCGGGTAGACCTCGCTGTAAGTGCCTTCGAGCCACGCCGCGGCCACCGGTCCGGGTCCGCCGTGACCGGGACCCATGACGTACATCATGTCCAGGTCGCGGGTGGCGATGGCGCGGTTGAGGTGCGCGTAGACGAAGTTCAATCCCGGTGTGGTGCCCCAGTGTCCGAGCAGACGCGGTTTGATGTGTTCGGGCCGCAGCGGTTCGCGCAGCAGCGGATTGTCCATGAGATAGATCTGGCCGACGGACAGATAGTTCGCGGCCCGCCACCACGCGTCGAGGGTGTCGAAGTCCGGATCGCTCGTGGGCCCGGGCTCGGCGGCTGCGTCGGAAGTGGTCTGCGGTGTGCGGAGTGACATCGGGTTCCTCGTCGTCGGCGACCGGGGTGCTCGTTGCAGCGGTACCCATCCGGCGACGGGCTCACTCGCCTCGGCGCCGCACCATCTCGCCGATCCAGGCCGGCGCGTACGGCGACGTGCAACCGGGGGACGTCGGATAGTCCTTCAGCACCTCGAGGCGTTCGCCGATGTCGAGCGCGCGGGCCCGGTGGTCGGGATGTTCGATGCCGATCTGCGCCAGGCACGTGTTCATCGCCCATTGCAATCGTTCGGGGGCGTCGCGCATCCGGGCGTCGATGGTGTCGAGCAGGCCGGACAGGTCGAGTCCGTCGGCGTTCTTGACGACGCGCTCGGCGGTGAGCGCCCATCCCGCGCTCGCGACGACCGGATCGGGATCGGTCATCCACCGACCGCGCAGCTCCTCGGTGTGCGGGTTCTTCTTCACGACGTAGTTGACGAACCAGTCGTGCACCTTCGGGGTGCCGGTCTCGCGGACCATCGCGTCGAGCTCGTCGACGGTGAACGCCTTGGGGCGGCAGATCAGCAGCGCGAGCAGCCGGGCGGCGGTGTCGCCGGTGGCCCAGAGTTGCTGCGCGAGCTCGTGCTGGGTCTTCACCCGCTTGGCGACGGCGCGCAGGGCGGAGAGGTTCACGCCGTGGTCGTCGCCGTGTTTCTCGTTCACCGCGCGGATCTTCGGGTCGTCGAGCGCGGCGAGTTCGGTGAGCAACTCCTCGACGGTCGGAGCGTCCGTTGTCGTCTGTGCCACCGCGATCTCCTGTTCCTGGGTGTCGGTCGCGCCTCAGCCTACGAGCGCCGGGCGACAGCATGTGCCGGTTCCGTCGTCGATTCGGGTGGGTTCGGCCCCGCTGAGCGGGGTCGGATCCACCCGAATCCGCTCACAGGCCGAGTTGGGTCACGGCGTTGCCGACGAGACCGGCGTGGTGGCGGCTGTACAGCGCGACCATCCGTTCGTCCGCGTGCCCGGTCTGCGTCATGATCGTCTGCGTGGTCGCGCCGCCGCGCACCGCCTGGGTGACGAACCCGGCCCGCAGGCTGTGCCCGCCGAGGGTGGCGACGAGGTCGTCGCTGAATCCGGCGCGGCGGGCGCGGCGCTGGATCATCGAGTGCACGGACTGTCCCGACAGCGCGGTCGTCCCCACCGTGCCGCTGTGGTGCACCGGCCGGAACAGGGACCGGTCGCCGTCCTGTGTGCGCCCGGCCGCGAGACCGCGGCAGCAGTGCTCGGCCGGGTCGGCCGCGGCGGTGCCGAGCAGGTCGACGACGGCCTCGCGTCCGGACTCGTCCCACGCGTCGAGCACCTCCCGCCAGCGTCGATAGGCGCATACCGGGCAGGTGTGCGGATCGGACCCGTACGGCAGGGTGACGGTGCGGCCGCGGGCGCTGCGGTCGGTCTTGGAGCGGCGGACCGTCACGTAGAGCCCGTCGGCGCGGTGCGGGACGACATCGGAGACGACGAGGCCGGTGAGCTCCGAGCGGCGCAGCGCCCCAGCCAGCCCCATGAGCAGCAGCGCCGCGTCGCGACGTTCGGCGACGCGTTCGGCCCACCCGGCGTCGGCCGCCTCGGAGCGCATCGCGGTGAGGATGGTGCGGATGTCGTCGGTGAGCAGCGGGGTCCGGCGCGCCGGCGGGGTGGCCCGGTCGCGTCGGATGCCGCGTAGGAGGTCGCGGACCGATTCGTGCCCACCGGGTTTCGGTAGGCCCGCGAGGGCGTGCATCTTGTTGATGGTCGACACCCACCGCGACAGCGTCGACGGCGCGTACGCCCAGCGCCCGTCCGGGCGCACTTCGGCGGCCTTCTCGGTGAGGAACCAGCTCAATTGCTCGGCGGTGGCCGGCATCGGACTGTGCCCGGTGCGTTCGCACCAGCGGGTGAAGATCGTCCAGTCGCCGATCTGGGCGGCGCGAGTGTTCTCCGAGGTCGCCTTCTCCCGCAGCCGCCGCATCGCGGTGGCGACCGTATCCGGGACCGCGGGCACCTCGGGAAGGGGCAGATCCGGGTTGGTCACGGCGTGTTGATCCTCTGGACACGCAGGTCGCGGGCGAGATGGTCGCGCTGTTCGATCACCAGCCGCCGCAGCGCGGCCGGGGCGTCGGTGTGGGCCTCGAGCCAGGTGTCGACGGGTTCGAGGCTGTCGGCCGCGGGGAACAACCCGACGACGATGCGGCGGGCGATCTCGATGCTGCGGCTCGTCCAGGTCTCCTGCAGCACGGCGAAGTAGTCGGTGTCGTAGGCGGAGATCAGGTCGCGGCGCGCCCCGGCGCGGAACCCGGCGATGGTCGCGTCGAGGTGGTCGTTGGTGAGGGTGTGGTCGGCGAGGATCGTCGCCCACGCGTGCGCCTTGACCTCGGCGCGGGGACGGGAGGCGAGTGCGCGCAGGTGCGCGGTGCGTCCCGAGGCGGTGTCGTCGGTGCGCAGTTCCTCGTCGAGGTCGGCCTCGTCGGCGTCGCCGGTGGTGGTCAGCGCCGCCCACCAGCTCCATCGCAGGTCGGGGTCGAGGCGCAGACCCTCCGGCGGTGCGACGGTGCCGCACAGGATCGCTCGCAGGTCGGCGGCGTGCCGGTCGTCGACGCTCGCCGCGACACCGACGGCGCGGGCGAACGCCAACTGGGCGTCGCTGCCGGGTGCGGCGCCGTGCATCCCGTCCCAGACCGCGTCGAGCCAGCGACGCCGCGCGTCGGTGCGCGCCGAGTCGGGCACATAGTGTTCGACGGCCTGGGCGGCGTTGGCGAGCACGGCGGTGAGCAGCGCGATGTCGGCCTCGTGCGGGGCGAACCGGGCGGCCATCGACAGATAGCGGTCGACGGCGAGTTCCCCGTCGCGGGTCGCGTTCCACAGCGCCGACCACAGCAGGCCGCGCGCGAGCGGTTCGCGGACGCGGTCCAAGGAGGACTCGACCGTGTCGAGCGACCGGGCGTCGAGGCGGATCTTCGCGTAGGTGAGGTCGTCGTCGTTGAGCAGCACCAGCGCCGCCTCGGGCAGGTCGACGGGGGTGCGTTCGTCGGCGAGGTCGACCTCGACGCGGTGGGTGCGCACGAGGTCGCCGGAGTCGTCGGGGTCGTAGCAGCCGACGGCGAGGCGATGCGGGCGCGGATCGCTCTGCACGATCTCGTACCCGGTCCCGGAGTCTTCGAGGTGCAGGGTCGACACCCCGGTGGTCTGCAGCCACGCCTGCGCCCAGGACGTCAGGTCGCGGCCGGAGGTGCTCGACAGTTCGACGAGCAGATCGTCGAGGGTGGTGTTGCCGAAGGCGTGCTTGCGGAAGTACCGGCGGGCACCTTCGAAGAAGGCGTCGCGGCCGACATAGGCGACGAGCTGCTTGAGCACGCTCGCGCCCTTGGCGTAGGTGATGCCGTCGAAGTTCAGTTTCGCGGCCTCGAGGTCGACGATGTCGGCGACGATCGGATGCGTCGTGGGCAGCTGGTCCTGCAGATACGCCCAGGCCTTGCGGCGGTTCGCGAAGGCCACCCACGCGTCGGTGAACTTGGTGGCCTCGGCGCTGGTGAAGGCGCCCATGAAGTCGGCGAACGACTCCTTGAGCCACAGGTCGTCCCACCACTTCATGGTCACCAGGTCGCCGAACCACATATGGGCCATCTCGTGGAGGATCGTGTTGGCGCGCCCCTGGTGCTGGGCGGCGGTTGCGGCGCCACGGAAGACGTACGCCTCGGTGAAGGTGACGCAGCCGGGGTTCTCCATCGCGCCGAGGTTGTATTCGGGCACGAACACCTGGTCGTACTTGCCGAACGGATACGGATAGTCGAAGTGCTCGGCATAGAAGTCCATGCCCTGCCGGGTCACCTCGACGATCTCGTCGGCGTCGAGATGCTCGGCGAGCGAGGCGCGGCACAGCACCCCCAGCGGCACCGTCAGCTCGTCGCGGCTCCACGACGCGTCGACCCGGTGGTACGGGCCGGCGACGATCGCGGTGATGTAGGTGGAGATCGGCTGGGTCGGCGCGAACGTCACGGTCTGCGTGTCGTCGCGCTGCACCGTGCGCTCGGCGGCCTCGTTCGAGAGCACCTGCCAGCGGCGCGGGGCGGTGACCACGAAGGTGAACGGCGCCTTGAGATCCGGCTGTTCGAAGCACGCGAACACGCGACGGGCGTCGGCCGGCTCGTACTGGGTGTAGAGATAGGTTTCGCCGTCGACAGGGTCGACGAAGCGGTGCAGCCCCTCCCCCGACCGGCTGTACCGGCCGGTCGCGACGACGGTGACGACGTTGATCTCCTTCAGACCACCGATGGTGATCCGCGCGCCGTCGTAGACGACGGGCACGAGCTCGCCGTTGATCGTCACCGACTCGACGGAGTCGCCGATGAAATCGAGCCAGGCCTCGTCGGTGGAGGCGGTGAATTCGAGCGTCGTGACCGTGGGGAATCCGGTGCGTCGGGCGTCGACGGCACCCCGCAGGTCGAGTTCGACGCGGTAGGAGTGCACGTCGAGTGCGCGGGCGCGCGCGGCGGTTTCGGCACGGGTCAGATTCGCGGAGCTCACGAGTCCCGATCCTGCCATCACGCGCCCGGACTCGACGGGATTAGCGGGTGTCAGGCACCGATCGCTTCGGCTGCCGGCGTGGCGGGGCGTCCGATGAGGCGTTCGAGATCTCCGCTGTCGGTGTCGAGCGCGCCGACGGCGATGCCCGCGTCGGAGTCGGCGAGCACTGCCGTGAACTGTGCGGGCACACCGGTGTTCTCGAGGATCGTGGCGTACTCCTCCTTCGGCAGATCCTTGTAGGTCACGGGTACGCCGACGATGCCGGAGAGGACCTCCGCCAGGTCGGTGTAGGTCAGTCGCTGACCGCCGAGTTCGTAGACGGCACCGGCGTGTCCCTCGGTCGTGAGGACCGCGGCGGCGGCTTCGGCGTAATCCTTGCGGGCCGCTCCGGCGACGCGGCCGGTGCCGGCCGAGCCGAACAGCGCCCCGGTGGCAGCGGCCGCGGTGACCGAGTTGTCGTAGTTCTCCCAGTACCAGCCGTTGCGCAGGAGGGCGTGCTCGATGCCGGAGGCGGCGAGCAGTTCCTCGGTGGCCTTGTGTTCGCCGGCGAGGATCAGCGGGCTCGTCGCCGCGTGCAGGATCGAGGTGTAGGCGATGAACGCGACGCCCGTGGCTTTGGCAGCGTCGATGATGTTGGTGTGCTGGGGCAGTCGCTGCCCCACTTCGCTGCCGGAGACGAGGAGCAGCTTGTCGACACCGGCCAGCGCCTCCCGCACGGCCGCAGCATCGGCGTAGTCCGCAACACGGACCTGCACCCCGTCGGCCGCGAGATCTGCGGCCTTCGCGGCGTCACGCACGACGGCGATGATGTCGCCGGCGGCGATACCGCGGGTGCGGAGAGCGGTGATGGTCAGGCGGCCGAGGTGGCCGGCAGCTCCGGTGACAGCGATGGTCATGGGACTCCTCGAAGTGGTCGAGCGGGATCGGGAACGCCACCATTCCATCACTTACTTTTCGTAAGTGCAACCATTGGAGTCGGTACCCATCGTTCGCATAGCCGCCGTATACTCGGCATTCATGAGCACCGATCGCCTCCCCGAAGCCGACGTCTTCGCGCGCGAGTGCCCGTCGCGTCCGGTGCTGCAGAACATCACCGGGCGTTGGGGTGTGCTGGTGCTGGCGGCCCTCGTCGACGACACGCGCCGGTTCTCGGAACTGCGTCGCCGGGTCGACGGCGTGAGCGAACGCATGCTGTCGCAGACCCTGCAGACCCTCGAACGCGACGGCCTGATCCACCGCGCCGTCCTGGGGACGATCCCTCCGCATGTCGAGTACTCGCTCACCGACCTCGGACGCCGCATCACCGCGCCCCTGCTGACGCTCATCGACGTCGTGGAGGAGTCGATGCCCGAGATCGTCGCCGCGCAGGACGAGTACGACCGCACCCACTGATCCGGCGACGCGAACCACACCCACCGGCATGGATGCGGCTGACAGAATGAAGCGGCCGGTCGCTCCGGCCGATGTCGCCCGCCGGAAGGACATCCACAATGGCGCACATCAATCTCGGTAAGCAGCACCCGGCCGCCTACAAGAACGTTCTGGCGTTGAACAAGGAGGTCGAGGAGGCCGTCTCGCAGGCCGGTCTCGATGCGAAGCTCGCCGAACTGGTGAAGATCCGCACGTCGCAGCTCAACGGATGCGCGTTCTGCCTGCGTATGCATACGCGCGACGCCCTGGAGAAGGGCGAGACCACCGATCGTCTCGCGGTCGTCGCGGCCTGGTGGGAGTCGCAGTACTTCACCGATCAGGAGCGCGCCGCGCTCGCGCTGGCGGAAGAAGTCACACGCCCCATGGAACCCGGTCGTCACGAGTGGGACAACGGTGCACTCAGTGACGAGCAGGTTTCCGCGGTCACGTGGCTTGCGATCGTCATGAACGCGTGGAACCGCATCGCCGTTCGGAGCCACTACCCCGTCGCCCCGTGACCCGCACCGGCCTCACGGGCCCTCTGGTCAGAAGTTGGTGAGGTTCGGGAAGAACAGCACCTGCCCGACGGTGATCCTGTTCGGATCGTCGATGTGATTGGCAGCCGCGATCATCGCGAACATCTCCGCGTTCCCGTAGTGGTCCTCCGCCAGAGCCCGCAGGGTCTCGCCGGCGACCACAGTGTGGTGCCCCACGTCCCTGAGTTCGGGGATCAACAGCGAGCGGCCGACCTGAACGACATTCGGGTCCGCGATGTGGTTGGCCGCCGCGAGCACCGGGAACAGGGTCCCGTCGCCGTAGAAGTGTTGCGCCAATCCCGACAGTGTCTCGCCGGACGCGACGGTATGCCGTCTGGTGATGTACGGGATGAGCAGCTCCTGACCGACAGTGATCTCGTTCGGATCGGTGATGCCGTTCGGAACAGCGATGACGGGGAACAGCGTCGCGTCACCGTAGAACCTTTGCGCCAGCTTCGAGAGGGTGTCGCCTGCGACCACGTCGTATTTCGTAACCATGACCGTGCCTCGGGGTTGTAGAGCGTCCGCGATTCGAATCGAATCGACGAGGATCATGGTGCTCACCATCGGCGGCAGGCACACGCGTAGCGCGCTACCCGAATCTCGTATGAAAGTTCCGTTGACTACGTCGGTGGCAGCAGCTCGAAGACCGGATGGTGACCGGCCTCTGCGACGAATCGTTCCACCGGATCGTTCCTGCTCGCCTCGAAATACCGCCGGGTGGCGGACGCCAGCTCGATGTACCGCCGCAGGACGGGCCCGGCCTCCTCCGCTGACACCTCGCGGATCGAGTAGCGGCGCGTGTCGCGACGCCTGCTGAGCTCGACATCGCCGGCAGCACGCGCGTTGTGCACCCACCCCACCGATCCGTAGGGGGCCACGAGCCAGCGCTTTCCGTGCAGATCGACGACCAGCACGGGGTTGCGGCGGATCTTCCCGGTGCGCCTACCGCGTGTGGCCAGCAGATAGGAGTGCGGCACCAATCCCGCACGAGTAAACGTGCTCATCGCGACGTTCTCGATGTGTCGCCACCGGCTCGGTCGGTAGGTGCGCTCGGGACGGAACGAACTGTCGGTCATGGTCTGCCCTCATGCCCGTCGCGTACGGCACTCGGAACGTGTTCGACAAGGTTGAGGCACCGACGTCCGACGTACCCCGGGCTCCCTGAGCCGGGGCAGTGCGGCCGACATGTCCGCATGTGGCCGGTCGGGCGGCGACCTGTCAGTGCCGGCTGGTGGATTCGTCGGTGACGAGGCGGTACAGCACGTACACCGCGAACCACGCGATGAGCACCGACGCGATCACGAGCGCGATCTCGTAGAAGAGAACCATGTGCTCGATGCTACGACCCGCCGTGGCTACCTGCCTGTTATCGCCGGAACTGTCCGCCGCGCCAGGTCGGCAGGTCGCGCGTTCCGAGTGCCACTTCGAGGGCCGCCTGTCCGGACAGTCGTGTCGAGTCCAGTACCGGCAACGGCGAGTCGTCCGGGGAGACCAGAAGTGGGATCTCGGTGCACACCAGCGCGACCGCGTCGCATCCGGAGTCCGCGAGTCTGCCGATGAGGTCAACGAAGGACGTCCGCGTCTCGTCCGGGAAAATGCCGTGCATCAGTTCGTCGAAGATCGCCGCGTGTACCAGGTTCTGGTCGCCGCCTGTCGGGATGACGGCCTCGATTCCCCGTGCCGCCAGTTCGCGGGGATACAGAGGGCCTTGCATGGTGAACCGCGTTCCCAGGATGCCGACGCGTCGGTGCCCGGCACGCTGCGCTGCGTCGGCCACGATGTCGATCAGGTGCAGCCCGGGAATCGCGAGTGGATCACCGGGTGCTTCGAGCGCGAGGTGGGCCGTATTGTCCGGGCACACGAAGAAGTCGCAGCCGGCCCGGGCCAGACGATCGACGCTGGTGGCAAGCACTGCGCGCACCGCTTCGTAGTCCCCGCGCTCCCATGCGGGCATGCAGTGCTCGAAGGAGATGCAGTCCATCGTGACATCCGGATGCGCCGGGTGCCCGAGACGGTTGCTGTGCTGACACACCTCGCGCCAGCACAGCGAGGCACCTTCCCAGCTGTGGCCCAGGATCCCGACGTGTTTCATCCTTGTACCCCCTCTGTCCTGCGTCTATGGTCGCTCTCCGTGTGACGAGCGGGAGAGCGACCACGACGGTGACGGATCAGGATCCGGACGACGATCCGGTCTCGATCAGCTGCGTGATGACGGCGACGAGAACATCCGCGAGGAACGTTGCTGCAGAGCCCATTCGATTACCTCTTCCTTCGGTGTACAGGTACACGCGCTCGGGCGAGCGCAGACTGCCCAGCGCTGCAATGCCTTTCATTGCATCCGCCGGCTGGGGCAGACAGTAGACAACTCGAGCTCCGCACACTCGGTGACCGGCGCCACAGTCGAGGGGCCCTCCCCTCGGCAGGCGTCCCGGCCCCTCGATCCGAGGGTGCACAATTTTCGACCGTCGCCCCGCATTTGATCGTCATAAGTGGGGATTATGACGATCCGTGCTCCCACTCGATCACGGACGAAAGCGAGCGGTTTCGATGGCGCTAGTAGTTACGAAACCGGAAATGGTACGTTGTTTGGCCAGTTCAGCATGTTTCGTATCGTTTCGTTTCATTACAGTCTGGTTCTGTAATAAAGTAACTAAATGCGGTACGATACCTACGACCTGCGATTTCGGCGCCACGACGAGGACATCCATGACCGACGCACACTCCCCCGCCCTCGAAGCAACCACCGACGAGGACGACCCGAGCAAGCCTCGGGTGGGACGCCCCCGGAAGTACGCCACCGCAGCCGACCGCGTGCGCGCCTATCGCGAACGCGAGCGTGCCAAGAAGGAAGCCGCCGGCATGGCCCCGCCGGTCGTCGAGAGCCCGGACGATGCGGTCTCCGCGCTCACGGCCGCCACCACTGCACTACGCGCGTTGGCCACCAACACCGTCGAGCAGTACTCGGCGATCGCCGAGCGGATCACCACCGCGGTCGACAAGCTCACCGACGCCGAGGCCCTCGAGGCTCAGATGACGCGGTCGGCCGCCGAACTCGCGAAGGTCAAAGCCGACGCCGACGCGAAGATCGTCCGGCTACGCGAACAACTCGCCCAGGCAATCGAGGACCGCGACAACGCCGACGCCGCAGTGGCTGCCGTCGATGCCGAACTCGCCGACGCTCGTACCGCACACACCGAACAGGTGCGCCGACTCGAGGAAGCGCATCACGCCGAGCTGACTCGGCTGAAGGACGAGCACGCCGCAACACTGCAGCGGTGGAAGGACGAATTCGAGGCAGCGACCGCCGAGCACACACGAACTGTCGGCGACCTGCGAGCGACGATCGATCAGCAGGACGAGTCCCTCACCGCACAGCGACGGGAACTCGACGACGCGGCTGCCCAGCGTGAGCGCGCGACCGTCGAGATCACCGATCTGCGAGCCGAGCTCGCGCGCCTGCAGGCCGCGCTCGACCGGGAGGTCGCGACCCGCGAACGCCTCGACACCGAGCTCACCACCGAGCGCGACCGCACCTCCGAGCTACGGAGCCGACTCGAGGAATCGCGCATCACCGCCGCGACGGCCCAGGCGGCCGAGACCGCAGCACGGGCGCGTGGCGACGAACTGCGGGCCGAACTGTCGGCACTGCGCGACGAGATCACCGCCTTGCGCGACGAGACGAGGACGCTTCAGGCGGAGAATCTGACGCTGAAGACCGAATCGACTTCTCTCCGTGCCGAACTGGATGCAGCGAGAACGGCCGAGACGAGCTGAACCGGCCGGCCGATCATCGAGCGCGTGTCCGCGATCGGCGAGCGCGCACTCCGTCGATCACCGCCGACCACGCCAAACGACTTGCCGCAGTCATATTGGAAACGCGAACGGCGTCGCGGGTGAGAAGTGCGTTGGCCAGCACTTTCGTGTGCCGCGACGCCGAACTGGTGTGACCGCTGTCGAACGGCGGGGCGGGGTCGTACTCGATCATCAACTGGATCGCCTTCGCGCGTTCCTCCCCCGCGATCCGGGCCGCGAGCGACAGTGCCAGGTCGATTCCGGCGGAGACGCCGGCGCAGGTGACGACTTTGCCGTCGAAGACCACCCGTTCGTCACCGCACGGAACCGCTCCGAACGCGCGCAACGCCGTCAGCGCTTGCCAGTGCGACGCCGCGCGTCGGCCCTCGAGGAGTCCCGCCGCGGCGAGAATCAGCGCGCCGCCGCATACGGAGACGGTCCACGTCGATGTCCGGTGTGCGCTGCGCAGCCATTCGCGGAGACGGTTGTCCTCGGCGGCGACGGCGATGGCTGTCCCCGACCCGGGTACGAGCACGATGTCCGGGCACGGTGTCTCGTCGAACGTGTGTGTCGCGCCGAGCGCGAGCATTCCGCTGTCGACAACGACCGGTCCGGTCTCGTGCCAGACGAAGCGCACGTCCGCCTCCGGAAGGTACCGGAGCACTTCGTACGGTCCGACGACATCCAGTGCGGTCAGACCCGGGAAGACGACGATGGCGATCTGCACTCCGGCACCCTAGCAGTCTGCGCACGCATGTACTCAGACTTTCGGTGCCGATCTCCGCGGGTAGGGACGAGCGTCAACCGAACTGTTCGAACAGCGAGACGATGATCCCGTCGGGTCCCCGCACGTACGCCATTCGCACACTGTTCTCGTACTCACCGATGCCCCCGACGAGGCCGTATCCCCGCTCGGCGACAGCATCGACGGCAGCGTGGAGATCGCCGACCTCGAACGACACATTGCGGATCCCGAGCTCGTTGGGCATCGCCGTCGGCGAGCCGGGAAGGTGGTCGGGTGCGATGAACCTCGAGAGTTCGAGCCGGGCTCCTCCGTCCGGCGGTCGGAGCATCACGATGTCGCAGTGCGTGCCGGGCAGACCGCAGACGGTCGCGGGAAAGTCGCCCTGCACAGTGCCGGTGCCTTCGACCTCGAAGCCGAGGCCGACGAAGAACGCCGTCGCGGCGTCGAGGTCCGAGACGGTCAGGCCGACATGATCGAAGCGTCGTACGTGTGCCATGGGATCCATCCTTCGATGTTGTCTCGTCCGTTTGCTGCTGGGACGGAGCCGGTGCTCGGATCTCGACATTCCACGGACTCGGCGGGACACCGGATCGTTTCCCACCACCGCATCGATGAGCTACGACGCGCCCACCGCTCTGCGACGCGCAACTCTGATCCAAGCGGCCCTGACAAGCATCAGCAGGCACAGCCCGATGCCCCATCCGATCTCCGACAGCATCACACCCACTCCCGCCTGACCGGTGTCGTCGGTACTGGCCACCACGCTGAAGGCGGTGGTGAATCCTGCCGCCGTGCCGATTGCGGCGGCCAGTCCGCCGCTCACCACCCAGCGGGATCGACGAGCGGAAAGGAGGCACGCCAGCACGGCGGTCACTCCACAGGCGATCACCTGCCAGGTGGGGAACTCGTTCGGTGCGGGCAGGCCGGGGCCTCGGAATTCTCCGTCGTGCTCTGCCGACCAACTCAACCATCCCGCGCAGGACAAGAATCCGAGTGCGAATGCGGTTGCACCGGTCGCCCACAGGCCGCGCCGGCCGAGACCCACGGGTCGATCACCGGTCTGCTCGTGGTCGCTCGTCGGACTCCGGACACCGGCACGCTCCCGCTGCCAGGCAACCCACACCGTGCTCACGCCGATCAGGGTCGGCACGCCCACGAAGATGAGCACGATCCACAGGAATTGAGCCCAGGAGAATTCGAAACCGGCGGCCATAGGCAGACACTATGTCGAGGGGAGGGAAAGTCCGACGCACGGTCGTGATCGGCCTACGGTGCCGGCCCTTCGATCGGCTGCGTCCCCATCCGTACGAGGAGCGCGGTCACTTCGGGTACTTGCGTAGTTCGTTCTTGGCGATCGTGCGCAGGTGCACTTCGTCGGGCCCGTCGTAGATGCGCATGGCGCGGTGCCAGCCGTACATTGCGGCCAGGGGGACGTCGTCGCTCATACCCGCGCCGCCGTGCACCTGGATCGCCCGGTCGATGACCTCGAGGGTCATGCGCGGCACTGCGACCTTCGCGGCGGACACGTACGGGGCGGCGGCCTTGTTGCCGTGTTCGTCGATGGTCTTGGCCGCGAGACGGCACAGCAGCCGGGCCTGTTCGATCGCGACGCGCGATTCGGCGATCTGATGCTGCACGACACCCTGCTCGGCCAGTGTCTTGCCGAAGGCGACACGTCCCTGCGCGCGCGTGGTCATCAATGCCAGGGCTCGTTCGGCGGCGCCGAGTGCGCGCATGCAGTGGTGGATGCGGCCGGGTCCGAGACGTGCCTGCGCCATGGCGAAGCCGCCGCCCTCCTCCCCGAGGAGGTTCTCGGCGGGAACGCGGACGTTGTCGTAGACGACTTCGCAGTGACCGTGCTGGTCGTGTCGTCCGAACACCGGCAGGTCGCGGACGATCGTGACCCCCGGAGTGTCGATCGGCACCAGGATCATGGACTGCTGACGATGGGTGTCGGCACTCGGATCGGTCTTGCCCATGACGATCAGCACCTTGCAGCGAGGATCCGCGGCGCCACTGGTCCACCACTTGCGACCGTTGATGATGTAGCTGTCGCCGTCGCGCTCGATTCTGGTCTCGATGTTGGTGGCATCGGAGCTGGCCACGGCGATCTCGGTCATCGAGAAAGCGGACCGGATCTCGCCGTTCAGCAGTGGGTCGAGCCACTGCTTCTTCTGATCATCGGTGCCGAACAGGTGGAGCAGTTCCATGTTGCCGGTATCGGGAGCCTGCCCATTGGTGGCTTCCGGGGCGAGATGCAGGCTCCAGCCGGTGATTTCGGCGAGTCCGGCGTAGTCGAGCTGCCCGATGCCGGATTCGGACGGCAGGAACAGATTCCACAGGCCCCGCTTGCGGGCCTCCTGCTTGAGGGTCTCGATGACGGGTGGGACGGTGTGGTCGTCGGGACCGACGTTGCGCCGGTAGGCCTCGTATTCGTGTTCGGCGGGGAACACGTGGCTGTGCATGAACTCCACCAGCGCCTGTTCGAGTTCGAGTGCTCTGGGAGACGGTCGAAGATCCAGTGATCCGGTGTTCGTCTGCGCGGTGAGCATGCTGTTGGCTACGTCGGTCATACGGTTTCTCCCTCGAAGGTTCGGTCGGGGACGTCGTGAAACGGGGTCGAGGTTCGGTCAGGGATTGCGGTCGAGGTCTGCGCCTCGGTACTGCATGAGATCGAGGGCGTACTCCACGTAGAGGTTCGCGACTTCTTCCGGGCTCATCCGCCCGCCGGGTCGCCACCAGGTGGGGAGAGCGGTACACATCGAAACCACGGCGCGAGCGGCGTCCTCGGGATTGCGGACCCGGAACGATCCGGCGCGCACGGCGGCCAGCACCTTCTCGTCGACGACCGCTTGTTGCCAGTTCCTCTTGTTGGCGATGATCCGTCGATTCTCCGTTGTAAGAGAACGCATCTCACTGGCACCGATGAAGCCGAGTTCGCGCCGGTGCGTGTGGTACAGCGCCAGGTTCTCGATCAACAATGTGAAGACCGTGACAGGATCTCGGCCGGCCCCTTCGGCGAGTGCGCCGCGCGTGCGCTGCTCCAGATCGTCCATCGTCACCTGATAGATCGTCATCAGGATGTCCTGCTTGCTGGTGAAGTAGTTGTAGATGCCGGGAACCGACAGGCCGCAGCGCTTGGAGATCTCGCGCATGCTCGTGCCGTGGTAACCCACGGCGAGGATCTCCTCGAGCGCGGCCTGGACCACGGGCGCGAGCGGCAACGGCTCGTACTCACGCCACTGCCGGCGCGTTTCGGTCTGTCCGAGGCGGTCTGGCCGGGCCGCAACGAGGGTTTCGGGTTCCACTGCGGGTGCCACAAGTGCCGTCCGACCGGCTTCGAGGATGTCCGCCGGCCGCACTCCGAGTGCGTCGGCGATGCGGTTCAAGCGATCAACGGTCAATCCGGTCTTGTCGTTCTCGATCTGACTCAGCGTGGCCGGGCTGACGTCGATGCGCTGGGCCAGGCCCCGCAGCGTCATGCCGCGCGCAGTCCGTACCTGGCGCAACCCGGCCCCGACCGACGCCGACCTGTCGACCGAAACCGCGCTCACCGACAACTCCTGTGTTTGGAATAACTGAACACTGCCCACCCGGCCCTCGGCCGTTCCGGGCAGCGTATCCATTTGCACGGCTGTCTCGCAGGCCTTTTCAGGAAAATATCGAACCGTTGACGTCGGCAAGTGTGACGTGCACCATAGGCGGCACCGAGCGTGTGCTCGCTCCCGCTGTTTACCCGATGGAGGACAACATGACCGAGGTCGACGCTCCCGCAATGCGCGAACTGCTCGGAGAGAACGCGCCGAGCAATTGGGGCAAGTGGGGACCCGACGACGAGCTGGGTGCACTGAACTACCTCGACGCAGCAGAGGTTCTGCGCGGCGTCCAGCATGTCAAGTCGGGCGAGACCTTCACACTCCAGATCCACATGGGACGCGCCGAGAGCCCCGGCGACCCGCTCTGGCCGGGTCGCGAAGGAATCAAGCGGCAGAACGTGCTCGACGAGAGCTCCTGGGACGGCGACGGGGCTCCGGCCTTCCCGGGTGGCCTGCACTACGCCGACGACACCGCCTTGGTCTTCCTCCAGGGATCGACCCAGTACGACGCACTCGGCCACGTCTGGTACGACGGCAAACTCTGGAACGGTTACGACGCCCGCAGCACCGTCGGAGGAATGGACAAGGCCTCCGTCCTCCCGATCGCGGAGAAGGGCGTCGTCGGTCGCGGCGTCCTCATCGACATGGCCCGCCATCGCGGAAAGCCCTATCTCGACAAAGGTGAAACCTTCGACCACCGCGACCTCGAGGAAGCTGCCACCGCCCAGGGTGTGACCATCGAGCCGCACGACATCCTGATCATCCGCACCGGATGGCTCAAGTACTGGTACGAGCTGAACAACCCCGGACAGTTCTACGACGGATTCTGCGAACCCGGCCTGACCTACTCCCCCGAACTCGTCGAGTGGTTCCAGGACAAGGAGATTCCGAACCTGGTGACCGACACGATCGCCAACGAGGTGACCTACGACCCGCAGAGCGGCGTCGCACTGCCGCTGCACTGCGCGCTGATGCGCAATCTCGGTGTCACGCTGACGGAGATCGCCTGGCTCGACGACCTCGCCGACGCCTGCGCCGCCGACGGCCGATGGAGCTTCCTCTACACCGCCGCGCCACTGAAGATCGTCAACGGCACCGGCGCCCCGGTGAATCCCATCGTCATCCGCTGAGGCGAACCATGACCATCTACGACGACAAGGTGTGGTTGTCGCAGTACGACGCTGCGCAACGGCAACCACGCACGATCGAGTTCGACAATGCCCTGGCGATGTTCCGGGCGACCGTCGACCGCAATCCGGACGCCGACATCATCCGTTACTTCGACGGCCGGATCACTGCAGGCGAACTCGACGAACTGAGCGACGCCTTCGCCGCCGGCATCCTCGACGCCGGGTTCCGTCCGGGGGAACGAGTCGCGATCTACGCACAGAACGTGCCGCAGTTCGTGATCGCCCAGCTCGGAACGTGGAAGGCCGGCGGTATCGCGGTGTCCGCCAACCCGATGTACCGCGAACGCGAACTCGAGGAGATCCTGCGCGACTCCGGTGCCACTGTCCTCGTGGCGCTGCAATCCCTCTACACCGACGTGGCAGCGAAGGTCGTCGAGTCGACCGACGTGCGCACCGTGATCACGACGTCGGAACTGGAGTACCAGAGTGCGAACAGCGGCACCCTCGCCGGCGTCGAACGCATCGAGTGCGCGGGCACGACGGACATGGCGGAGATGCTCGCGGCCTTCCGGGGCCGGACCGTCCCTCCTGCCGAGATCGGCCCCGACACGGTCGCTTTCCTGACGTACACCTCCGGGACCACCGGTCCGCCGAAGGGCGCGATGACCACCCACCGCAACGTGGCGTTCAATGCGCAGACCTACCGGGACTGGATCGACATCGGCCCCGACGACGTCGTCCTCGGCGTCGCACCGCTGTTCCACATCACCGGACTCGTCGGCCACATCGCCCTGTCACTGCTGACCGGTGCACCGCTGGTCCTGATGTACCGCATGGATCCGGCCGACACCATCGACACGATCGAAAAGCAACGCGCCACGTTCACCGTCGGATCGATCACGGTGTTCATCGCGTTGATGAACGCCCCGAACGCGAGCAAGGAGACCCTGGCGAGCCTGACCAAGATCTATTCGGGTGGGGCACCGATCCCACCGAGCACCATCGCGGCGTTCGAGGAACGATTCGGCCACTACATCCACAACATCTACGGCCTCACCGAGACGACCTCCCCGTCGCATGGGGTGCCGCTCGGCAGGCGGGCACCGGTCGACGAGCTGACCGGCGCGACCTCTGTGGGCGTGCCGGTCTACGACACCGTCGTGCGGATCGTCGACGACAACGGCAACGACCTTCCCCCGGGCGAGGTCGGGGAGCTCGTGACGGCGGGACCGCAGGTGGTGGCGGGGTATTGGAACAAGCCGGAGGCCACCGCGAACTCGATCCCGAACGGCGTGCTGCACACCGGCGATGTCGGCTATATGGACAGCGACGGCTGGTTCTACATCATCGATCGCAAGAAGGATCAGATCAACGCCAGTGGCTACAAGGTCTGGCCTCGCGAGGTCGAGGACGTGCTCTACGAACACGACGCCGTTCGCGAAGCTGCGGTGGTCGGTGTGCCCGACGAATACCGCGGCGAGACGGTCAAGGCTTTCGTCAGCCTCCGCCCCGGAGCCACGGTCACGCCCGATGAGCTGATCGCGTTCACGAAGAAGCGACTGGCCGCCTACAAGTGCCCACGCTTCGTCGAGATCATCTCCGACATCCCGAAGACGGCGACGGGTAAATTGCTTCGCCGCGAGCTACGAACGGCGACACCGTCCTGACGGCGGTCGCAGGGTCCCGCGGCCACATGCGCGATCCGTAGGGCGCTGCGACGAAGGCGGGTCTTCTCGGTACAAGAGCTACCGAAGAAGGCCCGCCTTTTCGCGTGCCGGCCGGACGGCACGCATCCCGACCCGCACGTTGCGCCGATCAACCGCGCACGGTCGCCATCAGGGCATCGAGTGACTCGGCGGCGGGGAGCGCCAGCGCGGCTCCGGCGACCGCTGCGGCGCTCTCCGGCGACAACCGGCCTTCGACGTTGAGATCGAACTTCATCGTGAGTTCGTCGTCGGAGAGCGGATTCGCCGGACCACCACGATTGTGGTCGACGCGAGCCTCGTACCAGGAACCGTCCCGGGTACGTACCCGGAGCACCGCCGGGAACTGGTGGGGGTAGATCTCGTCGCAGCGGTCGTCGCTGTAACTCGTGACCAGCCGCGCGAGTTCGAGTGTGCGCGGATCCTTCGCGGCCTCGTCGGTGAAATCGGCATGTCCCACACCGAGCCCCGAGCCGCCGAGCAATGCTCGTGCAACGGTGAACGGGCCTGAGAAGGCCGCGTGGTAACCGGATTCGGGAGCAGCCTTCGAGGCCGGCGGCTCGGCGATCGTGCGCAGTACCGGCTTCGGCACGCCGAGCTGGATTTCCACGATATCGGCCGGGTCCAGGCCGTCGCGGACGAGCGCTCGTGCGGCGTCGATACCGGCGTGGGTGAAGTGGTTACACGGATAGGGCTTGAAGAAGATGCCCGGCAGTTCCCAGTGCTCGCCCAGTCCGTCCAGCACCTTCGCGGTGTCGGCCCGATCGCCACAGAAGGCGTGCAGGAATCCGAAGCGTCCTTCGATCACGGTCGGCGGTCCCGTCAGCCCGGCCCGAGCGAACTCTGCCGAGGTGACACCGGAGTGCGCTGCCCATCCGCAGTGGGTCCGCTTGACCGTGCCGCCGGTGCGGTTGGCTTCGAGCAATCCGGCGCCGAAGCTCGCGGCGATGCCCATGGCGTCCGCGATGCCTTCGGCGTCGAGTCCGTACAGCATCGCTGCGGCGGCAGCCGAACCGACGGCACCGCAGATGGAGGTCGCGTGCTGGCCACGTTCGAAGAACTCGGAGTTGCCGAGTTCCTCGTCGTAGCCGCCCATACCGAGGCGAACCACGATCTCGATACCCACACCCGCGGCGTCGAGAACGGCCGCCCCGGAGGCTCCCATGGCTTCACCCACAGCGAGCGCCGCCGGGATCACCGAGGCCGACGGGTGCAGCACCGACGGCAGGTGGGTGTCATCGGAGTCCATCGAGTGGGCGAGTGTGCCGTTGACCAGCGCGGCAGTGGCCGCCGGGAATCGTTCTCCGGTGCCGATACCGGTGGCCGCGGTTGCGCCGGACCAGTTGCGTGCCACCTCGGTGACGGCGCGAGCGGACGGCTGGTCGTGCGCCGCGAGTGAGTTTCCGAGCAGGTCGAGTACCCGCCGCGCGACGTCCTTGCGCAGTTCCGCGGGCAGTCCCGTGGTGCGGATGTCGGCGGCGAGAGCTGCGAGCCGGCCGACGACCGTTCCGGTCAGATCGTGTCGGGTCTCGGTGCTGGTCACGACGCCACCACCGCGACGGGGCGCACGGGCGAACCGGTACCGCCGGTGATGCGCAGCGGTGCCATGACGAACGTGAACTCGGTCAGGCCGCGGGCGCTGGCATCCTCGAGGTTCAGGTGCTCGATGATGTGGATTCCGTTCTCCACCAGCAATACTCGGTGAACCGGAAGAACGCTGTGTCCCTTGCCCGCCGGGATGTGTTCGAAGGCGGTCGTGTCTGCGCCGGCGGCGGCGATGCCGCTGGCCGCGAGCCACTGGCCCGCACCGACATCGGCACCCGGAACACCGTCCTGCTGTCCGAGGTAGCGCTGCGGATCGTCGAAGTGCCGGGCCCACCCGGTACGGATCAGCACGACATCACCGCGGCGCGGCGTCACACCGGCGGCGTCGGCAGCGTCGCGCAGGTCCTGTTCGGTGACCGCCTGCCCCGCTTCGAGGGAGTCGACGCCGCGGACCCGGGCGACGTCGAGGAGCAGTCCGCGACGAAGCATGAAGGGGATGGATTCGGCGCCGAGCCGGGAGAACTTGCCACCGCGCTGGGCTTCCTCGGCGTCGATGCCGCCGTGCAGCTTGCCCTCGTGGCTGACGTGGGAGAGCGCGTCGACGTGGGTGCCGACGTGTCCGCCGGTCACGATGATTTCGTTCGATGCCGATCCGCCGTCGGGCCGGACCATGTCGCCGTGCCGGCGGATGAGCGTCATCCGGAATCCGGGGTGGTTCGGTGAGCAGGGCATACCGGTCGTGTGGGGATGTCCGAGCTCGACGATGTCGACGTCGGTGTCGACGACCGCATTCAACAGTGCGTCGGGACCGGCGATGGTTTGTTCGGTCATGATGTGGCTCCTCGTACTGTGATGGCCTGGGCTCGGTCGAGTACGACGCGAGCGTTCGCAACGACCGCGGGGTCGATGAATCTGCCGTTCTCGTCGAGAACTGCGGACTCCCCCGCTGCCGAGGACGCGGACGCGTCGTCGACGATGCGCTGCGCGCGCTCTCGTTCCTCGGTCGATGGCGCGTAGGCCTCGTTGACAATGTCGATCTGCTTCGGGTGGACGACGGAGCGTCCGAAGAATCCTTGGATGCGGCCCGCTCGGGACGATTCCGCGAGCCCGTCCAGGTCGTTCACTGCGGTCCAGACACTCTGGATCGGCGACGACAGTCCCGCTGCGCGTGCGGCTGTGACGATCCAGCCGCGCGCCCAGGTCAGTCCGTCGGGTTCGGTACGCAGGTCTGCGGCGAGGTCGGCTTCGCCGAGTGCGATTCCGGTGACGCGGGGATGGCATCGCGCGATCTGCGGTGCGGCGAGCAGGCCCGCAGCGGATTCGATGATCGCGTGGACCGGACAGTCGAACCGATCGGCGGTCGCCGCAACCGTATCGGGATCGTCGGCCTTCGGCAGTCGAACGCCGGCCGGGGTTCGATCGGCGGCCGACAACGCGGCGATCTCGTCGTCGATCCACTGCGATCCGATGGCGTTGAGCCGCAACCAGACGACGCGGTCCGCAGGTGCGCTGAGCACGGCCGCGATGGCGTTGTCGAGCGCGCGTTTCTTCGCATCGACGGGTACTGCGTCCTCGAGGTCGATGACGACGGCATCGGCGTCGCTGGCGAGCGCTTTGTCGATGCGGTCTGCGCGATGGCCCGGAACGTACAACCAGCTGCGGGGCGTCATACCGGTTCTCCCACCGGGGTGTGAACCTGTCGGTATCCGAGCGCGCGCGAAACCCTTTGTGCCGCTTCGACGAGCGCGTCCTCGTAGCGGTCGAATGCTTCGTCGGTCATGCGGTAGCTCGGTCCGCAGACCGACAGCGAGCCGACGACCGTGCCGTCGGCACCGAAGACCGGCGCGGCGATCGAGGCCGCGCCTTCCTGTCGTTCGCCGGTCGATCGGCACACACCTCGCTCACGCGCCTCCTGCAGCACTGCACGCAGCGCGGCCGGATCGGTGATGGTCTTCCCGGTCAGGCGCGTCAATTGCCGGGACAGCACGTCCTCCTGCTCGGACTCCGACAGGTACGCGAGAATGATGCGTCCCGACGACCCGCTGTACAGCTCGAAGCGGCGCCCCAGTTCGACGGTCATCTTGATCTCCTGGGTGCTCTCGACCTGGTCGAGGTAGACGCGCCCGCCCGGCAAGCGGCCGGTCACCGTCGCGGTCTCGCCGGTGGCGCGCTGGAGGTCTTCCAGGGCGCTGCGGGCGACGCGGCGCAACGGAGACACATCCAGCGCACGGGCTCCGAGCGTGGCAGCGGCAGGGCCGAGCAGGTAGCGGCGCGTCGAGGGCTCGTAGAGCAGCAGGCCGCATTCGACGAAGGTCGTGAGGATGCGGTGGGTGACCGCCTTGGAGATCCCGGTGGAGCGGGCGATCTCCGAGACGCCGAGCGCGCTCGAGCGACGACCGAACTCGAGCAGTACTTCCGCGGATCGTGCGGCGGAGGTGGTGCCGCCAGTCGAGGGCTCCATTGTGGCTCCGTTCCCCGGTCGGTTCGGGTGGTGAACACGTTGACAGGTCTGCTGGACATGCTGCCGGAGCGGCACGACCGTTCGAGGCCTTGGAGACTTTGTACCGCTTAGCGAAACGATTGTCCAGACGCATGACGGCGAGTTACATCCAGGTTTCGCAGGCAAATGCGCGCAATTCGCACTTGCGCATCGATTCACCAAGGCGCATAGTGCAGGAGATCACTTTCCGATGTTTCGCTCAGCGGAACACACTTAGGAGGCAGTGGTGACAGGTCAGGATTTCGACCTCGTCGTCGCCGGCGCGGGCGGTGGGCTCGTCGCGGCCCTGCGTGCCGCGGAACTGGGCGCGAACGTTCTGGTCATCGACGCCGACGAACACTTCCAGCGCGGCAACAACACTTCGATGTGCACGGCGATGATCCCTGCCGCGGGGACACGCTGGCAGGATGCGGCCGGTGTCGGGGACGATCCGCGCCGTTTCCTCGACGACATCACCCGCAAGACCGCAGGAACGGCAGATCAGCGAGTCGCTCGGGCACTGACCGAGGTCAGCGGCGCACTGGTCACCTGGTTGGCCGACGTCCAGGGCCTCGACCTCGAGCTCGTCACCGACTTCCGCTATCCGGGACACACCGCCGACCGCTGCCACAGCATTCCCGGCCGGCACGGCTCCCACCTGCTGCGTCACCTGGTGCACCACGCCCAGGCACACCCTCGGATCGAACTGATCGCCCCGATGAGTCTGCGCGAGGTCCACACCGTCGACGGCCGCGTGACCGGAGTAGAGATCGCCACCCCCGACGGAAACACCGAACGGCTCACGACCGGGGCCGTGCTTCTGGCGACGAACGGCTTCGGTGCCGACCGCGACCTGGTCCGGGCCCACATGCCCGAAATCGCGGACGCCCACTACCACGGTGGTCAGTTCAGCCGTGGCGACGCGCTCCGCATCGGTGGGCGACTCGGAGCCGACACCGGTTTCCTCGACGCCTACCAGGGCCACGCTGCGCTTTCGTCGCGCAGTCAGACGCTCGTCGGCTGGGCGACTGTGGTCCACGGCGGTATCGTCGTCGACAGCACCGGCCGACGATTCGCCCCCGAGACCACCGGATACTCGGAATTCGCCGCCCTGCTCGCCGCCCGACCCGGATCTACCGGCTGGATCATCATCGACGAGCACATCGAAGAACTGTGCTGGGCGTTCGACGATTTCCGCACCGTCGCCGAGAGCGGGTCGCTGGTGCGGGCCGCCACGTCCACCGACCTCGCCGACGCCATCGGGGTGCCCGCATCAGCACTCGAGGACGAGCTCACTGCCGCCCACAGCGCCGCGGCCGGACTCGAGCCCGATCGACAAGGACGCACCGATACCCGACACCCCCTGACCGCGCCCTACATCGCGATCGCCGTCAAACCGGCACTGTTCCACACCCAGGGCGGACTCGTCGTCGACGAACACGCCCGCGTACTCGCCCACGGAGCCCCCATTCCCGGCCTGTACGCATCCGGCGGCGCCGCCGTCGGAATCTCCGGTCACGGAGCCGGCGGCTACCTCGCCGGCAACGGTCTGATCACCGCGCTCGGTCTGGCCTATCTCGCCGCCGAGCACGTGAGCAGCACCGTAACCGTCTGAAAACGCACCACCTGTCCCGATACTCCCCAGGAGATGACATGACCAGCTACCTCATCAAGAACGGCACCGTCGTCCGCACCGAGGACACCGCGGCCATGGAAGGCGACATCGCCGACGTCCTCGTCGTCGACGGCAAGATCGCCGCCATCGGCCCCGATCTACAGGCCGACGGTGCCGAGATCGTGGACGCGACCGACAAGCTGGTGTTCCCCGGTGTCGTCGATGCCCATCAGCACTGGGGTATCTACAACCCGCTCTCCGAGGACACCCACACCGAGTCCCGGGCCAGCGCGCAGGGCGGCGTCACCACTGCTCTGACCTACATGCGCACCGGACAGTACTACCTGAACAAGGGTGGCGCGTACGCCGACTTCTTCCCCGAGGTCCTCGACGCCTCCGCCGGGCGCAGCTACATCGACTACGCGTTCCATCTCGCCCCGATGTCCAAGCAGCACATCGGTGAGATCCCCGCGCTCGCGTCGGAACAGGGCGTCACGTCCTTCAAGATCTTCATGTTCTACGGCAGCCACGGCCTGCACGGACGCTCCACCTCGCAGAGCGACTTCCTGATGATCCCCGAGGACGAGCGCTACGACATCGCGCACTTCGAGTTCGTCATGCGAGGCGTCCAGAAAGCCCGCGAGCAGTTCCCCGATCTCGCCCCGCACATCTCGCTGTCGCTGCACTGCGAGACCGCCGAGATCATGAGCGCCTACACCAAGATCGTCGAGCAGGAGGGCAAGCTCAGCGGCCTCGCCGCCTACAGCGCCTCCCGGCCTCAGCACTCCGAAGGCCTGGCCGTGACCATTGCGTCCTTCCTCGCCGACGAGACCGGCCTGCCGAACATCAACCTGCTGCACCTGAGCTCGGCGAAGGCACTGAAGGCCGCCATGAAGATGGCCGAGGCCTTCCCGCATGTGAACTTCCGCCGCGAGGTCACCATCGGCCACCTGCTCACCGACATCGACAACGCCAACGGACTCGGTGCCAAGGTCAACCCGCCGATCCGTCCGCGCGAGGACGTCGAGGCGCTGTGGGAGCACCTGCTCGCCGGCAACATCGACTGGGTCGTCTCCGACCATGCCTGCTGCAAGGACGAGGTCAAGTTCGGTGAGGACCGCGACGACGTGTTCGCCGCCAAGTCCGGCTTCGGCGGAACCGAATACCTCCTTCCCGGCCTGATCAGCGAAGGCCGCAAGCGCGGACTGTCCCTGCGCCGCATCGCGCAGCTGCTCTCCACCAACCCGGCCGACCGTTACGGTCTGCCCGGCAAGGGACGACTCGCCGAGGGCGCCGATGCCGACATCGCGATCGTCGACCCCAACCGAACCTGGACCGTGCACGCGGCGGATTCCGAATCCACCCAGGAATACACGCCGTTCGAGGGATTCGAGCTCACCGCTGCGGTGACCGACACCTTCGTGCGTGGTAACCGGGTCCTGGCCGACGGAGCGGTCACCGGCACGCCCGCCGGCCGTTACCTCGCCCGCCCGTACTGAGGAGACACCCGTTGACCGACGACAAGCTCCCTGCCGGTCCCCTGCGCGGGATCAAGGTCCTCGACGCGTCCACCATCCTTGCCGGGCCGCTCGCCGCACAGATCCTGGGTGACTTCGGCGCCGAGGTCATCAAGATCGAACACCCGGCGAAGCCGGACGGGATGCGCGGGCACGGCCTGGACAAGAACGGCGTCCCGCTCTGGTGGAAGATGGTCAGCCGCAACAAGCAGACCGTCACCCTGAACCTGAGCACACCGGACGGTCAGGAGATCTTCCGCGATCTCGCCGCCGAAGCCGACGTGGTGGTCGAGAACTTCCGACCCGGCACGTTCGAGCGTTGGGGCCTGTCCTATACCGAACTCGCCGAGCGGAATCCCGCACTGATCATGTTGCGGGTCACCGGTTTCGGACAACAAGGACCGTATGCGACACGTCCCGCGTTCGGCACGCTGGTGGAATCGATGAGCGGCTTCGCCCATCTCACCGGCCACCCCGACGGCCCTCCCACCCTGCCGGCATTCGGCCTCGCCGACTCCATCGCCGGAGTCGCCGGGTCCTCGGCGGTGTCGATGGCGTTGTTCGAGCGTGAACGCAACGGCGGTACCGGTCAGGAGATCGACCTCGATCTCCTCACACCGATCATGACCGCCGTCGGCCCCGGCGTGATCTACGCCGATCAGCTGGGCATCGACCAACAGCGCACCGGCAACCGGTCGCAGAACAATGCCCCGCGAAATCTCTACCGCACCAAGGACGACCACTGGGTAGCCGTGTCCACGAGCGCACAGGCGATCGCCGAACGGGTACTGCGCCTGGTAGGGCATCCCGAAGTCATCGACGAAGACTGGTTCGCCACCGGCCGCACCCGCGCCGAGCACGCGGACCTGCTCGACAAGTACGTCGGCGACTGGATCGCCGACCGTACTCGCGACGAGGTCGTCGTCGCCTTCGAGGAGGCCGGCGCCGCTGTGGCACCGGTCTACCGACCCAGTGACCTGCTGACAGATCCGCAAGTCGTCGCGACCGACATGGTCACCACCGTCGACGACGACGACCTCGGCCCCGTGCGCATGCAGAACGTCATGTGGCGCATGGGCCGATCCCCCGGTGCGATCCGCCACACCGGTCGCCCTGCCGGTGCCGATACCGACAGGGTTCTCTCCCACCTCGGGCGCAGTCCCGAGGACATCGACGAACTGCGGGCCCGGGGCGTCATCTGACCCTGCGACTGCGTCATCCGAGGAGTTCGCTATGAAATCGCGTTGGTGGACCATCGCCATCATTCTGGGCCTGGTAATCGTCAACTACATCGATCGCAGTGCCATCTCGTTCGCAGCATCCGATCTGCGCTCCGAGTTCGGGATCACTCCCGGTGAGTACGGCATCATCAGTTCCGCATTCTCGATCGGCTACATGCTCTTCGCCCTGCTCTCGGGACCGCTGGTCGACCGTTACGGTTCCCGGCGCGTGCTCATCGTGGGCATGTTCATCTGGGCCGCCGCCACGGCACTGACCCCGTTCGCCGGCGGGTTCATCGGCCTAATCCTGCTACGCATCCTTCTCGGGGCCGGTGAAGCGCCGTGCTTCCCCGCAGCGACCCGCCTCGTCAGCCGTTGGCTGCCGGCGCAGGAACGAGGGAAGGCGCTGGCTCTGATCGGCGGTGTGGCGGTCTCCGGCAGCCTGCTCGTCGGCGGACCGATCCTCACCCAGCTGATCGCCCTCACCGGCTGGAAGGCAATGTTCTGGATTCTGGCGATCGTCGGAGTCGTGTGGGTCGTGATCGCCTATCCGACGCTGAAGAACTCGCCGAGCGAGGCGAAGTTCGTGTCGAAGGAAGAACTGGACTACATCCGCGCCGGCCAGTTGGACGGTGAGGAGACCGGTCACGAGTCGAGCACCGATTGGGGCGAGATCCTCCGCAACCGCAATCTCTGGCTCGTCGGTCTCGGTTACTTCTCGTGGGGCTTCATGTTCTGGGCCTTCATGTACTGGCTCCCGCAGTACCTCGAGCACGAATTCGGCCTGTCCATCAAGGAAGTCGGCGCATTCTCCGTGGCGCCGTGGGCAGCCGGTGTGGTGGGCGCACTGCTCGGCGGAATCCTCGTCGACCGCGTGTACAAGCGGACACAGAGCATCCGATCGCGATTCATCATCATCGGTGTCGCACTGCTGCTGGCGGGCGCGTCGATCGCACCGATCCTGTTCTTCCGCGGCAACATCGTCGTCGCACTGATCTGCATCTCCGCGGGCGTGGGCTTCGGCTTCATCACCGGCGGTATCTGGTGGGTCGCGTCCATCGATGCCGCCCCCAGCCAGCCCGGCACGGCCGCCGGTTTCGCCGATGCCTGCTTCGCGCTGTCCGGCATCGTCGCTCCGTCGGTCATGGGCTTCAGCGTCGCTCGTACCGGCACCTACGACGGCGGATTCCTGGTCATGACCGCCCTGTGTCTGATCGGTGCTGTCGCGATGCTGTTCTTCACGAAGGAACCGCCGCGGCTGCAGGCATCGGGCGACTCCGTCGACCACCGCGAGGCGGTCAAGCGCGTCTGACAGTGGTCCCCCTGCCGTGCAGGGGCGATCGACGAATCGGACGGTGACGTCCACACAAGAAGGACCGGCCCGAACAATCGGGCCGGTCCTTCGTCGTAGCTCCACGGTGAGTGGAGCAGGTTCAGCCGCGCCACATCACCGACCGGTCTCTACTCTCGCTCGGCGCCCCTGAGCGGGAAGGTGGGCGATCGAGTGACCGATGCCTTACCTCCCGCAGCGGGACCGGGTCGGTGGCGATGCAGGGACAGGATACGTTCCGGATGGGCCTGCCGATCACCGCCGGCTGTGAGCCAGTCCTCCGTCGCCCGATGGGCCCGCTCGATCAACTCGCCGGCATGGCTGAAGTCGATCGGCGACACGGACACCGGGCACAGTGGGGGTAGTACGTGCAGTTCGACCCGTTCGGAGAAGTCGGCAACCTCGAGCAGCAGGCGCTGGTGAGTGAGCAGAGTCAGAGCCTGCACCGCGGTAGCCAGCGCGGTGGTCGGGGGACGCTGCAGGGCACAGGCGTAGCCGGCGGGCAGCACCCACACGTCGTCCGCACCGAGGGCCACTGCTTGAGACAGGGCCGCATCGTCGGCGATACCGCCGTCGACCAGGCTCAGCCCCTCGCGTTGCACGGTGGGCAGAACACCGGGGACGGCGGCACTGGCGAGCACGGCACTGACGGCCTCCCCCGTAGAGAGCAGCACCTCGCGGCCGGTGAGCAGGTCGGTGGCAACCAGGTGCACGGGGATCGCCGCGTCTTCGAGGTCACCGAAGGACAAGTGGGATTCGATGAGCTGACGCAGGTTCCGGTCGGAACACAGCGAGGAACGGAGTCCGGTCACAGTCAGTAGCTGACGTACTGGATCGAGGGGGAAGACGTCCTGTCGGCGCAGATTCCGCCAGATCGCTGCCAGGTCGTCCAGAGCCGGGAGGCCGGTACCGCGGCCGGCGACGTAGGCGGCGTTGAGCGCGCCGGCCGACGTCCCGATCAGCAGATCGGGACGGATGCCTCGTTCGGTGAGCGCATAGAGCATCCCCACCTCTACGGCACCGAGACCGGCGCCACCGCCGAGGACGAAGGCGGTGGTCATCGCCAGGGCGGGTCGTACACGGACGCCAACCGCGCCAGGGTCAGAGCCGCAAGCAGCAGTCCGACGTCACGCAGGGCGACATCATAGAAGCCGGGATAGCTCAGTAGGTTGATCACGATTCCCGCGAGCCAAGCGGCGACGATGTAGGCCGCGTATCGCGGTTTGATCGCGACGGCGATACCGGCGACGATCTCGATCACCCCGACCACCAGCATCACCTGCTGCGCGCCGAGGGGGCCGAAATCGACGATCCACGGCGCCAGGTAGCCCTGCCAGGAGGTGAGCACGTTGGTGAACTTGTCGATGCCCATGACGATCGGGAGCACGGTGAACCCGATGCGGAGCAATACGAATGCCCCGTACGCGGGATCACTTCGGGCGCGGTGCATCACGTCGCCACGTGCAGGTGCAACGGGCGCTGTGGAAGACGAGTGAGCTGCGGGAGTGGTCATCACGGACCCCTTTGTAAAAACAATAGTTTATGTTTTTAGAGTCGCCCCGTAGTCACTATTTGTCAATACTTCTTGGTGTTAGAGTCGGGACATGTCCACTCCCCGGTCTGCCGCGCCGGCGGCGCTGGCAGCGTTGAGCAATCTCGACGATCCGTTGCGGCGCCGGTTGTTCGAGTACGTCGCCGAGAGCGAGGAACCGGTCTCGCGTGAGGAGGTGGCGGCCGCTCTCGATATCGGCCGGACCCTCGCGGCCTATCACCTCGACAAGCTCGCCGACGCCGGCCTGGTCAAGGTCGACTACCAGCGGCCTGCCGGGCGCGGCGGCCCCGGCGCGGGACGCCCGGCGAAGGTCTACACGAGGACGACGACGGAGATGACCATCAGTGTGCCGCCGCGCGACTACGAACTGCTCGCCAGGCTGCTCGTCTCCGCGGTCGAACAGGACACCGACGGAACGGTGCGGGCGGCGGTGGACGAAGCCGCACGCGACGCCGGACGACGAGCGGTCGCCGACTCGGGAGGCGATCTCCTGGAGGCGCTGCGCGGCTGCGGATACCTGCCCCGGGCCGAGGACGACGGCCGCGTCCACCTACGCAACTGCCCCTTCCACCTCGTCGCCCAGGATCATCTGGATGTGGTGTGCGGATTGAACTTACGCCTCATCGAGGGGGTGATCGCCGACAGCGACCATCCCGACGCGCATGCCGAACTGCACCCGCAGCCGGATCGGTGTTGCGTGGTGATCCGGTACGACGCCGGAACCGAACAGGAGCGACCTCGGTAGTAGTCCGACGCCGTCCGGATCACGGTGGACCGGCTATCGCGCTGTGATAACCCGACCTGATGTGCGCACGCATGATCGCTTCCACCCATTCCGGATCGCGATGCGCCATCGCATCGACGATCTCGAGATGATGCAGTGCGCTTCGCATCAACTGGGCTTCCGTGTACACCCGGAACGTTCGCGACGCGACAAGCGGCTTGAGCATGCTCATGGTCATCTCGGCGACTCGCGTGTTCGGGCACTTGGACACGATCGCAGAGTGGAAAGCATTGTTCAGCGCTGCGATCTCGGCGAGATTGGGATCGTCGGACACCTTGGCGTACATGTCCTCCGCCAATCGGCGAAGTTCCGCGATGTCCTCATCGCTCATCGTCTCGGAAGCGAGTTTGGCAGCATACGGCTCCATCACCGAGCGCGCGGCATACATCGCCTCCACCGAGTCCGGAGAATGGTCGACCACCCGGGCGCCCTTGTTGCGTTCGATGGTGATCACGCCGCTGCTCGCGAGAGTCTTGAGCGCTTCGCGCACGGGGGTGCGACTCACTCCGAACCGCTCCGCGAGTTCGATCTCGTTGAGCTTCTCGCCCGGACGGAAGGTGCCGGCCACGATCAGGTCGAAGATCGCATTGCTCAGCTCGGACAACGGCGCACCCCTTGTTGTGTCATCTCAATCCGACCATTGTGCACGAGCCACTTCGTCGCGGGTTCCGCCGCGGGTGACGAAGGAGTACGACCCGATACCGGTGGCCTTCTCGGCGAACCGGACGACGTCGAGATACCGATCGAGGTCGATTCCGGTGCCCACACCGAAGCTGTGCAGCAGGTTGACGACGTCTTCCATGGGTGCGTTGCCCAGAACCGAGTTGTCACCAGGGAACCACATGTCCCCGCCCAGACCGCCGAAGGACGCTTCGATCCAGTCGGCACCGGCAACCAGGCTCGCAAGGGCGTTGACAGGACCGAACCCGTTGCGGTTGTGCAGGTGCACGCCCACCGGCAGGTGGGGTGCGATGGCCTTGCAACGCCGGACGCCGCGTTCGAACTCGACGGGGGTTTCCATGCCGCTGGTACCTGCCAGGTACAGCGAGTCGACACCGGCATCGACCACACGCCGGATCGCGTTCTCCAGCTCGTCGATGCCGACCGGGCCGCGGCAGGTCGCGAAGAATGCGGTGGCGAGGGCGGCGGTGACCTTCTTGCCCGCCGCATGGGCATGACCGACGACCTCGACCAGAGCAGACAACAATTGCTCGGGGGTGGCGTTCTGATTGCGCCGGGCGGTCTCCTCGTCGATGGGTACCACCATCACGATTTCGTCGATGTCCGTCTCGACGGCTCGCAAGGCGCCCTTCAGGTTCGGCACCAGAGCTTTGTAGGTGACACCGGGGGGACGCGGTGCGCCCGCGATGACCTGCTCCGCATCCGCGAACTGCGGGAGCACACGGGGGTGCGCGAAGGACGTGATCTCGAGTGTGGTGAATCCCGCGGCCAACAACCCGTCGAGGATGGCGAGTTTGTCGTCGGTGCCGACGAACGTCGGGACGGCCTGCAGACCGTCGCGCAGTCCGACGTCGACAAGTCGTGCGGCGGAGGGAATTCGATCGCCGAACATCAGATGATTCCGTTCTCGGTGAAGCGAACGATCGCGTCGTCGTCGAATCCACCGAGCCGGGTCAGCACGTCGGTGGTGTGTTCGCCCAGCCGGGGCCCGGGCCAGCGCACGCTTCCGTCGGTGCGGCTCAGGCGCGGGAACGTGTTCTGCATCGGTACGGACCCGAAGACGGGATGTTCGGTCTCGATGATGCTGCGCCGTGCGATGAATTGCTCGTCCTCGAGCATGTCGACGGGACGATAGATCTTGCCGACCGGAACGGCGTGTTCGAGGAGCAGCTCCTCGAGTTCCTTGGACTCGTGCTCGATGGTGAATTCGGCGACGATCCGGTCGAGTTCCTGCTGGCGTTCTCCTCGCGCGCCGTGGGTGCTGAAGCGTTCGTCGGTCGCCAGTTCGGGTTGTCCCATGGCCTGAGCGAGCCGGCCGAACACCGTGTCCTGGTTCGCGGCGATCAGGATCCAGGCACCGTCCTTGGTCGGGTAGACATTGCTCGGCGCCACGTTCGGCAGGATCGCGCCACTGCGCTCGCGCTGATAGTTCGAGATGACCCATTCGGGGACAATCGATTCCATGACACCGAGCACGGCCTCGTAGATCGCGGAATCGACCACCTGACCGCGGCCGCTCCGGGTGCGTTCGTACACCGCGCCGAGGGTGCCGAGCGCAGCGAACAGAGCCGCCAGGGTGTCCCCGATCGAAATACCCATTCGTGAGGGCGGAGTCGAGAGGTCGCCCACCACGTAGCGCAGTCCGCCCATCGCTTCGCCGATCGCCCCGTAGCCCGCCCGGGAGGAGTACGGACCGGTCTGCCCGAAGCCCGACACCCGTGTGAGGACCAGCGCCGGGTTGACGGCCGACAACTCCTCGTAACTCATGCCCCATCGTTCCAGCGTGCCGGGCCGGAAGTTCTCGACCACGATGTCGGATTCGGCGATGAGGCGCTTGGCGATGTCCTGCCCCTCGGGCGTACGCAGGTCGACGGTGACGGATTGCTTGTTGCGTCCGACGACGGACCACCACATGGATTCACCCTGCGGCAGACTGCGGCCCCACACGCGCATCGGATCGCCCGAGCCGGGTTGTTCGAGTTTGATGACCTCGGCGCCGAGATCGCCGAGGATCTGCCCGCAGAAGGGGCCGGCGATGAGTTGCCCCATCTCCACCACCCGGAGTCCCGCAAGGGGTCCCGTGGCGGTAGGGCGGGTGTCGTGGATGTGCTGCGTCATCTGGGAGTTCTCCCCACCAATCGCGTTGTGTATGCATTATGCCCGAATCGACTACAGAAAACCCTAGATGAAGATCTCTGATGTATACAACTGGTTGACTTTCGTGACGGACGACACATAGCCTGCCCCCTGTGCCATTCACAGCCGGCATCCCGCCTCGACGACGGAGGCGTCCGGCCGCGTCGGCCGCACCGCAATCCGAAGGGAGCACGATGACCACCGCTCGCGAGAGTCGGGTCGACGCCCAGCGCGCCGAACCCACACGCAAGCCCGATATGAACGCCACGCTGGGCCTGCCACTGAAATGGTTCGCTCCAGCAGCGCTGCTCGTGGTCGCCTTGACCTTCATATTCACCCCGGCTCCCGGGATGACGAGCGGTTTCGCCATCACGATGGCTATCGGTGGCCTGCTGATGGTGATCGGCAACGCGATACCCGGACTCAACAGGATCGGTGGAGGAGTCATTCTCGCGATCCTGATACCGGCGGTCCTGCACACCTACAATGTGATGCCCGACCACGCAGCCGAAGCCATCGACAACTTCTACAGCCTGTCCCAGTTCGGCGAATTCGTCGTCGCCGCACTGATCGTCGGCAGCATCCTCGGCATGAACAGATCCGTGCTCATCAAGGCAGGCACGCGCATCATCCTGCCCATCGTCGCGACGATCGCCGTGTGCTTCTCTCTGTTCGGCGTGATCGGCTATCTCACCGGTTATGGTGCGGGCAAGATGCTGTTCTTCGTCGTCGGTCCCGTACTCGGCGGCGGTGTCGCGGCCGGCGCCATCCCGATCTCGGAGCTCATCGCCACGAATTCCGGTGGGACATCGGAGCAGTACCTCACCCAACTCGTGCCTGCCGTCGTCGTGGCGAACACGGTATGCATCGTGGTCGCGGGGACCCTGGCATGGCTGGGTCGACGCCGAGCCGATCTCTTCCGCAACTTCAACGGCCAGGGCGAGCTCGCCGACGCCAAGACCGATCTCAGTAAGCCCGAACCGGCGAAGGTCAAGCCTGTCGAGGCCGTCAACAGCACGATCATCGGACTTTTCACCGCCGGAGTGCTCTTCATGGTGTCCGACGCGATCTCCGGGTTCCTGCCGTCGATCCACACCTATGTCTTCCTGATCCTGCTGTGCGCGATCGCCAAGATCTTCCTGCCGATTCCCGACGCGATCGTCGACGCAGCCGACTTGTGGTACCGCATGGTGGCCAACGCTTTCATCCCCGCCATCCTGGTGTCGGTGAGCATCGTGGCCATCGACTTCCATCAGGTGATCTCCCTGCTCGGCGACCCCGTCTACATGCTCTCCACCATCGCGGTCGTGTTCGTGGCCGCACTCGCCGCCGGCTTCATCGGCTGGTTGGTGAAGCTGTACTTCATCGAATCCGCCATCTCCGGTGGGCTGGGGCTCGCGGATTTCGGGTCGAGCGGCGACCTGGCCGTCCTCGGAGCGGCCAATCGCCTGGAGCTGCTCCCCTTCCTGTCCATCTCCTCGCGAATCGGCGGTGGGCTCGTCGTTCTGACGCTCTCCCTGCTCGGGCCGGTACTGCTCTGAGCTAGGCACCGCAGCCACCCCGACCATCCGTCGACACGACCGCACCCCGACACGAGTGGTATATCCGATCCGGATACCGCCTGTGTCGGGGTGCTTCTGCGTATGCATGCCGGTCCTCGGCCCGTTGCCGGAGCACCGATGCCACCGGGGCGGGCTCGCCGTCCGGCCGGGAAGGTCAGGCGGCGTACTCGGGATTCGCGATCACGAGACGAGCTGCAACAGCCTGCCGCACCGCCTCCTCGACGGAGGGTTCCGACATCGTCCGCTTCCCCTCCCGCAGCGCCAGCGCCAACTCGGTTTCGTCGACCACGCCAACCGCGTCGAGCGCAGCCCGATGCTGCGCCCGCAGACGCGCACCGTGTTCTGCTTCCCGAGCGACGATATCGAGAACCTTCGATGCCACTCGCGCCTGATAACGGGTCGGTGCGTCGGTCGCCGGATGGTCGACGACGAAAGCCTTGACCGCACGCGACAACTCCGCAACCGAGGGCATCCCGAACAGATCCTGCCGAGGCTCGTCGGCGAAAGTGATGGTGGCCGGCTCGATGTCCTCGGCCGGTTCCAGCATCTGCAGGAGATCGTGCTCGCATTCGGCGATGCGCCGGCCGATGGCCAGGAGTTCGAGGGCGTTCTCCTCGCCGTGGACGAGAGCGCGGTTGGCCTGGATCCGGCACATCACCGCCCACCTCAGGGTGCCGTAGAGCTCCCACCACCGCACCGCCTCGGGATCCGGCGCAATTCCGCTTTCGTCTTCATAGCCGCGGAACAGTTCGTCGCGGGATCCGAAACCTCCGACGGGCTCGGCGGCACCGAACCTCCAGGTCTTCACGCACAACCAGCCGAGATCCTCCATCGGATCCCCGAGGTGCGTCAGCTCCCAGTCCAGGACGGCCCGGATGCCCGACTCGTCGACGAGCACGTTGCCGTTGCGGAAGTCGCCGTGGACAACGGTGGTGCGCGTGGACGGTGACCGATGATCGTGCAACCAGCGGAACGCAAGTTCGAGGCTAGGCAGCGGTGGCCCTGTCTCGACATACCGGGCGAAGAGCTCGTCGAGTTGATCTCCGGCCGGGAAGTCGGGCAGTGTGTCGATCGGTATCCGGTGGATGCGGGCGAGCGCGCGGCCCAATGCGTAGGAGAGGTTCTTGCGCACCGCGCTGTACCGGTCGTCGCGCAGCAGGCGCTGCGGGAGCGCTTCGCCGGGGACCTTCTCCATGAGGAGATACGCTGCGCCGAGACCCTCGACCCGGTGGCCGTCGCTGTGATCGAGCAGCTCGGGGACGGGAACACCCGCGGTGTGGGCCTCGCGGAGAACAGTCGCTTCGCGGGCCATACGAGCCGGATCCTCGGCCCCGGGCGGGTCGCGTCGCAGGATCAGGTCACGTTCGGCGCCGGCATCTTCGGTGACGGTCAGGAGCCAGGTCTCACGACTCGCGCCGCCCGTCAGACGAGCCAGGTCCGTGAGCGTCCCCCGAACGCCGTCGAGTCCGGAGAGGTGCCTGGTCAGCGCCGCGCGCAGGTCGTCGATGCTCATCACGGATCCTGTCGGTACCCGACAGCGTCGAGAGCGATGTCCTGGTAGCGGGCGGTGACCTCCTGTGCGGTGAGCGGCCCGTCGGGATGGAACCACCCGGCGACAGCGGTGCAGGCACTGACGATGAAGCGCGCGGTGTCCACCGGGGTCTTGGTCGTGAACACCCCGCGGTCCACGCCGTCGACGACGACGCGGTCGAACATGCGTCGCTGCACGTCACGCTTGGTCACCACCACGGCGTAGTGCTGCGGTTCGAGGCTGCGCAATTCACTGTTCCCGAGCAGGCTTTCCCGGGGAGCCTTCGTGTGCTGCCCCACGTGGACGCCGACGATCGCGCGCAGCCGGTCCACGGGATCACTGCCCGCGGCGAGCAGCGCTTCCTCAGTTTCTTCCACGAGGGCGTCGAGCCCTCGGTTGAGGATGAGCGCGAGCAGCTCCTGCTTCGAGCCGAAGTAGTTGTACAGCGAGCCCACCGCCACCCCGGCCTCGGAGGCGATATCGCGCACCGAGGTGCCGTGGTAGCCCTTGGCGGCCATCGTCGCCACCGCGGCGGTGATCAGCGTGGCGGCGACCTTGTCGTCGGTCTCGCGCACGGCGAAGGACATCGCGCGCGGCGGGTTCTTCTCGGTTGAGCGGGGCATGTTCCTCCTGGTGACTCCACCATGAACGATCGCTCACGGTCGCGGAGCTGTCAATCGGATTCGGCAATCTTCGCAAAGCTCATCTACGCCAAAGGCGTTGAAAATCACTCCGGATGTGGTTACGGTCACTCTGAACATTCGTTCATTCGACTTCGTATTCGAGGACCACGCATGAGATCCGATCTTCCGAACGACATGCAGCAACTGCTCGACGACATCGACCACTTCATCGACACCGAGATCGCACCCCTGCAGGCGGAGAACGACAACGAACGCTTCTTCGACCATCGACGCGAATGGGCGCGCACCGACTTCGAAGCCGGCGGCCTCCCCCGCCCCGAATGGCACGAACTGCTCTCGGAGATGCGACGTCGCGCCGACAAGGCCGGTTTCCTCCGCCGTGACCTGCCCACCGAGGTCGGTGGCGCCGACGCGAGCAACTTCGAGATGGCGGTCGTGCGCGAGCACCTCGCGCATCGCGGCCTGGGATTGCACAACGACCTGCAGGATGAATCGTCGATCATCGGAAACTTTCCCAGCTTCCACCTGGTCTGGAAGTTCGGCACCGACGACCAGCGCAGCGAGTTCGCCGAGGCCCTGATCACCGGCGAGCGTTTCCTCGGCTTCGGCCTCACCGAACCCGACCACGGATCGGACGCGACGTGGATGGAGACGACTGCCGTCCGCTCCGGTGGCGATTGGATCATCAACGGCGCCAAGCGGTGGAACACCGGGATGCACATCGCCACTCATGATCTGGTCTTTGCGCGCACCAGCGGCGAACCGGGACAGGCCCGCGGCATCACCGCCTTCCTCGTCCCCGTCGACACGCCCGGGTTCTCCGTCGACCTGTTCCGGTGGACGCTCAACATGCCCACCGACCACGCCGACGTGTCCTTGCGCGACGTCCGGGTACCCGACTCGGCGATCCTCGGCGAGGAAGGTCGCGGACTGGAGATCGCGCAGAACTTCGTGCACGAGAACAGGATCCGACAGGCCGCCTCGAGTCTCGGCGCAGCCCAGTACTGCATCGACGAAGCGGTCTCCTATGCCCGCGATCGCGTGACCTTCGGCCAGCCTCTCGCAGCCCGCCAGGCCATCCAGTGGCCGCTGGTGGAACTGCACACCGACGGCGCGATGCTGCGCGAGCTGATCCGCGTCACCGCACGTGACCTCGACACGCGCTCGCACATGGAGGTCTCCGATCGCGTCTCGATGTGCAACTACCGCGCCAACCGGCTCGTGTGCGATGCCGCCGATCGGGCCATGCAGGTCCACGGCGGCATGGGATACAGCCGTCACCTGCCCTTCGAGCACATCTACCGCCACCATCGCCGCTACCGGATCACCGAGGGTGCCGAGGAGATCCAGATCCGCAAGGTAGCCGGTCACCTGTTCGGATTCACCGGAAAGAAGAAGTGACATGATCGATTCCCTCGCGGCGCACCGCACGCTCGCCCACGGTGAACAGCTCGCCCGCCAGGCACGACAGCGGCCGGAGACTATCGCCCTGAGCTTCGGCGACAGTCACCTCAGCTACCGGCAACTCGACGAACGGGTCAACCGTCTGGCCCGGGCCCTGCAGGCTCGTGGTGTGTCGAAGGGTGATCGTGTCGCAGTCCTGATGCACAACCGGCTCGAGGTGGTCGAATCCTATCTGGCCGTTCTGCGACTCGGGGCGATCGTGGTGCCGGTCAACTTCCGTCTCGTCGCCGCCGAGGTCGAGTACATCCTCTCCGACAGCGGCGCCGAGGTGCTCGTCGTCGACGAACCGATGACGTCGCTCGCCGCAGAACTCACATCCCGGCTCGTGCGGACCGTGCTGGTCGCCGGCGGTGATGCGAGCCGGGTGTCCGAGACCGCGCTGGACTACGAGTCGGTGCTCGATCCGGACGACTCCTCGTTGGACATCGTCGTCGACGACCACGATCCGGCCTTCATCATGTACACCTCCGGGACCACGGGCCGCCCGAAGGGCGCGGTACTCAGCCACCTGAATCTTGCGATGAACACGGTCAATTCGATGATCGAGCACCAGGTGAAGACCGAAGGTGAGGTGTGGTACTCGGGTCTGCCGCTGTTCCACATCGGTGGGCTCAACGGCATCCTGATCTATCTCATGGCCGGCGGACGGTCGATCATCGCGCCCTCGGGCAACTTCGATCCCGTCTCGACGATCGACACCCTCGAGCGGGAGCAGGTCACGTCCTGCTATTTCGTTCCCACGCAGTGGAAGGAACTGTGTGCCGTTCCCGCGGTGCGCGACCGGAAGCTGACTCTGCGCCGCATCATGTGGGGCGCATCCGTCGCTCCGCCCTCGGTGCTCTCGGCGATGGCCGAGACCTTCCCGAACATCCCCACGCTCAACGTGTTCGGGCAGACGGAGATGAGTTCGGTGACCTGCATCCTCCGCGGTGAGGACGCCATCCCCAAGATGGGGTCGGTCGGCACACCGATCGTCAACGTCGAGGCCCGCGTCGTCGACGGCAACGGCAACGACGTGCAGCAGGGTGACGTCGGCGAGATCGTCTATCGCGGACCGACTGTCATGCAGGGTTATTGGAACCGACCCGACGCGACGGAGGAAGCGTTCCGGGGTGGCTGGTTCCACTCGGGTGACCTTGTGCGCCAGGATGAGGACGGCTTCCTCTTCGTCGTCGACCGCGCGAAGGACATGATCATCTCCGGCGGCGAGAACATCTACTGCGCCGAGGTCGAGGCGGTCATCGACCAGCATCCGGGTGTCGCGGAGGTGGCCGTCGTCGGGGCACCGCACCCGAAGTGGGTGGAGACCCCGGTCGCCATCGTCGTGCCCACCGATCCGAACGATCCTCCCTCGGAGGAGGACGTCATCGAGTTCTGCCGCAGCCGGATGGCCTCGTACAAGAAGCCGACCTCGGTGGTCGTCACCGACTCCTTGCCCCGCACCGCGACCGGCAAGGTCCAGAAGTTCCGCTTGCGCGAATCCCTGTCCGCGAACTGATCCCGCTTCACGAACGGAGACACGATCTCATGGGTAGAACCGCTGAAGGCACATTCACCGACCAGACCTGGGCTCCCCCGGTGTTCAGTGTCGACGAGAACGGCAAGGTCATCGGGCTGACGAACGACAACGTCCCGAACAACTGGGGTCGCTGGGGTGACCAGGACCAACGTGGCACCGCGAACTTCATCACCCCCGACGTCGTCCGCGCTGCAGCGGGACTGATCCGATCCGGCAAGTCCATCAGCCTCGCCGTTCCCCTCGACTCCACCGGCCCCGTGCACCCGACGCGCCCCAATGTGGTGCACTTCTTCGGCTACAGCGGCGCCGACTGGACGGTCGGAACCGAACTCGGCCGCGTCGCTCCCGGCTTCCAGGGCGCCGACGACTACATCTTCATGCCGCTGCAGGGCAGCACCCAGTGGGACGGTCTCGCCCATATCTTCAGCTCCGACGCCATGTACAACGGGTTCTGGATGGGCAACGTCGAGGGCGTGGCCGGCGCGAAGAAGTGCGCGATCAGCAACCTCAAGGACTCGTTGACCAGCCGTGGCGTCCTGCTCGATCTGCCGAAGTACCGCGGGGTGGAGCGCTGTGAACCGGGTGTTCCGATCACCGCCGCACAACTGGACGGATGCGCGCAGGCCCAGGGCGTGGAGGTGCGCACCGGAGACATCCTCACCATCCGCACCGGACACGTGCCGTGGTTCTACTCGCTCACCGACAAGAGCGAGTTCTGGGGTGCCGGCGCACCGGGCCTCGGCGCGGATACGGTCGCGTGGATCCATGAGAAGGAGATCGCCGCTTTGGCCGTGGACAACGTCGCGGTCGAGGTGGAACCTGCCGAGGAGGGCGGCGTCTACCCGCTGCACGCACGCCTGATCCGCGATCTCGGACTCACCCTCGGCGAGATCTGGTGGCTCGAAGAACTGGCCGCGGAGTGCGCCCGCGAAGGCCGCTACGAATTCTTCCTCACCGCATCGCCGTTGAACATCACCGGTGGAGCAGGGACGCCGGTGAATCCGACCGCCATCTTCTGACGCTGTCTTCGACTCCTCCGAATCCGGAGCGAACGGCTGCGCCTCTCGCCGACAGAACCTGGCCGGAGGCGCAGCCGTTTTCGTTCCGGGTGTTGCGCCCATCACATACTCGACGTAACCTCGGTCACAACTTGACACACCGTCAAGTAATCTCGACTGGTCGTCCAGCCGCGTTTCCCCACGATTCATTGCCCGACTCGGCTCAGGACGCACGCACACAAAGGACTCCCCCATGGCGTTCACCCTCCCCGACTCGAAGCTCCCCCTCGACCTCGACTTCGACCCGCACCACCTGCGCGAACGCTTCGAGGTGGACAAGAAGAAGCGGATCCGGCCCGACACCCTCGCCCAGTTCCAGGGACTCTCCGACGTGCTCGAGGTCGACGATCACGACCCCTTCGTCGAGCCGATCAATCGCGAACCCGTCACGGAGGAACTCGACGCCCTCGTTCTTGGCGGCGGCTTCGGCGGACTCACCGCCGGCGCCTACCTCACGCAGAACGACATCACGAACTTCCGCATCGTCGAATACGGCGGCGACTTCGGCGGCACCTGGTACTGGAACCGGTACCCCGGTGTGCAGTGCGACATCGAATCGCATATCTACATGCCGCTCCTCGAAGAAACGGGATACGTCCCCACCCAGCGATACGCCGACGGCTCCGAGATCTTCGAACACGCCCAGCGCATCGGACGCCACTACGGCCTCTACGAGCGGACCTACTTCCAGACCCGCGCCACGCAGGCCACCTGGGACGAGGCCGAGCAGCGCTGGGAGGTGACCACCGATCGCGGCGACCGTTTCCTCACCAGATTCCTCCTGCGTTCGAACGGCGCACTGACCAAGCCGCAGCTCCCCAAGGTCCCCGGCATCGGCGACTTCACGGGCAAGATCTTCCACACCAGCCGCTGGGACTACGACTACACCGGCGGATCGCCCGCCGGAAACCTCGAGAACCTGCGCGACAAGCGCGTTGCCGTCGTCGGCACCGGCGCCACCGGCGTCCAGGTCGTCCCCTACCTCGCCGCGGACGCGAAGGAACTCGTCGTGGTCCAGCGGACGCCGAGCGTCGTGCAGCCTCGCAACAACCGGAAGACCGACCCTGCTTGGGCGGCGTCGCTGAAGCCGGGCTGGCAGTACGAGCGGCACGACAATTTCAACGGGATCATCTCCGGCCACGACGTCGAGGGCAACCATGTCGACGACGGCTGGACGCACCTGTTCCCCGCCCTGAAGGGGCAGCATCTGCTCGAGACGCCCATGGCGGAGTTGTCGGCGGCCGATCAGGCCGTCGTCGCCGAGATCGCCGACATGCAGCTGCTCATGAGCGCACACCGTCGGATCGATTCGATCGTCACCGACCCCGCCGTCGCCGACGGGTTGAAGCCGTGGTTCGGATACATGTGCAAGCGGCCCTGTTTCAACGACGAATACCTCGACGCCTTCAACCGTGAGAACGTGACGCTCGCGGCCGCGCCGACGGGCATCGACGGCATCACGGTCGACGGCATCGTCGTCGGCGGCAAGCACTACGAGGTCGACTGCATCGTGTTCGCGACCGGATTCGAAACCGGCTCCGGCCCCGCCGGGATCTACGGCTACGACGTCCTCGGACGCGACGGCCGGTCCATGCAGGAGTACTTCTTCGACGGCGCGAAGACCATGCACGGCTTCTTCACGCATGGCTTCCCCAACTTCGTCGAGCTGGGCATGAGCCAGACCGCCTACTACGTCAATTTCGTGTACATGCTCGACCGGAAGGCCCGGCACGCGGCGCGCCTGATCCGGCACGTGCTGAACGAAGGGATCGGCGCGTTCGAACCGACCGTCGAGGCCGAGTCCTCGTGGGTCGCGAAGGTCCGCGCATCGAACGAACCGCGCGTGGCGTACTGGGCGGCGTGCACGCCCGGCTACTACAACGGTCAGGGCGACGTGTCGAAGGCGGTATTCAACGAGGTCTACAACTCGAGCGAGATCGACTTCTGGAACATGATCGAGGACTGGTGGGAGGCCCGGGAGTTCGAGGGTCTGAGGTTCGAGCCGTCTCGTTCGGCGGTCCCCGTCGAGGTCCAGGCCTGATCCCGTCTCTATCGGGACGTGAAGCGCTGTGCCGTGTGGCCACTGTTCGGTCGTCGACCGCGCAGTGGCCACACGCGCTACCGGCGGCGCACCGGATAGCGCAGGTGGAGAACCCTGTCGCCCTGGATCACCACATCGGGATCCTCCAGCAGGTGCTGCGCGTGGACCGAACCGAAGTAGCGCTTCCCGGATCCGAACACGACGGGCACGACATCCATGCGCACCTCGTCGACCAGGCCGGCGGCAAGCACCTGGCCTCCGACCTCGCCGGCGGCGACCTCGACGGTGCGGTCACCCGCGAGTTCCTGCGCCGTGGTCACGGCCGCGTCGATGCCGTCGACGAAGTGGAACGGCGCCTCGGGGTGCCATCCATCGGGCCTCGGGCGGTGCGAAACGACGACCACGTGGTCGACCCCGGCCGGCGGTTCTCCATCCCAGCCGTCGGTCATGTCGAAGACGTGCCGACCGGCGATCGTCACCCCGATCTCGTCCCAGTACGGCCGGATGTAGTCGTAGGAGGTCCGGGACACCTTCACGAAGCCGCTGTCGTCCAACGGAACGTCGCCGCTGGTCAACCAGTCGAACAGCGGTCCGGGCTGATCGTTCTCGTCCGCGATGAAGCCGTCCACCGAAACCGAGGCGTACATGACCACTTTGCCCATGGAGCCCTCCTTGGCACGCGACGTGCCCGACGCTACCTCCGGAGCAGGTCCTGCCTGCCCCGATCCGACCGCAACGCGACACTAGGATGCGAGCCATGGAGTCGACCAAGTCCCCGTCAGCGGTGAGCCGCGGGGATGCCGGAGCGCGGATACCCGACCAGGACGTCGGGCGACGTCGGCGGATTCCGCGCGGCGAGGTCCAGCGGCAATCCATTCTCGACGCGTTCGAGCGGTGCCTGCGCGAGATTCCGGCCGTGGACATCTCGGTCAAGGACATCACCGAAGCCGCGGGAATCAAGCGACCGAACTTCTACTTCTATTTCGAGTCCAAGGACGAGGTTCTCGGCGAACTGGTCGGCAGAGCATGGGACGACTGGGCAGACAGCATCGGCGGCTACCACCGCCGCGCCGGTGAGTCCCACGCCGACTATTTCGACCGGCTCTTCGGCACGTCCTATCGCGCCTGGGTCGAGCGCGACCGCGTGATGGTCGCCGGCCTGCAGGCGGTCAACTACGACGACAAGCTCAGCGCTCGGTGGACGTCGCTGGTCACCGAGCTCAACGGCCGACTCGCGGCGCAGATGAGCCGGGATGCCGCTGCCGGGGAGATCACCCCACTGTCGGACGACCACGAGGGTCTCGTCGCGACGCTGACCGACATGATCGTCATGGCGTTCTTCAAGGACCGGTCGCTCAGGCCGCCCGAAGCCGAGTCGAGACGGATGCTGGCCAATGTGAAGACGATCTGGCTCGGAACGTGGGGCGCACCGAACCCGCCGTCGCATCGAATCGACTGATACGGCGGCGTGACGTCGTCGTGGGTGCGACCCGCCCCCGCCCTCCTCAACTACCGCAAGGCAATTCGTTCTTCCGGTACCTCTTCACCTTCGTTCCGTCGATCGTTCAGAACAGCCCGATTGCTCGAATGATCAGACCGCCGGCCACCATCAGGGCCACGACCACTGCGATCACGATGGCGACGAGGGCGCCGGCACTGCGGCGCTGTGGCGGTTCGTGCTGCGGACCGCCCACAGAGGTCTCGGCGGGCGGAGTATCTCCGGGCGCCACCCCGCCCCCGGGTTCGAGACCAGGAGTGTTCGCGGGATCGGGGTTCTGCGGGTCGAACTCGGACGCGTCGGGATTCTCGTCAGCCATACTCTCCTGTACCCGATAATCGGCGCGCAACGCCTCGACTTTCTTCTACGCGACGCCGAGCGCGTGGGTTCGCGGGTACAACGCCTGGGACAACGATTCGATGATCCCGGAATCGACGTGGCCACCGATGCGCCCGGATAAGCTGACAACGGCCGAACGATACACCGCTGCAGGCTCCGGGAGCCGGTAACGCCGTTGTTCCCAAGCCTTTTGACCTCGGGAGGAATCATGACCGACCCACAGCAGGATCCGAACAAGGACGAAGGCCAGAAAGGCCCGGCGGACGGCGGCGCAGTCGGCGGCCCGGGCGTTCACGACGGTGGCGCTGACGGCGGTGCCGATGGGGGCGCCGACAGCGGCGGCGACGGCGGAGCCGATGGGGGCGCCGATGGCGGGGCTGACGGAGGAGCCGATGGCGGAGCCGACGGCGGCAGCTGAGTGTGAGGACTCCTCGCACCGCGCCCAGGACTCCGGCGTCGAAACGGACGCCGGAGTCCTGGAAACCCGCCTGATCGACATCGGTCGGGAGAAGTTCGCGTCCGAGATCTGGGGGCGGGCACCACTGCTGACGCGTCGCGCCGGCACATTCACCGACCTGTTCTCCGTCGAGGCAGTCGACGAACTCATCTCGCGCCGAGGACTTCGCACGCCCTTTCTTCGCGTCGCCAAGGACGGGACGACACTGCCGGACTCGTCGTTCACCTCCCCCGGCGGTGTCGGAGCGACCATCTCCGACCAACTCGACGACACGATGCTCTGGCGCCACCTCGCCGACGGTGCCACCCTCGTCCTGCAGGCACTGCACCGCACGTGGGAACCGATCTCGCAGTTCGGCACTGCTCTGAGCGACGAACTCGGACATCCCGTCCAGGTCAACGCGTACATCACTCCACCTCGGAACCAGGGGTTCAGCCACCACTACGACGTCCACGACGTCTTCGTCGTGCAGATCGAGGGAACGAAGAGGTGGGTGATCCACGAGCCCGTCCACCCGGCGCCGCTACGCAATCAGCCCTGGACAGATCACCGCGCCGCTGTCGCCCGAGCCGCGACAGAGCCGGCGTGCATCGACACGGTGCTCGAACCCGGCGACTGCCTCTATCTGCCGCGCGGCTGGATCCATGCCGCCGAGGCCCGAGGGGAAATCTCCATCCACCTCACTGTCGGCATCCACACGTGGACGCGCCACGCACTCGCGGAGCATCTGACCCGAGCAGCACTCGCTGCGCTCGGCGACGATCCCGGGATGCGCGGCGCACTGCCCATAGGACTCGACGACCCGGGCGACGAGATCACTGCTGTCCGTGAGTATCTCATCGCCGCACTGGCCGAGGCGGACGTCACCTCCCTGTTCTACCGTGCCCGGCGGGAGCAGGCACGCCCGGCACCACTGGGGCCGCTCGCCCAATTCGCCGCCGTCCACGATCTCGGCCCCGACACCACGGTGAAACTCCGCAGCGCACTGTATGCGTGTCTGGAAGGTTCGCACCTGGTCACGCGTGTCGGCCGTGTCGCCGTGCGGGACGATGAACTGCCGTCTGTCACGCGCCTGCTCGACGGCGAACCCCACCCGACGAAAAGCCTCGGAATCGACCTGGTCGAGCGGCTGTTGCGCGCAGGGATCCTCGTCCCCGCGGAACCGTGACGGTGCACTGTGGCCTCAGCCGAACGCTTCTTCTGCGCAGACAGTGCCCGACTGCGGGGTGATCCGATAGCCGGCACGACCCCGCGCGGATTCGTCTGGGTCCTCGTCGAATATCGGGGCAGATGGCCGGTGAACGGGTTCGAGGGGCTCGATCTCGACGCCGCGACCAAAACGGCTGTGTTCTCTGCCGCGCAGGCTGCACGCGCACGAATACTGCTGGTCAAGCGTCCGGGCCGTCGTCGCCGCGGTGGGCACGACCAGTGGGCGGTGCTCCGTCGCGAGACCTCGGGCGCGGTGCGTCAGCAATGGGGAACGTGGGATCGCGAGGAGGATCTGACGCAGATCGTCACCGCCCTCGAGACTCCCGGCGACCTCGGCGGCCCCTCGGTCCTCTTGGTCTGCGCTCACGGTCACCACGATCCGTGCTGCGCTGTGCGTGGACGGCCGGTCGCACGCGCTCTGGCCGAACGCTGGCACGACCAGGTCTGGGAATGCTCGCACGTGGGCGGAGACCGGTTCGCAGCCAACGTCGTCGTCGTACCCGACGGTGTCTACTACGGCGGTCTCGACGCCGAATCGTCCGTCCTCACGATCGAGGAACACTTCTTCGACCGGATCCACCACCACCATCTACGCGGCTACACCGATATGTCTCCGCCTCAGCAGGCCGCGCTCGCCGCCACGCTCCGACGCTTCGGTCCGGCCGGGCGCAGTGATTACGTGATCGCCGAGAGTGTGCGCGAGGGTGATCGCTGGCGGGTCCAGCTCGCCGGTCGTGCACCACACCCGGAGCGTGTCGACGTCGAACTGCAAGCCCACCGCACTCCCCCGTGCCGATTGACCTGTCGTGGAGCGCCGACGGGTTCGGTCATGGTCTACGAACCCACCTCCGTCCGCGCGGTGTGAGCGGACGGCCGCACAACCAGCCGCAGGTCGTCACCCCAGCTCTTCCTCCGCCTTCGCCAGAGCCGCGAATTCCTCGTCCGGGGAGTTCGCGACGAGGTGGTGGCGGCTGTAGAGACCGAAGTAGACCATGAACGCCGCGAACGCGGCGAACGTCCACAGAGCTGCGACGGGATCGACGAGGAAGGTGGCCACCACAGCGGCCGCTGCGATCACCAGCGCGAACGACGTCGTGACGACACCGCCGGGCGTGCGGTACGGACGCCGCATCTCGGGTTCGCGCACGCGCAGCACGATGTGGCTGACCATCATGAGTACATAACTCACGGCGGCACCGAAGACCGCCATGTTGAGAAGCATCGCGCCCTCACCGGTCAGCGACAGGACGAAGCCGATCACGCCGGGCACGATCAACGCGAGCATCGGCGCCTTGCGGGAATTCGTCACCGACAGACTCGTCGGCAGGTAGCCGGCGCGGGACAACGCGAAAGTCTGCCGCGAGTACGCGTACATGATGGAGAAGAAGCTGGCGATCAGACCGGCGAGCCCGATGTAGTTGACGACCTTGGCCGCTGTCCCGTCGCCCAGCGCCTCGACGAGCGGGTTACCCGAGGTCGACAACCCCTCGGCGCCCAACGCACCGGTCGCCAGGAACAGCACTGTCGCTCCTGTCACCAGGAGCACCAGCATGCTGGAGATGATGCCGCGGGGCACGTTCTTCTCGGGCTCGCGCGCTTCCTCCGCGGCGAGAGGAACGCCCTCGATCGCCAGGAAGAACCAGATAGCGAACGGGACCGCGGCCCAGATACCGAAATAGCCGAACGGCAGGAAGCCCGAGGCACCGACGGCATCGGTCGGCGCGATGTCCGTGAGATTGTCGGACTCGAACAGACCAACCGCGGAGATCGCGAAGATCACGAGTCCGACAAGTGCGATGGCGGTGATGACGAACATCGCCTTGAGCGCTTCGCCCGCACCGGTGAGGTGGATGCCGATGAAAATGGCGTAGACAGCGAGGTAGATCCACCATCCGTCGGTGATCCCGAAGATGTTCAACGATTCGACATAACTGCCGATGAACGTCGCGATGGCTGCAGGTGCGATCGCGTACTCGATGAGAATGGCCGTGCCCGTGGCGAATCCACCCCAGGGGCCGAGTGCACGGCGGGCGAAGGTGTATCCGCCGCCCGCGGCCGGAAGCGCCGACGACAACTCGGCCATCCCGAGCACCATCGCGAAGTACATGCCCGCGATGACCACGCCGGCGATGAGCAAGCCGCCGAATCCGCCTTCGGCGAGTCCGTTGTTCCATCCCGCGTAGTCACCGGAGATGACGTAACTGACACCGAGTCCCGCCAGGAGCACCCACCCGGCGGTTCCTTTGCGCAATGAACGTTTTTCGAGGTATTCGCTCTTCTCGGCATGGAAGTCGGCGCCGTCGTGATGCTTACGGGTTCCCGAACTCTTCGATGGTTCTACGACTGACATTCCGTCTCCCTGAAGCGATCGGTTCGTACGGCGGCATCACGCCGCCACGGTGGTGGAACGTTGCGCGATCCGCGGCCGGCGTGCATGGGCTACCTCCTGGTCATGGAGAGAATCGCGCAACGAGATGGAGTGCCGTCGTGTAACTCGGATGATCCAGCATCCTCCCGGGCGAACAGGGTGTCTGTTCGTTTCTCGAGTATCGGAGAAGACTGTTGCAACTCCGTTGCGGGCCTGTAATGGAACGCGCGGTTATGTAGCCTGCGGGCGGTCCCCTACCCATCGACGACACGTGGAGGATTCGAGGTGACTGCGCTGCTGCTGGCGGTAGCGATCGTGGCCGTGGCGGCGTTCGGATGGGGCACATCGGTGGTCTACAACGCTCATCGAAGGGTCGTGCGCCGATCCGAAGGTCCGCTCTCTGCCACTGGGCGTACCCGGGTGAAGACAGGGCGCAATGTTGCGGTCGCCGGACTGGTCGTCGGAGCTCCGAGTCTGGCGATCGCGCTCCTGCCGACCATGGACAAGATGGTCGTGGTGATCGTCGTTGCGCTGCTGATGCCCGGCCTGTTCCATCTGACACGCGAGACCCTCGCCTACCCGGTGGGCGAGCACTGAGACTGCGGATACGACCATCGGTTGTCGGTGTCCATGTCCGTGGTAGCGAGAATCGATGCCCACCATCGACCTTCGGTTCGACGACCGAGTGCGATATCGCGTCCGAAAATGCGGTTGCTCGTTCTGGCACTGCTCCCTAGGGTGGCCCGCATGGCATCGGTCAGGCAGGTACAGGTCACGTTCGATTCCACCGAACCCGAGCGACTCGCGCACTTCTGGTGCGCTGTTCTCGGCTACGAGGTGCCCACGCCGCCCGACGGGTTCGCGACATGGACCGACTACGACGCAAGCCTGCCCGCAGAGTCGCAGGGACGCGCGTTCGTGTGCGCCGACCCGACCGGCGCCGGGCCACGGCTGCACTTCCAGCGAGTACCCGAAGAAAAGGTAGTGAAGAACCGGGTACATCTCGACGTCCGCGTCGGGACAGGCTTGGAGGGTGACGAACGCCTGTCTGCTCTGCAAGCCGAATCCGACCGGCTGGTCGAGCTCGGCGCTGCGCAGGTGAAGGTTCTGCATGCCGACGGCATCGACGAGTCCTGCATCGTTATGCAGGACATCGAAGGCAATGAGTTCTGTTTGGACTGAGCCCGTATGCTTCGACGCTCCGTGATCCGACGACCGATCACAGGGAAGTGGTGTGGTCCTCGACGATTTGCTCGGCAACGCGAGCGAGGGCGATATTGAGATCCTGCGACAGCATCCGCAACATGACGAAGGCGCGGGCGGCGTCGACGCCGCAGCGCTGCATCAGAAGACCTTTGGCCTGGCCGATGGTGTCTCGGCTGGCCAACGCCGAGCGCAGATGCAGCTCAGCACGTGCAGCTGTGAGCTCGGCGGCGGCCTGCGCCGCCAGTGCGATGCCCAGTGCCACCGCGGCACCGTCGAAGGCCTGCGGTTTCGATGCGAGCAGGTTCAGCGAACCGGCGATGTCGGTGCGGGTGTGGAGTTGGAAGGACAAGACACTGCCGACCCCGACCATCAGGGCTTCTTCCGTGAACTGCGGCCAGCGCATCTCGGATCGGAGGTCGCTGCTGTAGACCACGCTCGTGAGTCCGGCAGCATCGATACAGGGGCCACCGGCGTCGCGTTGGATCCGACCGAGTTCCCGGGACAACGACGATGTCGCTCCGTGGGCTTCGAAGATGTTCTTGCCGATGAGCACGATGTCGGCGCACTCGACCCCGGCGATCGTGGCGGCCGCAGCCGCGGTCACTGCGCGCAACGCTTCGCCGAGATCGTGCAGTCCGCTCGGTGGTCTTCGTAGATCTCCAAGGGCCTTGATCAAGATCTCGATCGATTCGGCCATGTTGGGAAGCCTCTTCCGCCTGTTTCACGATGCCGCATGTCAAGGCGAAAAAGTGGCGGGCAAGGTGCCCGTACCACCCACGTTACCCGCGATTGCCGGCACGGAGGTGTGAAGAGCACCTTCTGGGTGTTCGGCAGACACCTCTCAGGCATCGGGTGGCCGACCGTGGGTCGGAAGGTCAGAGGGTGTGGCCGAGGATGTGGGTAAGGGCGATGAGAGCGGCGAACCAGATGAGAGTTCCGCCGAGTGTGGCGAAGTCTGTGTACATGAGTGGTCTCGATCGTACGCCGGTTGAAGCATCAACAAAGATGTCCGTGGTCACAGTCCGTCGCGGAGGCGTTCGGCGTCCGCACGCTTGTCCCCACCGGGAATAGATGGGTATCGGGTCGCGTTGTGCTGGGCGGATCGGGTGCGTATTCGTGTCCCCCGGGCTCAACCCATTGCCTTCACGGAAGTTCCGTTCGGCTGGAGCCGTGTTGCGCCTTTCGCCGAGAGGCGACCGAACGCACCCGGTCCCTTGATATTTCGTAAGTCGAGGCGACACATACCGTCACAGGGGTATTCGCTGCCGATGCACTCGCCGAGGATAGTGCCGACCCGCGACGTCGCCCGAAGAACACCGGGTTCAGTCGGCACCCGACCGGGTACCTCCGAGAGGACACAACAGTTCGAGAGACGAGCAAGTGCAGGAGGACATGTGCCCACCAAGTTGACCGCCACCGACCTTCGAGAACTCCTCGATTCGACGCTCGACGACCCCGCACTCGTTCTGGAGGAGGGACGGTTCCGAGTTGTCGGAGGCCAAGAGCTGACCGATCAGAACCGACCGTTTCTCGTGGTCACCAGAGAAGACCTCCGGAAGCAGCTGCCGCAGGATCGGGACTACGACGAGAGCGACCTCGAACTGCAGGCGGGCGTGCTCGACTCGACCGTCGCAAACCTCGGCGGGTGAGTACGGAGCCGACACCGGTCGTCGGGTGATCACCTTGTATCGGCTGCCTACCCGAACAGTCGGTGACACACTCGAAGAATGAGCGAAGAACCCACATCCGCGCCGGTCTGGAATTACCTGATGGACATGGATGGTGTTCTCGTGCACGAGGATCACCTGATTCCCGGTGCCGATGCGTTTCTGACCGAACTCCGCGATACCGGTACGCCGTTCATGGTGCTCACCAACAATTCCATCCGCACGCCCCGAGATCTACGGGCTCGCCTGCTGCTCTCCGGCCTCGACGTTCCGGAGAAGTCGATCTGGACCTCGGCGTTGGCGACAGCGACGTTCCTCGCGAATCAACGTCCCGGCGGCAGTGCCTACGTGGTGGGTGAATCCGGATTGACCACCGCGCTGCATGACATCGGTTACGTCCTCACCGACAGCAACCCGGACTACGTCGTCCTCGGAGAGACACGCACCTATTCCTTCGAGGCGATCACCACCGCGATTCGTCTGGTCGAACGCGGTGCCCGGTTCATTGCGACCAATCCGGATCCGACCGGCCCGTCACGGGAGGGTTCGCTTCCCGCCACCGGCGCCGTTGCGGCGCTGATCACCCGCGCGACCGGCCGCGAACCGTACTTCGTGGGCAAGCCCAATGCCTTGATGATGCGGTCTGCCCTGCGTGCGATCGGTGCGCACTCCGCACACACCCTGATGATCGGCGACCGCATGGACACCGACATCGTCTGCGGCCTCGAAGCCGGCCTGCAGACGCTGCTGGTCCTGACCGGCATCTCGACCCGCGAGTCCGTCGAGCGATTCCCCTATCGTCCGACCCGCGTCATCAACTCCGTCGCGGATCTGGTTGGCTCCACGGCAAATCCGTTCTGATCACGGTATCGATGGGCCGGATTGTCGACGGGATCCGGTGAGGACACCGGTGACGAGCAGCCGGACCGGAGGACCGGTACCGCAGTCGGGCTCCCGGCGTCATTGATTCCCCCGGATGTCCCGACGAAGGACCCTTGCCGTCCGACCGGCGAACTCGTCACAGTGGATGGCAGATCGGTGCCCGAGCCCCACCGTCCGGTCCGGCCGACGGATGCACCGACCCTGCACGACAGGACGGGAGCGCAGATGGACGCGCAACATGTGATCGAGGTACGCGACCTCCACAAGCATTTCGGTCACGTCCACGCACTGGACGGACTCGACCTCGCTGTCGACGCCGGAGAGATCCACGGCTTCCTCGGGCCGAACGGCGCCGGCAAGTCCACGACCTTGCGTGTTCTGCTGGGGATTCTGCGGCCCACCTCCGGACGGGTACGGATGCTCGGACTCGATCCCTGGTCCGAGGCGGTCACCCTGCACCGCGATGTCGCGTACGTGCCGGGCGATGTCACCTTGTGGCCGTCACTGACCGGCGGCGAAACGATCGATCTGCTGGCCCGGCTGCGGAGCGGACTCGACGAACACCGTCGCGACGAGCTGATCGAGCGGTTCGCACTCGATCCTCGTAAGAAGACCCGAAGCTATTCCAAGGGCAACCGGCAGAAGGTCGCGTTGATCTCGGCGTTGTCGTCGCATGCGCGGGTGCTGCTGCTCGACGAACCTACCTCCGGTCTCGACCCGCTGATGGAGCAGGTCTTCCGCGAGTGTGCCCGCGAAGCGGTGGCACGGGGTTCCACCGTCCTGCTGTCGAGCCACATCCTCTCCGAGGTCGAGGCGTTGTGCCACAAGGTCACCATCATTCGTGACGGCCGGACGGTCGATTCCGGTGCGGTCGAGGAAATGCGCCATCTCGGACGCATGTCGATCACCGCCGAGTTGGTCGGTGATCCGGGCGACCTGCGGCGGGTGCCCGGCGTCACGGACGTCGTCTTCGACGGCACGACGCTGCACTGCCGGGTGGACGAGGACGGCCTCGGTGATCTCGTCCGTCTGCTCGGCGCCGCGGGGGTGCGCAGCCTGATCAGCACACCCCCGACGCTCGAGGAACTGTTCCTGCGGCACTACCGGGTGGAGAACGGACCGGAGAACCGGGTCGCCGTCGAGGTCGAGGAGCTGACATGACCACGATTGCGGCCTCTGTTTCCCTCCGCCCCGGCCCGGCACCGGGCAATCTCACCGGTACGACGCAACTGGTGCGGCTGTGTCTGCGTCGCGACAGGATCGTGCTGCCACTGTGGGTCCTCGTCATCGGGGTGCTGTTGCCGATGACCTATGCCGGCAGCATCGAGTCGGTCTACCCCACCGCGGCGGATCTGCAGCGCTTCGCTGTCGCGACCTCGGCCAGCCCGGCTCTGATCGCGATGTACGGGCCGATCTTCGCAGCCACGCCAGGGGCCGTGGCGATCTGGAAGGCCGGTGCGCTGTACACCGCGATCGGGGTCGCGGTGATCCTGACCGTCATCCGGCATACCCGTGCCGAGGAGGAGTCCGGACGATCCGAACTGGTCGATTCGACCGTCGTCGGCCGATACGCCGAACTCACGGCCGCAGTGCTCGTCGCCGCCGGCGCGTCGATCGTCGTCGGAACGTCGTTCGCGCTCGTGCTGTACCTGCACGACCTGCCGGCAGCCGGCTCGATCGGCTTCGGAAGTGCGCTGGCGGCATGCGGTCTGGTGTACACCGGGATCGCGGCGGTCGCCGCACAACTGACCGCCTCGGCACGTCCGGCACGCGGTATCGCGCTCGGAACCCTGGGGGTGTTCTTCGCGTTGCGCGCTGTCGGGGACGCCGGGTCCGGGACGCTGTCGTGGCTGTCCCCGCAGGGCTGGTCGCTGCAACTGCGTCCGTTCGCCGACGAACGTTGGTGGGTGCTGCTGCTGCACGCGGTCGTCACGGTGATCACCGTCGCGGCGGCCTATGTGCTGCTGCACCGCCGTGATCTGGGCAGCGGACTGCTCGCCGAGCGCCCCGGCGCACGGGCCGCCGGGCCGAGTCTGGCCGGACCCCTCGGCCTCGCGTGGCGGATGCACCGAGGTTCCCTGATTGCCTGGAGCATCGCCTTGTTCCTCTACGGATTGCTCTTCGGCAGTGCCGCCCACGGGCTCGGCGCCCAGCTCGGCGACAACGAAGCCACCGACGCCATCATCGCCCGGCTCGGCGGCACCACCGTGCTCGAAGACGCATTCGTGGCGCTGGCACTGACCATGCTCGGTATCGCAGCGTCGGCGTACGCCATCTCCGCCACCTTGCGACTGCACTACGAGGAAACCGCGCACCGCGCCGACTCGATCATCGCCGGCCGGGTCGGTCGACTTCGCTGGGTGCTGAGCCACCTGATGTTCGCAATCCTCGGTCCGGCGGTGGCACTGTTCGCGGCCGGTGTAGCCGTGACGCTCACCTACGGCGCCGCGATCGGAGACGTCGCCGGCACTGCGCCCGGATCGCTCGCCGGTGCTCTGGTGCAGCTTCCCGCGGTCTGGATCTGTGTCGGCGTCACGATGGTGCTGTTCGGGTGGCTACCACGGTTCACACCGGCCGCGTGGGCGGTCTACGTGATGTTTCTGCTGATCTTCAGCATCGGCTCGCTCGCGGAGCTTCCCCAGTGGGCCCTCGATGCCGAACCGTTCGGCCATCTGCCGAAACTGCCCGGCGCCACCTTCACGCCGGTGCCGGTGCTCGGAGAAATACTCCTCGCGGTCGTCCTGGTCGTTGTCGGAGCGATCGGGTTCCGCCGACGCGATCTCACATGACGGTTCGCGTCTCGTTCGGTTCCGGTTCAGGCACCGAGAGCGAAGGCGACCAGAAAGCCCAAGGAAGTGCAGATGGCGACCCACCACCCGCCTTCTCGATAGGCCTCCGGCATCAACGAGTCGGCGATCACTGCGATGGTGGCGCCTCCGGCGAACGCCTGGATCAACGAGATTCCCGCCGACGGCAGAGAGTCGGCGAATGCAGTGGCGATCACGACCACCGCCACCAGCAGAACAGACGTCATACCCCAGATGAGCAGTGCGGCGCGATGCGAAAGGGCCGACCGCATCGACGCCGCACCTGCCACCGACTCGGGGATGTTGCCCACCGCCACCGCCACCAGCAACACGACTCCACCGGCGCCGCCCGCGAGAGTCGTCCCCAGCGCGGCGTTCTCCGGGATGCCGTCGAGCAGCGCGCCGAGCATCAGCGCCCACCCCAGGGCGGCAGGGCCGAGTTTGCTCTCGATCGCGCGGTCGGCGACGACGTAGACGACGGTTCCCAGCATCAGGGCCCCGCCCGCCGCCCACAATCCTCGGTCCGCGAAGGCCGGGGCGAACAGTTCGGTCGAGACCGCCGCCACCATCGCACCGGCACCGAAGGCCATCAATCCCGCGAGCACCGGGCGGGGCAGGTCGTAACGCAGGCCGATCGCAGCTCCGAGGAGCAAGGGCACAGCGGTCCCCATTCCGTACCACAAGGCCGTCAACATCGAACCGATCCCCCGTTTCGACACCGTCCTCTACCCGTTTCGCTCATGTGTACCTCTTCCGTCCCGGCGACCGGATACCCCGGGACGTCATCGCCGACCGACTCGGCGAGATCTTCTACGACGCGGCGATCGACGATTCCGTCGGCGCGGACACGGTTGCCAGGCATAATTTGCTGAATCAGCGAATTTCGGCCCACCCAACGATGAAGGACCGAGTCCGAGCGAAGCATCGTGAAGGGCCGAGTCGACCGGCGAAGGATTCGTGCGCATGGGCCGTGCACCAACTGTTCCTCGCTCCGCTCATCATGTCGGCGCACACTGGCGCGCACTGTCCGAGGTTCGGGGCAGCAGCGAGCGGTTCGTGCCGGCCATGACCGAATCCCTGCCACCTGCTGCGAGACGTTGGATCAACCATGCGGTTGCCGAGGGCACGCCGATGGCCGCAGCCGCACGACTCGAGATGTCCGGGCAGATCAGGCTCGGATCCTGGCGACCGTTCACCGCCGTCCAGCTCCTTGCTCCGACGACGGGATTCGTCTGGGCTGCGACCGCCCGGATCGGCCCGGTGCCTGTGTCCGGGTACGACCGTTTCACCGACGGGAGCGGCGAGATGCGTTGGCGTCTGGCCGGCCTCGTCCCCCTGATGTCCGCCGAAGGCCCGGATGTCAGCGACAGTGCGGGCGGCCGCCTGGCCGGGGAGAGCATCTTCGTGCCTACGTCGTTTCCTCTCGCACGGTGGCGCGGCGACGAATTCGTCGCCTCGGCGACCTGGACGGTGGAGGGTCGGGAGGAGACCGTACGGCTGGACGTCGCCGACGACGGGGCGTTGCGCGGGGTGCGGATGCTGCGGTGGGGCAACCCCGACAATCATGAGTTCGGTCGGTATCCGTTCATCGTCGCGGTCGAGGCCGAGCGCAGGTTCGGTGGCATCACCATCGCCTCGCGGATCCGCGCCAGTTGGGACACTGGCACCGGTGCGGACAGGGAGTTCTTCCGCGCCGAGATCACCACCGCCGACTTCTTCTGACCCCGCGCGACGAATCCGGTGCTGTGGCTACTTCGCGCCGGCGGCGATGGTGCTCACCGTCGCGCGCATGATGTGCCCGACGAACGGCCGGATGAGCCGCCAGTAGCGCGTCATCTTCATGCGGGCCTCCGCGTCCGTGGTCGCTGTGCGGGGTGCACACGGACAGGAAGTCCGGATCGTGCGCAGCGCGGGAGACGGCGGATGTGCGTTCGCGGTAGGCCGGTGCAGGCGGTGTTCGGACCGAACCTGCGGATCGAAAGGACTTCGCGAACCGCACACCGGCCTGTGCCTTCAACCGATGGGCCATCCCGGCAAACGACGCGCCTGCTGCCATTCCTGCTGCCACCGCGCCATCCGATGCCTGGTCATCACGCCGTGGAGCCCGAGTAGCGTGAGCGCGCAGCCGACGACTCCGAGGATGAGAAACGCCAGCGCCGTACCGAGCGCGGCGATCGCGTTCTCGGATCCGGTACGAGGCGCCGACATGTAATTGCCGGCCTCGTCGACCCAGATGCGTACCGTCTCCCCCGCCTCGACACGGGTTCCGAGATCGACCAGGCCGGTGTGTTCAGTGCCCTCCACATCCCACCGAGCGATCATCGGACCGATACGAGACGTATTTTCGGACAGGGGGTCTCGCACGGACATATCTTCTGGATCATTGTCGACAACGATCGCCGGCACCTGCCGTCCACCGGTGATCGCGTGGTGCGATCGTTCGGCCAGCTGCGTATACGAGACGGTTCCGACGGCGGCGGCAATGGGCACGAGCAGCAACACGACTGCCACCATGAGCACAACCGCGAGGGCCTCGATCCGATCACTGCCGCGCATGAGCGGATTCGCGCTCCACGGGCGCAGGCGCCACCACCGAACCGCTACCGAGATTTCGCGACTCATCGCACTCTCCGGGACGTCGTTGTTCGGCCCTCAGTATTGTTCTGTCCCCAGTGTCGGTCGTCGGCAGCTCGTACTGTAGAGCCATTGGTCGCATTCGTGGGCGCAAGGCCTCTACGGAACAGGGCAACGACCGGTAGACCGTTGTTCCTTTCCCCCCCACCTGTGCGACATACACCGAGACCGACCACCGGCAATGCACCGACACGAGTAGCTATCCGTGGTCGGGCATGCGTGTCGTGCCGGGACGGTCGACGCCATCGCGGAATCAGAACGAAGTGCTTACGCAGGGACCTCGGTTGTCGGTTCGGCGCGATCAGGTCTCATACTGGTAGCGGGTCTCGACGTCGGAGAGGTCGACGTATGCGCCAGCGCATCGAGGATTACGCGTTGATCGGGGATCTGCACACTGCCGCGCTGGTAGGCCGCGATGGATCGATCGACTGGTTGTGCCTGCCGCGCTTCGACTCACCTGCCTGCTTCGCGGCGCTGCTCCACGACGACGAGGCGGGCCGATGGTTGCTTGCTCCCGTAGCAGGCGGTGTGTGTACTCACCGGGCGTACCGCCACGACACATTGGTCCTGGAGACCGAGTGGGTCACAGCAACAGGATCGGTGCGGGTCGTCGACTGCATGCCGGTGCGAAGAGAGACCGCCGACGTCGTGCGTGTGGTCCAGGGCGTCACCGGCTCCGTGCGGATGCAGACCGAACTTCGGCTGCGGTTCGATTACGGGCATATCGTCCCGTGGGTACGCCGAGTTCCGGGATGTCTGACCGCCGTTGCCGGCCCGGATGAGGTCTGGCTCCGCACTCCGGTGCCGCTACACGGGCACGATATGCGAACCACAGGACAGTTCGACGTCCATGCGGGGGACGACATTCCGTTCGTGCTCACCTATGGCCTGTCCTATGAGCACGCTCCTCGGCCGCTCGATGCACGCCAGGCGATCGCCGACACGGACAGATACTGGACCGACTGGATCGACTCGTGCGATTACAGCGGGGAGCACACCGACGAGGTACATCGTTCGCTCATCACTCTCGAGGCCCTGACCTACCGCCCGACCGGGGGCATCGTGGCCGCGGCCACCACGTCACTGCCCGAGCAGATCGGCGGCAGCCGTAACTGGGACTATCGATATTGCTGGCTACGCGACGCCGCCTTCACTCTGCAAGCCCTGTTCGGTTGCGGATTCGTCGCCGAGGCCAAGGCGTGGCGCAACTGGCTGGTACGGGCAGTAGCAGGGGACCCCGCGGACCTGCAGATGGTGTACCGACTCGACGGAGCACGGCGAGTGCCGGAATTCGCCCTGCCGTGGTTGTCCGGTTACGACGGTTCCGTACCCGTACGCGTCGGCAATGCCGCCGCTGGACAGTTCCAGCTCGACGTGTGGGGTGAGGTACTCGACTGCCTACATCTGGCCCGTGAGAGCGGTCTGCGCGGCGACCCCGCATGGGACATCGAGGTGGCGTTGCTCGATTTCCTCGAAGGTCACTGGCAGGAGCCCGATAACGGGCTGTGGGAGATACGCGGTCGGCCTCGCCCGTTCGTCCATTCCAAGGTGATGGCCTGGGCAGGGGTGGATCGCGGCGTCCGGGCGGTGGAGCGGTTCGGCCTCCCCGGTCCGGTCGACCGGTGGCGCGCTCTGCGCGAACAGATACATGCCGAGATTCTGCAGAAGGGATTCGATGCACGCCGTGGCACTTTCACCCAGTTCTACGGCAGCCGTGGGGTGGATGCGGCGCTGCTGCTCATACCCCGCACCGGCTTTCTGCCGTGGGACGATCCCCGCGTGGTCGGCACCGTGTCCACCGTCGAGCGTGACCTCGACCGGGACGGATTCTTGCTGCGCTACCGCCCCGAACTCGAACAGGTCGACGGCATCGCCGAACCCGAAGCAACGTTCGTGGCGTGCAGTTTCTGGCTCGCCGACGCATTGTACGGCGCCGGTCGCGTCCAGGACGCTCACAAGCTCTTCGATCGATTGCTGTCAGTGCGCAACGACGTCGGATTGTTCGCCGAAGAGTACGACCCCCAAGCCCGTCGTCAACTCGGCAACGTCCCTCAGGCGTTCAGTCACGTAGCGTTGGTCAACACTGCACGGCATTTGTCCGGGTATCCTGTCGGCACCCATCGGCCCGGCCCGCGTTGACCTCCGGGAGCGTACCAGCGTAAAGATCCGATCCGTGGAGAGTGCGTCCTCCTCGGGCGAACCCTGAGAGGACTCGATCTCCGGTCACTTCGCATCCGCATCCAGTTCGTCGCACTTCTTCGTGCCACGAATGATCTGTTGTCCTGGGTGATTCGTCGATCGCAAGAGTTGCGACGAGAGCGGCAGGAAAGGTTGAGAGCGGTGCGCCCGAGAAGGGCGTCTTTCCTCCGTCCGAGAAGGCAGGGGGCTGCGGGCTGTGCAGATGCCATTTTCGTGGATGTGTCCGAAGTCGTGTCCATATCGGCGTACGTACTCGAATACTGGGTTCATGTCGACTGTCGGCGGCCTTCCTGCGCATGTACTGCTCGCCCATTTCATGATGGTTCTTGCTCCGGTGATCGCGAGCCTGGTCGCAGTGTGTGGAGTGTGGCCTGCTGCTCGACGTCAACTCGTCCGGCCGACCGTCGCTCTCGCGACCGTCGTATCGGTTCTGACTCCGCTCACCACGAAGGCCGGTGAATGGCTCGAAGACCACGTCGATCGATCTGCGGCCGTGGATGTCCAGACCGAACTGGGCGACACGATGGTGTACTTCGCCGCGGTCCTGTTCATCGCCACCCTGGCACTGGTCACCGCCACCCTGGCACTGGTCACCGCCGTCGTCATGGTCGTGCAGGTCTACCGTGTCGGTGGATCGGGTTCACGGGCGGCGTGGGGCGACGTCGCGGCTCACTCGGACGCGGCCCCTCGGACGCGACAACCCCACGTCGACGACGAATATTCGTATACCGCAGGCAGATATGACCTCGTTGGCCGCGGGGTCCGGCCATGACGGGACCAGACGGTGATCCACCGCTCGACTCCGGTTCCGAGCGAGTCCCGGACCCCGACCCGATCGCTGCAGCCGAACGGGCTGCAGCCACGCTGAGCAGCGACCGTTCCCCTCGCGGCACGCTCGGTCCCCGATTTGATCGCCGTTCTCCCTTCTTCACCGGGATGACTGCCGCGGCCGGTGCACTGACCACCGTCGCGGTCGTGCTTGCGGCACGGGCTGTGGAGTCGATCCTGATCCTGATCGGTGTCGCGTTCTTCCTCGCTCTCGGACTCGAACCGCTCGTGCGGTGGGTAACTGCCCGGCGGGTCCCGAGATGGGCGGCGGTCACGGGCGTGTTCGTTGTCGGGGGCGCCGCGCTCACAGCACTGGTGGCTGCGGCTGTTCCACCGTTGACCGAGCAAGCGTCGGCGCTGATCACTGCCGCACCGCACTACTTCGAACAACTCACCGAGCCGACATCGTGGGTCGGGCGTCTCGACGCCCGCTTCGACTTGCAGCACCGGTTGACCCAGTTCTGGGGCGGCGCGGGCACATCGGTGCTGGGAGAAATCGTCACAGCCGGGCAGGCCGTGTTCACCGCCTTGACCGACACCCTCATCGTCACGGTGCTCACGATCTATTTCCTTGCCGATCTACCCCGCCTACGTGCCACCTTGTATCGGTTCGTCCCACACTCCCGGCGCCCCCGGGCGATCCTGCTGGGCGACGAGATCTTCGCGAAGGTCGGCTCGTACGTGCTCGGCAACGTCCTCATCTCCGTGATCGCCGGCGCAGCCACCTTCGTGTGGCTCGTCGCATTCTCCGTGCCCTACGCTCTGCTGTTGGGAGTGTTCGTTGCCGTCCTCGACCTGGTGCCGCTGATCGGTTCGACGATTGCCGGGATCGCGGTGGCGGGGGTGGCGTTGACGGTGTCGGTGCCGGTGTGTGTGGCGACGATCGTGTTCTTCGTCGCCTTCCGACTCGGTGAGGATTATCTGCTCGTACCCAAGATCATCGGACGCTCGGTCGAGGTACCCGCGCTGAGTACCTTGATCGCTGTCCTGATCGGCGGCGCCCTGCTGGGCCTGGTGGGAGCACTGGTGGCGATTCCTTTCGCCGCCGCGGTCCACCTGATCGCACAGGAAGTACTCTTCCCGCGTCTCGACCGCGGCTGATCATCGGCGACGCCGCAAGAACCGGCCTCGTCACTCCCTGCCGGGTGTCTGTGTGCGGTCCCGCCGGTCGGCGGTCCACACCGATTGCAGCATGTGCCAGTCGGCGGGATGCGCGGCGATGCCGGCGGCGAACCGGTCGGCCAGCCTCTGGGTCGTGGCGTGTACGCCGCCTGCGGTATCGATCGGTGCGTCGACGTGGAACCCCCAGCCACCCGAGGTGAACCAGCAGTGCACCGGCAGCAGCGGTGCACCGGTATCGATCGCGAGCTTGGCGGGGCCGGCAGGCATGCAGGCCGGTTCGCCGAAGAAGGTGACCGGAACGCCCACTCCTGTCAGGTCACGCTCACCGAGGAGCCCGACGAACCGTCCCTCCCGGATCCGGGCGGTCAGTTGTTCGAACGGTGGGACGGTGCCGCCGGTGAGCGGGATGATCTCGAAACCCAGGCCTTCACGGAATCGGACGAAGCGGCGGAACAACGATTCCGGTTGCAGCCGCTCGGCGACGACGGTTGGTGTGCCGATCCGTTGTACGATCCACACTCCCGCCAGGTCCCAGTTCCCGCTGTGCGGAAGCGCCAGCACTGCGCCGCGCCCACGTGCGACGGCCTCGTGGATGTGTTCGAGACCGGTGGCCGCGGAGTCGATGGTTTCGGCCAGCCGTACCGGATCCATCGACGGCAACCGGAACGCTTCGCACCAATACCGCGCGTAGGAACGCAGACTCGCACTCACGAGTTCGTCGGGCACCTGATCGGGAGTGGTGGACAAGACCCGGGCGAGGTTGCGGCGTAGTTGGATCGGACCGCCCTTTCGGGCCGCTCGATCCGCGGCCATTTCGAACAGGCGCCTCGCCGGCTTTTCCGGTAGCGCGCATACCGCCCACCAACCGGCGGCGTAGGCGAGATCCCAGGCCCGATCCTTCATGCGCATCGAGTACCCCGAACTCGGAGGTCGACAACGATGACGACGCCGGGGACAGGGCTCGACAGCAGCATGAAACCCATCAGGTGCACGACCGCGACAGCTTCGAGGCGGTGGCGTCCCGTCCGACCTGCCAACAGAAATCCGGCTGCCTGCAGATTCGCTCTGCCGACAGCCGGATTCGGTGTGTTGTATTCGGTGCGCCTACCCCGTGGGCGGGACGGCCGGCGCCTCGCGCGACAGGATCGGAAGCCGCGACGCGAACGGCATCAGCACCACGACGACCAGCGCGACCACCAACACGCCGAGCGCCATGCCCGACAGCACGTCGTGGATGTAGTGCACCCCCACCGTGACCCGGGAGAAGGCAAGCACTGCGGCGAGCGGAGCGACCAGCCAGATCAGACGCGGAGCCGCGAGGACACACGCTGTGGCGAACGACGCCGCGATGACGGAGTGGTTCGACGGCCAGGACCAGTCCCCCACCTCGGGGCATTCCAGCACCGTCTCGATGCCGAGTGCGCGGCACGGCCGCGGCTCCGTCACCACGAGCTTGACGAGTTCGCTCGACAGGTAGGCGCCCACGACACCGATGCCGCCGACGGCGAGGGTGCCGAAGCTGCGTCGATCGTTCCGCCACAGCCACGCCGCGAGCACCCCGGTGAAGGCGACGAGGACGAGCAGTCCTTTGTCGGCGACGAGACCTGCGAGCGGTCCGAGGAAGGATCCCTCGACTGTCTGGGCGACGGACAGGTACAGGCGGTCGCGCATCGGCACCGTCGCCGCCGCGAGAAGAGTCAGCACGAGCGCCACTCCTACAGCAGGAATGAACATCGAGCGGACCAACCGCGGGGATACAGGAGGTGAACTCTCGGTGACGACCATGACCGAATACGCTATCGCGCCACCTCGACCGGCTGCAGACCGGCAGGTAGGGCGGGGTGACGAGGAACCTCGAGCCTGCGCCGCGTCCCGTTCGGGGAGGACCGCCGATCAGCGGATGAACACCCACTGTCCGCCGGTGCACTGCTGCTTCCGCATGTCGGGCGTGAACGTGACGGTGCCCTCCTCCTCGGGTCGGCACGGACCGGACACGGCGCCGCCGCCACCCATCTCGCCGGGCGGGTTGGGCG
>NZ_NERM01000022.1:0-77228 GCF_002215235.1 Rhodococcus sp. BUPNP1
GATCGACCCCGCCCCCGATCGACCCCGCGACGGCACCGCCCCATCGGACGGTGCCGTCGCTCGTCGTCGTCCGGCCGTATCGCGTTCCAGTCCCGGTGTCGCCGCGTCTTCGCTTCACGTCCAGGACTCTTCGCATTCGGGGATGGACTCGGCACCACCATTTCTATAACGTGTTCTACATGACGAAGCAGGAGTACGACATCGTTGTCGTCGGCAGCGGTGCCGGCGGAATGACCGCCGCCATCACCGCAGCCCGCAAGGGCGCCGACGTGGTCCTGATCGAGAAGGCGCCGCGCTACGGCGGATCGAGCGCCCGATCGGGCGGCGGTGTGTGGATCCCCAACAACGAGGCACTGAAGGCCGCCGGGGTGGACGACACCCCCGAAGAAGCCCGGAAGTACCTCCACAGCATCATCGGCGACGACGTGCCCGCCGAGAAGATCGACACCTACATCGATCGCGGACCGGAGATGCTCTCCTTCGTCCTGAAGAACAGCGCCCTCGAACTGCAATGGGTGCCGGGCTATTCCGACTACTACCCCGAGGCGCCCGGCGGACGTCCCGGTGGCCGTTCGGTCGAACCGACACCCTTCGACGGCCGCCGTCTCGGTGAGGATCTCGCCCTCCTCGAACCCGATTACGCGCGCGCTCCCAAGAACTTCGTCATCACCCAGGCCGACTACAAGTGGCTGAACCTGCTCATGCGGAACCCGCGCGGGCCGGTTCGCGCCATGCGGGTCGGCGCCCGGTTCGTCTGGGCGAACATCACCAAGAAGCACCTGCTCGTCCGAGGTCAGGCGCTCATGGCCGGGCTGCGGATCGGCCTGCGCGACGCCGGTGTGCCCCTGCTGCTGGAGACGGCGCTCACCGACCTCGTCGTCGAGGACGGCGTCGTGCGCGGCGTCGAGGTGGTCGCGAACGGTGAGAAGCGCGTCATCCGTGCCCGCAAGGGCGTGATCCTCGCGAGCGGCGGTTTCGAGCACAACGCCGAGATGCGGGCGCAGTACCAGCGTCAGCCGATCGGCACCGAGTGGACCGTGGGCGCAAAGGCGAACACCGGCGACGGCATCCGCGCCGGGCAGAAGCTCGGCGCCGCAGTCGATTTCATGGACGACGCCTGGTGGGGCCCGTCCTTCACGCTCACCGGAGGCTCGTGGTTCGCACTGTCGGAGCGCAGCCTCCCCGGGTGCCTCATGGTCAACGCGGCCGGCAAGCGTTTCGTCAACGAGTCGGCGCCCTACGTCGAGGCGACGCACGCGATGTACGGCGGCGAGCACGGACGCGGCGAGGGACCGGGCGAGAACATCCCCAGCTGGCTGATCCTCGACCAGCGTTACCGCGACCGCTACACCTTCGCCGGCATCACCCCCCGCACCCCCTTCCCCCGCCGGTGGCTCGAGGCCGGGGTGCTCGTCAAGGCCGCTTCCGTCGCCGAACTCGCCGAGAAGATCGGGGTACCGGCCGACGCCCTCACCGAGACGGTGCAGCGCTTCAACGGCTTCGCGCGTGCCGGCAAGGACGAGGACTTCGGCCGCGGCGAATCCCACTACGACCACTACTACGGGGATCCGCGCAACAAGCCGAATCCGAGCCTCGGCGTGGTCGACAAGGCCCCGTTCTACGCGTTCAAGGTGGTCCCGGGCGATCTCGGCACCAAGGGCGGGCTCGTCACCGACGTCCACGGCCGAGTGGTGCGCGAGGACGGCAGCGTGATCGACGGCCTGTACGCGGCCGGCAACGCCAGTGCCCCGGTCATGGGACACACCTACGCCGGGCCGGGCGCCACCATCGGGCCGGCGATGACCTTCGGTTATCTCGCGGCCCTCGACATCCTGGACCGCACGCGTGACGAACGCGCCGAGGAGCTGCGAGAATCCGCCGACACCGTGTGACCCGATCGACCCGCGTTCGAGCCGTAGATTCGAGCCGTAGAAAGGAAGCGCCTGTGCCCATCGATCCCTCGGTTGCCGTCGGAGCCGAGCTGCCCGCTCAGGAATTCGAGTGGAGCAGCACCGATGTCCAGCTCTACAACCTCGGCATCGGCGCCGGGTCCCATCCCACCGACGCGGGCGAACTGCGTTACCTGCGGGACAAGGACCCCCAGGTGCTCCCCACCTTCGCGACCGTCGCCGCGACCTTCCACCAGGTCGAGCCGCCGAAGGTCTCGTTCCCCGGGATCGAGATCGATCTCGCCAAGGTCGTCCACGGCAGCCAGGAGGTGACCGTGCACGCGCCCATCCCCGCTTCGGGCAAGGGCCGCACGATCACCCGCATCGCCGAGGTGTGGGACAAGGGCAAGGCCGCGGTCGTCGTGCAGGAATCGGTGACCGAGGATCTCGACGGCAATCCCCTGTGGACCGCACGGTCGTCGATCTTCGCCCGCGGCGAGGGCGGTTTCGGCGGCGAGCGTGGCCCGTCGGAGTCGGTGGAGTATCCCGATCGTGAGCCGGACGCCGAGTTCGATGTGCCGACCCTCCCGCAGCAGGCGCTGCTGTACCGACTGTGCGGCGACCGCAACCCCCTCCACTCCGATCCCGAGTTCGCATCCGCGGCGGGCTTCCCGGCACCGATCCTGCACGGGCTGTGCACCTACGGCATCGTGTGCAAGGCGGTGACCGACGGTCTTCTCGACGCCGACGCATCGCGCGTGAAGGGATTCCGCGCCCGGTTCGCCGGTGTGGTCTTCCCCGGCGAGACCCTCCGGGTGCGTGTGTGGAACGACGACGACCGCAAGCTCGTGACCGCCTCCGTCGTCGAACGCGATCTCGCCCCCGCCCTGGCCGACGTGGTACTCACCGTGGCGTGATCGCCACGCCCTCCCGAAAGAGCGACATTCGAACATGACACTTCGTGATTCGTCGCCGCGCCTGTCGCGGCGCGGCTTCCTCGCGGCCGGCGCCGGTGCGCTGGCGGTCTCCGCCCTCGGTGGATGGACCCCGGTGCACGCCGTCCCCTCCGGGTCCGCGGCCTCGACGCTCCCCACTCCCCCGGCGTTCCCCGGCGGCATCGATCTCTACCAGCAGGCGTACCAGAACTGGTCGAAGGAGATCATGCTGGACGCCATCTGGACCTGCGCGCCTCGCACCCCCGACGACGTGGTGCGCCTGGTGAACTGGGCACACGAGAACGGATACACCATCCGTCCGCGCGGGGCCATGCACGGCTGGACACCGCTGACGATCGTCAACGGTGCACCCGTCGACCGGGTGATCCTCGCCGACACCATGCTCCACCTCAACTGGGTCCAGGTGAACTCCGGCGGCTCCCCCGCGACCGTCACGGCAGGTCCCGGCGCGACGCTCGACGCCATCACCACGGCACTGCAGGACCACGGTCTCGGACTCGCGAATCTTCCTGCGCCCGGCGTCCTGTCGATCGCCGGAGCACTCGCCGTCAACGCGCACGGTGCCGCGCTGCCCGCGAACGGTGAATCCACCCTCCCCGGCCACACCTTCGGGTCGTTGAGCAACCTCGTGACCGAACTGACGGCCGTCGTGTGGGACGGCAGTGCCTACACGCTGCGTACCTTCACCCGCGCCGATCCCGAGATCACCCCGCTGCTCACGCATCTCGGCCGGACGTTCATCACGTCCGTCACGCTGCAGGCCGGACCGAACTACCGCATGCGCTGCCAGTCCTTCACCGATATCACCTGGCAGGAACTGTTCTCGCCCGCCGGCGCGCCGGGACGGACCTTCGAGTCGTTCGTCGATTCGGCGGGGCGGGCCGAGGCGATCTGGTATCCGTTCACGGAACGTCCGTGGATGAAGGTGTGGTCGCTCGCACCGGAGAAGCCGGCCGGCTCACGGGAGGTGACCGGCCCGTACAACTACCCGTTCTCCGACAACGTGCCCGAACCGATCACCGACCTGCTGGGGCAGATCACGGCCGGGAACACATCGATCGCACCGGCTTTCGGACAGACCTACTACGGCGTGACCGTGGCCGGTCTCGCGGCGACGGGAGCGTCCGACATCTGGGGCTGGTCGAAGGACCTGCAGTTCTACATCAAGGCGACCACGCTGCGCCTGACCGAGGGTGGCGGTGCGGTCCTCACGAACCGCGCCAACATCGCCAACGTCATCCACGACTTCGCGCACTGGTTCTCCGAACGCATCGAGCACTACCGCAGCCTGGGACAGTTCCCACTCAACGGTCCGGTCGAAATCCGTTGCTGCGGACTGGATCAGCCAGAGGACGTCCTCGTCCCGTCGGCCGGACCGCCGACGATCGCGTCGACCCGTCCGCGTCCCGACCACCCGGAATGGGACACCGCCATCTGGCTCAACGTTCTCGGTGTCCCGGGAACTCCCGGCATGTTCGCCTTCTACCGGGAGATGGAGCAGTGGATGCGGCAGCGGTACAACGGAAGCGACTCGACCTTCCGGCCGGAATGGTCGAAGGGCTGGGCGTTCGGTCCCGACCTGCCGTACACCGACGAGCAGATCCTGACGCAAGGCCTGCCCGACACCTACCGGGAAGGTGTTCCGTCGGACGAGAACTGGGATTCGGCTCGCGCGGTCTACAACCGTCTCGATCCGCATCGGGTGTTCAGCAACACCTTCATCGACACCCTGCTCCCCTGATCTCCCACGGGCGTCCTCGCTCACCACGGGCACAGCGCAGTCCTTTGCTAGGGTTCGCACCATGCGGAACATGCGAAGGTGGATCGGTGCTGCTGCTGTGCCCGTGCTGGTTCTCGCGGGAGGTGTGACACTCGCGGGAACCGCGGTGGCCCTTCCCGACACGGGTTCGGTCGCCGTGTCGAACGGCACCGACGCCCCGGTGACCTTCGAGGCCGACGGCACCACCTTCCACGGCAGCCTCCGCAACCCGGACGGAGCCGCGGTCGCCGCCGCACTGCTGCTCCCGGGCAGCGGCCCCACCGATCGCAACGGCAACCAGCCCGGCTTCGCGTCCGACACCCTGGTGCGCACCGCGGACGCACTCGCCGCCCACGGCATCGCGAGCCTGCGCTTCGACAAGATCGGGGCCGGTGAGACGGGTCTCGGGTCCTACACGGTCGAGACCATCGGCGAGTACGGCTTCACCGAGCAGGTCGACCACGCCGAGGCGGCGGTGCGTCTGCTCGCCGAACGCACCGGAGTCTCCCCCGAGGAGATCCTCGTCCTCGGACACAGCGAGGGTGCACTGACCGCCCTCGCACTCGCCGATCGCGGTATCGGAAGCGGCTTCGCACTTCTCGCTCCGCTGCCGATGCGCTACCTGGACCTGCTGACCGTCCAGCTGAATGCCGTGGTGGATTCCGGGCAGCTCGGCCCCGACGGCGAGGCGGTCCGGGCCGACCTGTCGCGTGCCGTCGAGTCGCTGCGGACGACCGGGGCCTTCCCCACCGATCTGCACCCGATCCTCGCGCAGTTCGGCATGAACCCCGCGAACGCGAAGTTCCTCTTCGAGTCCGACCAGCTCGACCCGGCCGTGCTTGCCGCGGAGCTGGCAGCCGACACCCCGGTGCTGCTCACCTGCTCCGACAAGGACCTGAACATCAGCTGTGCGCAGGTCGAGCCGCTGCGGGACGCCCTCGCCCACACCGACCTGCAGTTCGAGCACTTCACCACCGCGAACCACAGCTTCGAGGAGGTCGGCCCGTTGCAGCCCGGCCCGGCCGACCAGATGGCGCTGCTGCCCACCTCGTTCGAGTTCTCGGCGGCGATCGACGGCTGGGCGGCCGCACGCGGTCGCTGACTGTCGTGCTGTAGATGACTGTCGTGCTGCAGCTGATTGTCGTGGTGTAACTCGGGTATCCCGGGCGCATGACAGCACTACACGCCGTGGCCCTGAACTGCACGCTCAAGCCGTCCCCCGCCGAGTCCAGCACCGACAAGATGGTGGCGCACGTGTTCGACGCACTGTCGAAGCACGACGTCAGCGTCGAAACCGTCCGAGTCGTCGACTTCGACGTCAAGCCCGGTGTCGAAGCCGACATGGGCGACGGGGATCAGTGGCCGGAGATCGTCGAGCGCATCGTCTCGGCCGACATCCTGCTCGTCGCCACACCGACCTGGGTGGGACACATGTCGAGCGTCGCCCAACGTGTCCTCGAGCGGCTCGATGCCGAACTGTCGAACACCGATGACGAGAACCGTCCACGCATGGTGGGCAAGGTCGGGATCGCCGCAGTCGTCGGCAACGAGGACGGCGCGCACAAGATCGTCGCCGACCTGTTCCAGAGTCTCAACGACATCGGTTTCTCGATCCCCGCGCAGGGCTCGACCTACTGGAACGGCGAGGCGATGTCGGGCACCGACTTCAAGGATCTCGACGAGATCCCCGAAGCGGTGCGCTCGACCACCGAATCCGTCGCCCGCAACGCCGTGCACCTGGCGACACTGTTGCGTCAGCGCCAGTACGCGCCCTACCCGGGATGAACCCGCCCGCCGGCCGGACGCCGACCGTCAGCGGCTGACGGCCTTCTGGTACCTGCGGATCGCGAACGGCACGAACACGATCAGCATCAACGCTGTCCACATCAGCGACGCGAGGACCGGATTCTGCAGGGGCCACACGTCGGGCGGCGGCACCATGGGATTGGTGTTGCCGAACAGTTCGCGGACCGCCTGCGTGACCGCCGAGATGGGATTCCACTCGGCGATGACGCGCAGCACCGTCGGCATCGACGACGGGTCGACGAACGTGTTGGCGATGAACGACAGCGGGAAGATCACCATGAAACTCGCGTTGTTGAAGACCTCCGGTGTGCGGATCCACATGCCGATCACGGCCATCACCCACGACAGAGCGTAGGCGAACAGCAGCAGCAACAGGTAGCCGGCGAGCGCCTCGCCCAGCGAGGTGTTGATCCGCCACCCCACGAGGAGACCGGTCAACGACATCACCACGAGGCTGAGCACGTTGATCAGCACGTCGGTGCTGGTACGGCCGATGAGTACCGCGGACGGGGCCATCGGCAGCGATCGGAACCGGTCGATGATGCCCTTCTGCAGGTCTTCGACCATCCCGAGGCCCGTCCAGGTGGACCCGAAGATGACCGTCTGGGTGAAGATACCTGCGATGAGGAACTCCCGGTACGAGATGCCGGGGACGTCGATCGCACTGCCGAAGACGTAGGCGAACAACAGCACGAACATGATCGGCGACAACGTCGTGAAGACCAACAGATCCGGCACACGCTTGATCTTGATCATGTTGCGCTTGGCGATGGTCAGGCCGTCGGATGCGACCATCTCGAGTGTGTTCACGACACCGCCTCCTCGACCTTCTCGTCCGTCCCGCGACCGGTGAGCGTGAGGAACACGTCGTCGAGGGTCGGTTTCCGCAGAGCAACGTCGGAGACCCGGATGCCCGCGGCCGACAGCTTCCCCAGCGCCGCCACGAGCCCGTCGGTTCCGCCGCCCGAGTCGCCGCTGACCGGCACGGTGATACGACCGGTGCTGCGCTCGACCCTGATCTTCCCAGCCGCCACCGATTCGAGCTCACGGACCGCTCGGTCTCGCTGGTCGGCGTCGGTCACGGCGAGTTCGATACGTTCGCCACCGACGCGGCTCTTGAGCTCGTCGGCCGTGCCGCGGGCGATGACCGCGCCCCGATCGATCACGACGATGTCGTCGGCGAGGCGTTCGGCCTCGTCCATGTACTGCGTCGTCAGCAACAGCGTCGTGCCGCGCTGTACGAGGGTGTCGATGACGTCCCACAACCCGAGGCGCGCCCGCGGATCGAGACCCGTCGTGGGTTCGTCGAGGAACAACACCGGAGGATCGGCGACGAGCGCACCGGCGAGATCGAGGCGGCGTCGCATACCGCCCGAATAACCCTTCACCGGGCGATCACCCGCTTCCTCGAGGTCGAACTGTTCGAGGAGCTCGCGGGCGCGGAGGCGACTCCGTTTGACGCCGAGGTGGTACAGCCGGCCGACCATCTCGAGGTTCTCGAACCCCGTGAGATATTCGTCGACCGCCGCGTACTGCCCCGACGCCCCGATCCGGGAACGAAGCTCCCGCGCCTCGGTGAGGACGTCGTATCCCGCCACTTCGGCGCGACCGGCATCGGGGACGAGCAGTGTCGTCAGCACCCGCACCGTGGTGGTCTTACCGGCGCCGTTGGGACCGAGCAGCGCGGTGACCGTCCCCTCCGGCACCCGCAGATCGACCCCGTCGAGCGCTCTGACCTGCCCGTATGTCTTGATCAGTCCTTCTGCAACTATGGCGTCGGCCATGAGTTTCTCCCTGACTGTGGTGGTGAGCACAGTGTGCACGAAGAGACCGACACGGTTCGACAGGTTTTCTCATCGCTCCGTCAGGCGGATCGCTCAGCCCGTCACCCGGGCGGCGTTGCCGGCATCGATCGGCAACACGGTGCCGGAGATGTGTGCGGACGCCTCGTCGGCGAAGAACAGGACCGCACGGGTGATCTCGGCCGGGTCGAGCCACGGCACCGGTTGTGCGTGCAGGGAGGCGAACACCGGGGCCACATCGTCGGCGGTCGGCTCTTCGAGGTCGGGCCGCAACATCCCGTAGAGCGCGTCGTTGTGGATCATCGGCGTGGAGATGTTGCCCGGGGCGACGGCGTTGACGGTGATGCCGTTCTGCGCGAGGTCCAGGGCCGCGCTCTTCGTCAGGCCGATCACGCCCCATTTCGACGCCGCATATGCGGCCATGTTGGTGTTGCCCGCTCGGCCGAGCATCGACGACACCGTGACGATGCGACCGTAGTCACGCTCGATCATCCCGGGCGCGACCGCGGCGACGGTGTTGAACACCCCGGTGAGATTGGACGAGATCGCTTCGTCCCACATCTGTTGCGGCATCCGGTGCACCGGTGCCGCCACCGACACCCCGGCATTGGCGACCGCGATGTCGATCCGCCCGAGTTCGGCGTGAGCACGGGCAACCAGAGCGTCCATCGCCGGACGGTCGGCGGTGTCGAGTGTCGCCGAGACGACCCGGCGACCGGTCGCCTCGACGAGTCGCACAGTCTCCGCCAGGTCCTCCTCGGTCGCCAGCGGATATCCCACCACCGGTGAGTCGGAGCACCGGTCGCAGACGACCACGTCGGCCCCTGCTTCGGCGAATGCGACGGCGTGCGAGCGTCCTTGGCCTCGCGCCGCTCCCGTCACGAATGCGACCCTGCCCTCGAAACCCATCATGACGTCCTTCCGTCGGCGCGTGATCGCCTCCCTTGTACCGCGCCGGGAGAGAGGACAGGTGAGTAAGTCCCGGACAGCGGACGTGTCCGGGAACCAGACGAAGATCAGAGTCCGGTCCGGGCCTTCACTCGTCCCTGCTCGACGGCCTCGTGCAGCGCCTGCAGGTCGCGTTCGTTGCGGTCGGCGTAGGACACCGCGAACGACGAGAGCGCCTCGTCGAACTCCTCGTCGGTGCCGAGATAGGCAGCCAGCGCGATCCGGTCGCCGGCCCGGGCGTGGGCATAGGCGAGGACCCGGCCGCAGAGTCGGCCGTAGAGTTTCATGCCCTTGGGCACCATCTCCTCGATCACCGCCGAACCCTTGCCGTCGCGGAGTTGGCGTATGTAGAAGTCCCGGTTCACGCCGTCGGCTCCGGCACCCTGCTGCCAGCCGAGGAAGATGTCGCTCGCGGACTGCATCAGCCGCTGACCGTTGACGACGCGTTCGCCCTCGTTCCGGAAGGTCGGACCGTCGACGTAGTACGACAGCACCGACCGCTGGGCCTCCTTCGCCTGGAGGAACAACGGATCGTCGTCGTCCGCACCCCGCAGCAGGAGGATCCACGCCCGCGTGCCGACGCTGCCCACTCCGACGACCTTCCGCGCGGCCTGGACCAGTTCGAACTGTTCGAGGAGGACCCGGCGGTCCCACTGCAGCGTCGCCCGGTACGAGCGGACGCGGTCGTGCAGTTCGTCGTAGATCGCTTCGGCGTCGAGGTCGGCGAAGACCTCTTCGACGGGCACGACGAGCGGCGGGTCGCTGATGATCCGGCGACGGCCGTCGACGACGGTGGTGAGTTTTTCCAGGGCCTGGAGACTGTCGCGCCGTGAGGCCTTCTCGAGCGCTTTGCGGGTGCGCTTCTCCATCCGGCCGCTCAGCTTCTCGCCGAGCTCCGCCATCTCGGCGGTCGGGTCGAGATGCGCATAGCGCACCGCCATGTTCCCGAGTTGTGCCTGCCTGCACATGGTTTCGCGGTACTCCGCCGCACACGCGCGGGTGATCTTCCGGCATTCCTTCGCGGTGAACCCGTTGTCGCGACCGGCGATCTCGAGACTCGCGACCAGACGCTTGACGTCCCATTCGAACGGTCCCGGATAGGTCTCGTCGAAGTCGTTGACGTCGAAGGCCGTTCTGCGTTCGGGGGTCGCGAACAGACCGAAATTGCTCGCGTGGGCGTCGCCGCACAGTTGGGTGTGCAGACCGCTGTTCGGTGTGCGCGACAGATCGTCGGCCATCACCAGCGCGGCGCCGCGGAAGAACGCGAAGGCCGACGTCGCCATGCGGCCGTACCGAACCGGGACGAGCTGCGGAACGCGGGTCTGCGCCTGACTCTCGAGCAGGGCGATCGGATCCCGGGACGACTCCCCGAGCTCGGCCAGCGACTCGACGGGAGAGACCCTCCGAGCGGCGAGACCGTTCTGGACCCGCTGTTCGCGGGTCGGATGCACGACATGTCCGTCCGTGACCGACACGGGCCCTCCCACAGGGATCCCACAGGAATGTGAGCTCTCATCGTAGGCGGGCCCGCGCCGCCGTGGGAGGGAAACGGTGTCAGGACCGCGACAGCACCAGACCCGAGGTCGGAACCCCCGTTCCTGCCGTGACCAGGACGTGGTCGACATCGTCGACCTGGTTGACGGCCGTGCCGCGGATCTGCCGGACACCCTCGGCGATGCCGTTCATGCCGTGGATGTAGGCCTCGCCGAGCTGACCGCCGTGGGTGTTGATCGGCAATCTCCCGCCCACCTGGATGCCGTCGGCGACGAAGTCCTTGGCCTCTCCGCGTCCGCAGAATCCGAGTTCTTCGAGCTGCATGAGCACGTACGGGGTGAAGTGGTCGTAGAGCACGGCCGTGGCGATGTCCTGCGGCCCGATGCCTGCCTGCTCCCACAGTTGGTCGCCGACGATGCCCATCTCCGGCAGGCCTGTGAGCCCGTCCCGGTAGTAGCTGGTCATGATGTACTGGTCAGGTCCGCTCCCCTGCGCGGCGGCCGCGATGACCGCCGGGGTCTGCTTCAGGTCCTTCGCCCGCTCGGCACTGGTGACGACGATCGCGACGCCGCCGTCCGATTCCTGGCAGCAGTCGAGCAGGTGCAGTGGCTCGGCGATCCACCGCGAGTTCTGGTGGTCCTCGAGCGTGATCGGCTTGCCGTGGAAGAACGCCTTCGGGTTGGTCGCGGCGTGGGCCCGATCGGCGACCGCCACGGCGCCGAAGTCGGCGCTCGTCGCACCTGAGACGTGAATGTAACGTTGCGCGACCATCGCGACGAACGAGGCCGGCGTGCTCAGCCCGTGCGGGTAGGAGAACGCATTGTCGGTTCCCGACGAATTCACCTGCGCGGCAAGGGCAGTGTTGACCTGTCCGTACCGCGCGCCGGACCGCTCGTTGAACGCCCGGTACGCGACCACCACGTCGGCCACGCCGGTCGCGACGGCCATCGCCGCCTGCTGCACCGTCGCGCACGCCGCACCGCCGCCGTAGTGGATGCGGGAGAAGAACTTCAGGCGCGGGATGCCCACCGAACGGGCCACGGCCACTTCGGTGTTGGTGTCCATCGTGAACGAGACGAGGCCGTCGACGTCGGCCGGGGTCAGTCCCGCGTCGTCGAGGGCGGCGCGCACCGCTTCGGCCGCGAGGCGGAGTTCGCTGCGGCCGGAGTCCTTCGAGAAGTCGGTCGCGCCGATCCCGACGATCGCCGCTGCACCCGACAGGCCGCTCATGCGGTGCCTCCGATCACGAAAGTGGCTGTGGCCGTGATGTGTTTGCCCAGGCTGTTGGTGCCGGCGATGTCGACGGTGACCAGTCCGTCCTCGACGGACGCAACGGTGCCCGAGAGGGTCAGGGTGTCGTAGGCGTACCAGGGCACACCCAGCCTCAGCGAGATCGACTTCACCACCGCGCGGGGGCCGGCCCAGTCGGTGACGTAGCGCTGCACGAGGCCGGTGTCGGTGAGGATGTTGACGAAGATGTCCTTCGATCCGCGCTGCTGCGCCTTGTCGCGGTCGTGGTGCACGTCCTGGAAGTCGCGTGTGGCCAGGGCCGTCGACACGATGAAGGTGGGATCGGCGTGGATCTCGAGGGAAGGCAGGCTCTCGCCCGTCGTGACGGTCGGGGTGCTCACACGTCCTCCTCGATCGGCTTCCAGGCGTACAGCGTCCACGGCTGCCCGCCGGTCTCGTCGTCGCCGGGGAAATCGAGGAAGGTGACCTCGACCGGCATCCCGATACGTACCTGCCCAGGATCGACGTCGCGGAGTTCACCGAGCATCCGGACACCCTCGTCGAGTTCGACGAGTGCGACGACGAAGGGCACCTGCCGCCCCGGCACCCTGGGCGCGTGGTGGACGACGAAACTGAACACCGTTCCGCGACCGGAGGACACGACGTAGTCGGTGGTCTCCGTCTTGTCGAGCCAGAGCGCCGGGACGGGTGGGTGCTGCAGAGTGCCGTCGGGGCGTCGCTGGATGCGCAGCTCGTGGGCGGCCACGCCGTCCCAGAAGAACTGCGTGTCGTGGGAGACGGACGGGCGCAGCATCCGCGTGGGGTCGAGATCGTCTGGAACCGCGGGTGCGGGCCGGTCCTGCGGTGTCTCCGCGTTCTCGTCCTTCGACGGCGGTGCGAACTTGAGGATGCGGAAGAGCATCTCGGCGACGACCTCGTCGCCGACCTTCCACAGGTTGCGGGTGGTGAAGAACCAGCCTTCCCCGAGTCCGGTCCGCTTCGGGCCGACGACGTCCTCGAGGGTGGACTCGATCGTCACCTGTTCGCCGTGGCGCAGGTAGCGGTGGTAGATCTGGTCGCAGTTGGTGGCGACCACCGAGGTGTAGCCGGCGTCGTCGAGGATCTGCGTCATCCGGCCGAGCGGGTCGTCCTTCTCGCGTTCGGCGCCGAGGCCGCGCATCGTCCACACCTGCGCCATCGCGGGCGGGGCCACGAGACCACCGTGACCGGCGGTGATCGCCGCGGTCTCGTCGGTGTAGATCGGGTTGTCGTCGCCGATCGCCTCGAGCCAGTTGCGGATCATCGGCATGTTCACCGGATCGCGGCCGGGCCGCGGCGCGGACGGGCCGTCGCCGCGGACCTTCTCGGCCGCCTGCAGGATCTCCTCGGGGGTCCTCCCCGGAACGTCTCGTATCACCGAATTCTTCTGTATCACCGAATTCTCCTGTGTCAACGCGGGACCCGCGGCATGCCCAGACCGGCGGTGGCGATCAGTTCGCGCATCACCTCGTTGACGCCACCACCGAAGGTGATGACGACATTGCGTTTGGCCATCATGTCGAGCCAGCGGAGCAGATCGGCGGTGTCGTCGGCGGCCGGATCGCCGAAGGCGCCGACGATCTCCTCGGCGAGGCGACCGACGCGCTGGATCCGTTCGGTGGCGAACACCTTGGTCGCCGAGGCATCTGCGATGTCGACGGCGTCGTTGCTGCTCGCCGCGACCTGCCAGTTGAGCAGTTCGTTGAGCCGCCAGGTCGCGTGGATCTCGCCGAGTGCGCGTCGCACCTCGGGGCGGTCCTGGAGTTCGTGGGCGCGGACCCACTCGACGAGCCGGTCGTAGATGCCGGCGACGCGACCGGCCGGGCCGAGCATGACGCGTTCGTGGTTGAGCTGGGTGGTGATGAGCTTCCAGCCCTTGTTCTCCTCGCCGACGAGCATCTCGACGGGAACGCGCACGTCGCTGTAGTAGGTGGCGTTGACGTGGTGGGCGCCGTCGCACGTGATGATCGGGGTCCAGCTGAAGCCGGGATCCTTGGTGTCGACGATGAGGACGGAGATGCCGCGGTGACGCGAGTCGGCGGGGCCGGTGCGGACGGCGAGCCAGATGTAGTCGGCGTCGTGCCCACCGGTCGTGAAGATCTTCTGCCCGTTGACGATGTAGTGGTCGCCGTCCCGGACCGCGGTGGTGCGCAGGGCCGCGAGGTCGGTACCGGCCTCGGGTTCGGAGTAGCCGATCGCGAAGTGCACCTCGCCGGCGAGGATGGCGGGCAGGAACTTCCGCTTCTGCTCGTCGGTGCCGTAGACCTGCAGGGTCGGGCCGACGGTCTGCAGGGTGACGCTCGGCAGCGGGACGTCGGCGCGGACGGCCTCGTTCGCGAAGATCTGCTGCTCCACGTCGCCGAAGCCGCGGCCGCCGAACTCGACGGGCCAGCCGACGCCGAGCCAGCCGTCCTTGCCCATGCGACGCACGACCTCGCGGTAGGTGGGGCCGTGCCGCTCCGTGCGCATGATCGCGGCCTCCTCGGGTGAGACGAGGCTGCTGAAGTAGCGCCGCAGTTCGGCCTGCAGTGCGCGCTGGTCGTCGGTCAGATCGATGAACACCGGGCCCCCACGAGGTCGAGTCGGTACGAGGCGCCGCCGAGCAACCGGGCGAGGTCCTTGGCGGTCGACGAGTACTTGTGCAGCGGATAGGTCTCGTCCACACCCACGCCGCCGTGCAGGTGGTGCAGCACCCGCATGGCCGGCGGCAGTTCGGCGGCGATCCAGTAGGCGGTGACGTCGAGATCGTCCGCGGCGTCGAGACCTTCGGCCAGACGCCAGACCGACGACAGCGCCGCGACGTGCAGGGTGCGGGCGGTGACGTACACGTCGGCGATCTGCTGTGCGACGGCCTGGAAGGTCGCGAGCGGCTTACCGAACTGGTGTCGTTCGCTGACGTGCTTCGCCGTGAGTTCGGTTGCTCCGGAGAGCAGTCCGTCGGCGAAGGCCGCCACAGCGGCGAGCGCGATCCGGTGGAGCGTCGCCACGGCGTCGGTTCCGGATCCGGCGAGCAGGACTCCTACGGCGCCGTCGGCGCGCACCGAGAACTCGGGAGAGCCGGTCGAGGTGGGACTCGGACGCAGGGTCACACCCGCGGCATCGGGAGCCACCGCGACCACGCCCGCGTCGGTGGGCAGCAGCACGATGCGTGCCCGGTCGGCGTAGGGCACGGCGACGAACGAACCGGTGACCGCGTGGCCCCCGTCGGTGGCGACCGCCGTGGCGGCCGGTTGCTCCGGGAAGGCGCGCCCCGGTTCGCCGAGTGCGGCCGTGAGCACGGCTCCTTCGGCGACACCGGCGAGCAGGTCGTCCTGCTGCTGTTCGGAGGCGAGCGCAAGGATCGGCAGGACGCCCAGGCCGAGGGTGGCCAGCGCCGGGGTCTGCGCGGCTCCGCGTCCGATCTCGGTGAGTACGGTGGCGACTTCGCCGAGTCCGAGGCCCGATCCGCCGAGACGCTCCGGCAGGGCGAGCGAGAGCAGGTCGGCGTCGGCCAGCGCGGCCCACAACGCGTCGTCGGTGAGGCCGCGTTTCAGGAGACCGGCCGCCACACCGGCGATCTCCTCCTGTGTCTCGTCACGTGCGAAGTCCACCGTCACCCACCTTCGAATAGAACGTGTTCTAGTTGTAGCACTCCCGGGCGCCCCGCGGAAGGACCGCTCAGCCGCGCGGCAGGCCCAGGAGCCGCTCGGCCGCCACGGTGAGCAGGATCTGCTCGGTTCCCCCGGCGATCGTCAGGCACCGGGTGTTGAGGAACTCCCGGGTGAGCGGACCTTCCACCCAGCCGGCCTCGCCCGCGAGATCCATGGCGAGCTCGGCGGTGTCCTGCCGCTGCCGCACACCGATGAGCTTGCGAACGCTGGACGCGGCGCCCGGATCCTGACCTTCGAGCTGCGCGAGGGTCGCCCGCAGATCCAGGAGCGAACCGACCGTCGCCTCCCCGATCTGCGTCGCGATGCGGTCCTCGGCGACGGGATCGCCGGGGGTCGACAGTTCGAGCAGTTCCTCGATGCGCGGCCCCAGCGACGACTTGCCGCCCATGGCGACGCGCTCGTTGGCGAGGGTCGTGCGGGCCAGCTTCCAGCCGTCGCCGAGATTGCCGACCACACAGTCGTCCGGCACGAAGACCGAGTCGAGGAAGACCTCGTTGAACAACGCGTCGCCGGTGATCTCGCGCAACGGCGAGATCGTGATGCCCGCCGACTTCATGTCGACGAGGAAATAGGTGATGCCCTTGTGCTTGGGGACGTCGCGGTCGGTGCGGGCCAGGCAGATCGCCCAGTCCGCCTGCTGCGCGAGCGAGGTCCACACCTTCTGTCCGCGCAACACCCATCCGCCGTCGACCTTCTCGGCACTCGTGCGCAGCGCCGCGAGGTCCGAGCCGGCACCTGGTTCGGAGAACAACTGGCACCACACCACGTCGCCGCGCAGGGTGGGCATGACGAAACGCTCGATCTGTTCGGGTGTTCCGTGTTCGAGGACCGTCGGAACCGCCCACCAGCCGATCACGAGGTCGGGACGTTCGATACCGGCGGCGGTGAGCTCCTCCTGGACGACGAGCTGTTCGGCGGCGCCGGCTCCGCGACCGTAGGGCGGCGGCCAGTGCGGCGCGAGCAGACCCGACTCGGCGAGGGCGACACGGCGCTCGGATTCGGGTGCGGCCGTGATCTTCTCGACCTCCGCGCGGATCCGTGCGCGTTCCTCCTCGTGATCGGACAGGTCGATACCGAGGTGACGGCGCGCGCCGTCGCGGACGAGGGTTGTCAGCCGCGATCGCCACGTGGTGGAACCGCCGAGCACCTGGCGGGTCGCGACCGCGCGGCGAAGATAGAAGTGCGCGTCGTGTTCCCACGTGAACCCGATGCCGCCGAGCACCTGGATCGCGTCCTTGGCGGTCTGCACCGCAGCGTCGAGTGCGACCGCCGCGGCGGCAGCCGCCGCGATCGGCAGTTCGTCGGGCTGCGCGTCGACGGTGACCGCGGCGTCCCACGCCACGGCCCGGATCTTCTCGGTGCGGCAGAGCATTTCGGCACAGATGTGCTTGACGGCCTGGAACGAACCGATCGGTTTCCCGAACTGCTCGCGGATCTTCGCGTACTCGACGGCGGTGGTCAGCGCCCAACCGGCGAGACCGGCCAGTTCCGCGGCGGCGAGACCGGCGGTGAGGTCGCGCACGAAGCCGGCCGGGACGGTCGCGATCCGGTCGGCCGGGACCGTCGCGCCGTCGAGGCGGACGCGGGCCACCGCGCGGGAAGCGTCGATGGTCTCGAGCGGCTCGATGTGCAGACCCGGAGCGTCGGGTTCGACGAGCGCCCAGCGCTCCACGGCCGAATCACCTTCGAGACGCACGAGCACGGCGATCCCGGCTTCGGCACCCACGGCAGGTCCGGCCTCACCGCGCAGCACGACGCCGTCGCCCGCCGCCTCCGCGGTCACGGTCGAATCGAGCGCGAGCGCGGTGGGGACCTCCCCCTCGGCGATCCGCTCCGTCGTCTTGGCGACGGTCTCACCGGCACGGCCGAACACGAGGGCCGCCACGGCGGTCGTCAGGACCGGGCCCGGCGCGAGTTCGTGAGCGGCCTGCTCGAGCATCACGGCCAGATCCACAGCGGTCGCGCCGAGGCCACCCGCCTCCTCCGGGACGGCGACGCCGAAGATTCCGAGTTCTGCGAGGGAGGACCAGCCGTCACGCCACGTCGCGTCGCCTGTGCGACGTATCGTCGACATGGGGTCTACGGCACGTGACCAGGCCTGGACAGACGCCTGGACGGCCCGCTGCTCCTCGGTCGTGGCGATACTCACAGCGGTTTCCGCCCTTCCGAATGACATCATTGCTAGAACGTGTTCTAATATGACACCGATTCAGAGTCAAGGCGTGAGGAAACGAATCTATGGCCACCCCGTCCCGCTCCCGTGCCAACGGACACGGAACTCTGACCGCCCTCACCGAGGACGATCTCAGTTCCAATGCCCAGAAGGAACGGCGCAAGCGGATTCTCGACGCCACCCTGGCGCTCGCGTCGAAGGGTGGTTACGAGGCCGTGCAGATGCGGGCGGTGGCAGAACGCGCGGACGTCGCGGTCGGCACCCTCTACCGGTACTTCCCGTCCAAGGTCCACCTGCTGGTCTCCGCCCTCGGCCGTGAATTCGCCCGCATCGAGGGCAAGGGCCGGATCCCCCCGGGCCACAGCCCGCTCGAGCGCATGCACCTCATCCTGAGTCTGATCACCAAGGCCATGCAGCGCGATCCCCTGCTCACCGAGGCCATGACGCGGGCGTTCATGTTCGCCGACGCCTCCGCCGCCGCCGAGGTCGACCAGGTGGGCATCCTCATGGACCGCTTGTTCGCGCGAGCCATGAACGACGGCGAACCCACCGAGGAAGAACTCGCCATCGCACGCGTCATCAGCGACGTATGGCTGTCGAATCTCGTCGCGTGGCTCACGCGACGTTCGTCGGCCACCGATGTCGCCCGCCGGCTCGAACTGACCGTCGATCTGCTGCTCGGCGACGGGTCCCGCGTACCGAAGACGGTCGCCTCGGAAGCATGACGGCGCTCGCGCCTGAAGCATGACGGCGCTCGCGCCGGAAGCCCGACGTCCGATCCGCCGCTTTCTGTAACCGGAAACACGTGGTCGGAATGCGCACCGGGTCGGATTCGTGCCCCACTCTGACCTAACGTGGATGAGGTGAGTGCCCACGATCTTCCGATTGACCTTCGACGTGCTCTGGTGGCTGTCGCGCGGACGCCCCGTCTGCTCGTGGCGACCGACTACGACGGCACCATCTCCCCCATCGTGAGCGACCCCGAGAAGGCCTACCCGCACGACGATGCGGTGCGGGCGCTGCGGGGCCTCGCCGCCCTGCCGTCGACGTCCGCTGCCGTCATCTCGGGACGCGCTCTCAAGGATCTCGCCGCTCTGTCGCGGTTGCCGGTCGAGGTCAAACTCGTCGGCAGCCACGGCTCCGAGTTCGATATCGGATTCGTCCACGAGATCGATCCCGACGCCAGGGACCTCCTCGTCTCGATCGTCGAGGGACTGGACTCGGTGGCATCCCGGTTTGCCGGTGTGCGGGTGGAGACCAAGCCCGCGAGCGCCGCACTGCACGTGCGCAACGCCGCCCCCGCCGATGCCGAGCAGGCCCTCGACCTCGTGCGCAACGACCTCGCGCTCCGTCCCGGTGTGCAGGTCACCGAGGGCAAGGCCGTGATCGAACTGTCCGTGGTGCCCACCGACAAGGGCAAGGCACTCGACGTCATCCGGCACCAGGAGGCCTCCACCGCAGCGGTCTTCTTCGGCGACGACGTGACCGACGAGAAGGCCTTCCGCTCCCTGCAGGGCCCGGATATCGGAGTGAAGATCGGCGACGGCGACACCGCCGCCGAGTACCGCGTCCGCACCAGCGAAGAGGTCATCGCCGCGCTCGCGTTCCTGCTCGAGGAACGCCGCACCTGGCTGTCCGGCGCCCACGTCGCGCCGATCGAACGCCTGACGATGCTCGCGAGCCCCCGTTCGAAGGCACTCGTCACCCCCGACGGCACGATCACCTGGCTGTGCCACCCCGAACCCGATTCGGCGGCGGTGTTCGCCCATCTTCTCGGCGGTGACGCCGCGGGACACTTCACCGTCGGCCCGACCCGTCAGGCACTGCCGCTCAGCCAGCGCTACGTCGACTCGACGATGACGGTGGTGACCCGGTGGGCGTCGCTCGCGGTGATCGACTACCTCCCGCACGACGTCGAGGCCGGTCGCACCGACCTGACCCGCGTGATCACCGGACGCGCGAGCGCGGTGGTGACCTTCGCGCCGCGCCCGGAGTTCGGGCAGGGCCAGGTCACCCTCGAGGTCGAGGACGACGGCATCCGCGTGATGGGCTTCAACGAGCCCTACGTCCTGCGCTCCCCCGGTGTGCGGTGGGACATCACGACCGACGGGGTGCACCAGACGGCCCATGCCGTGGTCGACCCCACCGAGAACGACATCATCCTCGAACTCCGTTGCGGTACCGATGATCTCGACGAGCATCCGGTGCCGGAGGTCGAGCGCCGGGCGCAGTCCGAGGCCTACTGGCACACGTGGGCGTCCCGCCTCGAGCTGCCGCCGCTCAAGCCCGATCTCATGAAGCGTTCGGCGCTCACCCTGCGCGGCCTGGTCCACGGTCCGACGGGATCGATCCTCGCCGCGGCGACCACATCGCTCCCCGAGGAGATCGGCGGTGTCCGCAACTGGGACTACCGCTACTGCTGGTTGCGCGACGCCGCGCTCACGGCGCAGGCGCTCGTGCGGGTCGGCTCGCTCGAGGAGGCCGAGAACTATCTCGACTGGGTCCACCGCGTCCTCGAGACGGTGCCCGGTCCCGAGCGTCTGCACCCGCTGTACACGCTCGCCGGCGGAGCGCTTCCGCCCGAGGCCGTGATCGACTCGCTTCCCGGCTACGCCGGCTCGCGGCCCGTGCGGGTCGGCAACGCGGCGAACCAGCAGGTGCAGCTCGACGTCTTCGGCCCGATCGTCGACCTGATCTCCGATCTCGCGCACAGCCGCGAGGCACGCGGCGTTGCTCACGAGCAAGCTCTCACCGACCGCGACTGGGAGCTCGTCTGCTCGATGGTCACCGCGGTCGAGCGGCGCTGGTTCGAGCCCGACCACGGCATCTGGGAGATCCGCCACGCACCTCGTCACCACGTGTACTCGAAGGTCATGGGGTGGCTGACCGTCGACCGGGCGCTGACGCTCGCCGAGAAGTTCGGCCGGACCGCCGGCGAGGGCTGGGCGGCGCTGCGCGACGAGATCGCCGAGGAGGTCACCGAGAAGGGCTGGAACGACGAGGTCCAGTCGTTCACCTCGGCCTACGACGGCACCGATCTCGACGCGGCCACGCTGTTCATCGGCCTCACCGGACTCGTCGACCCGCAGGACGAGCGGTTCCGGGCGACCGTGCAGGCCACCGAACGGGAGTTGCGCAGCGGCGCGACCGTCTACCGCTATCACAGCGACGACGGCCTGCCGGGCGCCGAAGGCGGCTTCCACCTGTGCGCGGCGTGGCTCGTCGCGGCCTACCTGCTGATCGGGCAGCGCAACGACGCCGAAGCGTTGTTCGCACAGCTGGTCGCGGCGGCCGGGCCGACCGGCCTGCTCAGCGAGGAGTACGACCCCGTCGCGGAGCGTGCGCTGGGCAACCACCCGCAGGCGTACAGCCACATCGGTCTGCTGCGCTGCGCCCAGCTGCTGTCGGGCGCGAAGGCCATGGGCGACCGGAAGCGCTGAGCTACCGCTGCAGCGGGGATCGCTGACCTACAGCGGCAGCCGGGACCGCTCGGTCATTCGGCGTACCACTCGCTCTCGACCCGACCCGAGGTGGCACCGAACCACAGCTGGGTCCCCAGGGTCTCGAGCGCGGGCACACCGGAGTGCGAGGGAGCGGCAAGGAGCAGTTCGCCTGCGCGCCGCCCCTTGTCCTTCTGCGGTTGCCGCACGGTCGTGAGGCCTTCGCGGATCGCTTCGTCGATGCCGTCGAAACCGGTGATCGACAGGTGCCCGGGCACGTCGAGGCCCATCTGGTTGGCCCAGGCGAGGGCGCCGAGTGCGAGCACGTCGGTGGTGCACACGAGCGCGGTGATCCGCGGGTTGACGCGCATGATCTGCGCCGCGGCGGACAGGCCGTCCTCCGCGGTGTGGGTGTAGCGCTCGACGACGGTGAGCGATTCGGGGGCCAGACCTGCAGCGCTCATGGCGTCCTGGACGCCGCGGATGCGTTCGCGCTGCACGTGGAAGGCGCCGGATTCGAGGGTCGACAGGTCGACGACCCCGTCGTGCCGTTCGCGGCCGAGGCGCATCGACAACATGCCGATCTGGCGGTGGCCGAGTTCGATGAGGTGGGCGGCAAGATCGCGCATCGCCCGCCGGTCGTCGATGCCCACCACGGGGGTGTTCTCGAGCCCGCGCGGCTGGTCGCATGCGACGACCGGGAGGTGCCGTTCGAGCACGGCCGCGAGATAGGGGTCCTCGGCGGGGACCGAGTAGACGACGAAGCCGTCGACGGACGAGCGGTGCACGACCTGCGCGGCCTCGTCGTCGGTCCGTCCCGGTCCGGCGGGGATGAGCAGCAGTCCCTGCCCGGCCGCTTCGCAGGCCTCGGACAGTCCCGACAGGAAGCTCATGGCGGCGGGATCCCGGAAGGAGTAGCTCAATGCTTCGGTGAGCAGGACCCCCACGGCTCCGGCCTTGCGGGTGCGCAGCGACCGCGCCATCGGATCCGGGCCGGCATATCCGCGTCGTTTGGCGACTTCGAGGACACGTTCGCGGAGCTCGGCGGACAACTGGTCGGGGCGGTTGTACGCGTTCGAGACCGTGGTGCGGGAGATCTTCAACTCGGCGGCAATCGACGCCAGGGTCGCCTGTCGGCGCGGCTGACGAGACCTGGACATGAGAGGACCGTAGTCCTGTGGCCATGGTCACGACCACCCAGGGATGGTAGGAGGCCTCGGCGTCGTCCGCTAAAGTGGAACGGTAACGGTTACCAATAACGTTTGGGTCGGTCGCTCGGTCGTTCCGGACCCCGTTCGCCGAAGACCGCCGATCCTCAGGAGAAGAACTGTGCGACTGTCCTCCCGCACGGCCCTCGCAGCCGCCGCCGTAGCCTGCGCGACCGCACTCGCCGCGTGCGGCACCGGCACCTCCGGCGCCGACGACGACGAGATCAGCGTCGTCGCCTCCACGAACGTGTGGGGGTCGATCGCGCAGGCCGTCGCCGGAGACCGCGTCGAGGTCCGCTCGCTCATCACCGAACCCAACGCCGACCCGCACTCCTACGAGGCCAGCCCCCTCGACGCCGCGGCGATCTCCGACGCCTCGCTCGTCGTCTACAACGGCGGTGGCTACGACCACTTCGTCGACGACATCCTGGGCGCCACCGGAGACAAGCCTGCGGTCGTGGAGGCCTTCGCCCTGTTCGAATCCGGTGCGTACTCGGATCTGCACGCCGGCCACGATCACGGCGACGAGGACGGCACCGACGCCGCCACCGAGAGCACTTCGGAGACAACCGTTTCCGAGGAACACTCGCACGAGAGCGACGAGGCGTCCGATGCCGACGTCGCCGGCGACGGGCACTCGCACGAGGGTCACGACCACGGCGGCATCAACGAGCACGTCTGGTACGACCTCGCGACCGCCGACGCCGTCGCGCACGCCGTCGCCGAGCAGCTCTCCGAACTCGATCCCGACGGCACTGCCGTCTACGAGGCCAACGCCGCAGCCTTCCACGAGAACCTGCACTACGTCGCGGATGTGGTCGACAAGCTCGCCGACACGCACGGCGGCGCGCCCATCGCCCAGACCGAGACGATCGGCCACTACCTCGTCTCGGCCGCGACGCTCGACGACGTCACTCCCCCGGACTTCACCAATGCCATCGAGAACGGCACCGATCCGTCCCCGGCGGCGATCGCGGCGACACGGCAGTTGTTGGTCGACAAGCAGGTTCGCGCCCTGATCTACAACCCGCAGACCGAGGACCGGATCAGCCGCGAGATGCGCACGGCAGCAGAGTCGTCGGGCGTCCCCGTGGTCGAGGTTTTCGAAACCCTGCCCGACGGCGTCGACTACATTCAGTGGCAGGCCCGGACCGCCGAGACCCTCGCCGCCGCGCTCGAGACCGCCTCCTGACCATCCGATCGAGAACACGGACTCCGGTGACACCTCCTCCATCCGACCGCACACCCACCGTCGAACTCCGCGATGCCCAGCTGGCATTCGGCGATCGCGTCCTCTGGGAGGGGCTCGACCTCGTCGTCGAGCCCGGTGAGTTCCTCGCGGTGCTCGGACCGAACGGCGCCGGTAAGACGTCGCTGCTCAAGGTGCTGCTCGGTCAGCTCCCGCTCACCTCCGGAACCGCGACGATCGCCGGACAACCCGTCCGGACCGGGAACTCGCACGTCGGATACGTGCCGCAGCAGAAGTCCCTCGACGAGGGCGTCCCGCTGCGGGGACGCGATCTCGTCGGCCTGGGCATGGACGGACACCGCTGGGGCACCGGCCTGCGCACCCGCCGGCGGCGCCGCATCGCGGTCGACGGCGCGATCGCCCAGGTCGGCGCGGAGACCTATGCCGGAGCCCCGATCGGCACGCTCTCCGGTGGCGAGCAGCAGCGGCTGCGCATCGCGCAGGCGCTCGTGGGAGATCCGCGCGTGCTCCTGTGCGACGAGCCGTTGCTCAGCCTCGATCTCGCCAACCAGCATCTGGTGTCGGCGCTCATCGACCGGCGCCGGCGTGACCACGACACCTCCGTCCTGTTCGTCACCCACGAGATCAACCCGATCCTGCCGCTGGTCGATCGCGTGCTGTACCTCGTCGACGGCCAGTTCCGCATCGGGACCCCCGCCGAGGTGATGACCTCGCAGGTGCTCTCCGAGCTCTACCGCACCGACGTCGAGGTGCTCGAGATGCGCGGCCGCCTGGTCGTCGTCGGCACCGGCGACGCCATCGACGCACTCGGCAGCGCCGGCGGACTGCGCCCCGGGGAAGGCGTCCACCACGATCACGAGGACCACGAATGAGCAGCAAGTTCACCGACGCCCTCGGGCGGATGTTCGACGTGGAGACCACCGTCGAACTCCTGCAGTACGACTTCGTGCAGCAGGCGCTCGTCGCCGGTGCGATCCTCGGCCTGCTCGCCGGCGTGATCGGCCCGCTGATCATCAGCCGTCAGATGGCGTTCTCCGTCCACGGCACCTCCGAACTGTCGCTCACCGGTGCCGCGGCGGCGCTCATCATCGGGGTCTCCGTCGGGATCGGTGCGGTCGCGGGCGCCGTGATCGCCGCGATCCTCTTCGGGGTCCTGGGGACACGTGCCCGAGAGCGCGACTCCGTCATCGGCGTGGTGATGGCCTTCGGTCTCGGTCTCGCCGTCCTGCTGCTGTGGGCCTACGACGGACGCACCGGTGCCGCCTTCTCGCTGCTCACCGGTCAGATCGTGGCGCCCGGCGGTACCGGCATCGCCCTGCTCGCCGCGTGCGCTGCCGTTGTGATCCTCACGCTGCTGGTGATCTACCGTCCACTACTGTTCGCCAGCACCGACCCGGAGGTCGCGGCTGCACGCGGCGTCCCGGTGCGCGCATTGTCGATCGTGTTCGCGGTGCTCGTCGGTGTCACCGCCGCACTCGGTGTGCAGATCGTCGGCGCGCTGCTGGTGATGGCACTGCTCATCACCCCGGCCGCCGCGGCGGCCCGGGTGGTCAACGGTCCGCTCGCCGCCACGGTGCTGTCTGTGGTCTTCGCGGAGATCTCGGCGGTCGGCGGCATCCTGCTCGCACTGGCGCCGGGCGTGCCGGTCTCGGCGTTCATCACGACGATCGCGTTCGTCATCTACATGATCTGCCGCGTGATCGGCACCGCCCGCAACCGACGTGGTTCCGGGCGGGTCGCCGCAACTGCCTGATTCACGGCCCGTCGGGACGTGATCTTGACGCGCTCCTCGACGTCCGCCCAGTTTCCCGAGGTTGCTCCAGTAACGGGACGTCACAGACATCGGGGGTGGAGAGTGCAGCACGTCACGCGTCGTTCCTTCGCGTCGACAACCCCGACAAGCGGTTCCTGTGGCACCGGTCGAACCCCGAGGTGTTCGGTCGCCACCTCGCCTTCGAGCCCTACACCGGTCTGGTCGAGGCGTGCGTCGGCGAGAACATGACGGCCCTGTGCGCCGCCGGTGTCGGCGGCGGGTCGCTCGTCTACCAGGGCATGACGCTGCAACCCGATGAAGCGGTGTTCAACGCCCACTTCCCGAACGAACTCGACTGGGCGCGCATGGACCGCGTCCACTACCCGCGCGTCGCGCAGATGCTGTGCCTGGCCGTGGCGCCCGACGAACTCGTCGACAGCCCCAACTACGCGACCTCGCGCATCTTCGCCGACCGTGCGCGGAAGGCCGGTTTCCCGATCGACAAGATCCCGATGCCGATCGACTGGGACTACGCGCTCGCCGAACTCCGCGGCGAGATGGCCCCGGCCTACACCGACGGTTCGGGCGCGATGGGCGTCAACAACGGCGGCAAGCACTCCGTCGACGTCACCTACATCGCGGAGGCCGAGGCCACCGGTCTGGTCACCGTCGCGACGCAGCACGAGGTCACCGACATCGAACGTGCCGAGGACGGCCGGTGGACGGTGCACGTGAATCACATCGACACCTCCGGTGCCGTCGTCGAGAACAAGATCCTCACCACCGACGCGCTGGTGCTGTCCGCAGGCACCATGAACACCACCCGGCTGCTGATGAAGGCCGCCGCGAAGGATCTGATCTCCGACCTGCCCGACGGCGTCGGCCAGGGCTGGGGTTCGAACGCCGACCGCATCTACCTCTGGACGAACCTCGAGGAGGAGTTCGGCGCGGTGCAGGGCGGTCCCGTCGTCTACGGCAGCAAGAACTGGGACGACCCGAGCTCCGCGTACACCGTCATCCAGGCCTCCATCCCCGGCTTCTACGGGATCGACATGCGCAGCACCGTACTGGTGGGCTACGGCGTCAGTGAGGGTCGCGGGCACTTCGTCTACGACGCTGCTCGCGACGACGCCGTCCTGCGCTGGCCGCACGAAGGGGACTCGGTGCTGCAGACGGGCCACATCGACCCCACCGTGCGCCGCATCGCGGGCGAACGCAGCATCCTGACCGACACCAACTCGATCGTCCCGTCGACCTGGCATCCACTCGGCGGCGCGAGCATGGGCACGGTGTGCGATCTCGAGGGCCGCGTGCTCGGCCAGCGCGGGCTGTACGTGCTCGACGGCGCCCTCATGCCGGGCAACACCGCCGCGTGCAACCCGTCGATGACGATCGCCGCCGTCGTCGAACGCGCCCTCGACGACATCGTCGTCCGCGACGCCAGAACGGTCTTCTGAGCGGGCATAGACTCGGGTCGTGACCCGCATCGACCTCAACAGCGACCTCGGCGAGAGTTACGGCCAGTGGCGTCTCGGCGACGACGAGACCATGCTCGACATCGTCACCAGCGCCAACGTGGCGTGCGGATTCCACGCCGGCGACCCGGCGACCCTGCTGAGCACCTGCCACGGCGCCGCGAAGCGCGCGGTACGGATCGGCGCCCAGGTCGGCTACAACGACATCGGCGGTTTCGGCCGCCGGTTCATCGAGGTGCCGTCGGCGGATCTCACCGCCGAGATCATCTACCAGATCGGCGCGCTCGACGGTCTCGCCCGGGCGGCCGGTTCGTCGGCGAGCTACGTCAAACCCCACGGCGCGCTGTACAACGCGATCGTCCATCACCGCGAACAGGCCCGTGCGGTCGTGGATGCGGTACGCGCCTACGACGCCTCGCTGCCCGTCCTCGGACTGCCCGGCTCCGTCTTCCTCGAGGAGGCCGAACGGGCCGGACTGAAGGTGGTCGCCGAGGCGTTCGCCGACCGCGCCTACACCCCCGAGGGCACGCTCGTCTCCCGACGCGAACCCGGTGCGGTACTGCACGATCCGGAGGAGGTCGCCGAGCGGGTCCTGCGCATGGTCACCGAGGGGGTGGTCACCGCCATCGACGGCAGCGACATACGCGTGAACGCGCAGTCGGTGTGCATCCACGGCGACTCCCCCGACGCCACGGCGATGGCCGTCGCCGTGCGCCGCCGGCTCGACGCCGAGAAGATCGACATCCGGGCGTTCGTGTGAACGCCCGACATCGCGAGGTCCACCGATGAAAATCCTTCGTGCCGGAGACAGCGCCCTGCTCGCCGAATTCGATTCCCTCGACGAGGTTCTCGCCCACTTCCGGGCACTCGACCGCGAGCGGCCGCGTGGCGTCGTCGATCTCGTGCCGGCGGCGCGGACACTGCTGGTGTGCTTCGATCCGTCGGAGACCGGCGCGCAGGTCGTGCACAAGTGGGTCACCACCACCCCACCGGTGTCCGGGGACGACGTCGACATCGAGGAGGTGACGCTCGAAGTCCGGTACAACGGCGTCGATCTCGAAGAGGTCGGCGAGTTGACCGGCCTCGGCGCGGACGGCGTGATCGCCGCCCACACCGGCGGCCTCTGGACGGTCGCCTTCGGCGGGTTCGCGCCCGGCTTCGCGTATCTCACCGGCGGGGATTCTCGATTGCACGTGCCGCGTCGCAGTTCACCGCGCACCTCCGTCCCGTCCGGCGCCGTGGGACTGGCGGGTGAGTTCTCGGGCGTCTACCCGCGGAAGTCGCCCGGAGGATGGCAACTCATCGGAACCTCCGATGCCCCGCTGTGGCAACCGGACCGGACTCCTGCGGCGCTGCTGCGACCGGGATGTGCGGTGCGCTTCGTCGCGATCTGAACCGTCCCCGGATCCACTGCGCCGCTGCGCTCAGATACCGAGCACGGCCTTCGCGACGAGGAAATAGATCACCAGGCCGGTCGCGTCGACGAAGGTCGTGATGAACGGATTGGAGAAGACCGCGGGGTCGGCGCGGATCGATTTGGCCACCAACGGCATCGCACCACCGACGGTGGCGGCGAGGGTGCAGATGCTCACCAGCGTCAGCCCGATCACCGCGCCCACCGACGAGTCGTAGACCAGGGACGTCAGGACGAACGCGACCGAGCCCAGCAGGACACCGAGGGACAGACCCACCCGGAGCTCGCGGGCGATCACCCCGCCGATGTCGCGTGGCGTCACGTCGTCGAGCGCCAATGCGCGGGTGACCGTGGTGGCGGCCTGGTTTCCGGTGTTGCCCCCGGTGCCGATGATCAGCGGCACGAACAGCGCCAGGGTGACCACCTGATCGAGGGTCGACTCGAATACCTCGAGGACCTGGACCGTGAGGGTCGCGCCGAGTGCCAGGAAGAGTAACCACACCACCCGCGAGCGCACCAACTGCCCGACGGGTGTCGCGAGATAGGGCCGGCGCAGCGGCTCGGTACCGCCGATGCGCGCCTGGTCCTCGCTGTCGGCGGCTTCGAGGATCCGCAGGGCGTCGTCGACGGTCAGGATGCCCACCAACCTGGTCTCGCTGTCGACGACGATCAACGCCAGCAGTTTGAGTTCGGCGCAGCGGCGCGCGGACTCCTCGGCGTCGTCGGTCACGCGCGCCCAGTAGGGCTCGTTCATGATGTCGGCGAGCACCGTTCCCGGCGCCGCAGTCATCAGCTCGCGCAGACCGACCACCCCGACGAGCACACGACCGTCGTCCACCACCGGCAGCGTGTACACCGTCTCCGCGTCGTCGAGCCGACGACGCACGGCGTCCATCGCCTGCTCGACGGTCATGTCCTGCCGCAGCGACACGAAGGCCGGGCTCATCCGCCGGCCGATCGACCGCTGCGGATAGCCGAGGATCGTGGCGGTCACCTCGCGGTCGGCGGGCGGCAGGCCGCGCATGAGGGTCGACGCGACCGTCGCGGGCAGTTCGTCGAGCAGTTCCACCCGGTCGTCGGGTTCGAGGTCGGCGAAGATTGCGGCCACCTGATCGTCGCGCAACCCGCGGAGCAGTTCGCTCTGCATGCTCGGGTCGAGCTGTTCGAAGACGTCGATCGCCCGGTCCTTGGGCAGCAACCGGTAGAGCACTGCTCGATCCGTCCGACCGAGCCGTTCGAGCACGTCGACGACCTGTTCAACGCTCAGTTCCGCGACAGCGTCGTGCGCGGCCTGAAGGTCGTCGGCCTCGACGGCCTTCTCGATCAGTCGCGTCGTCGCCGCCCGGACGTCTGCTTCATCCATGATCGTCACCTCCTTCCTCATGATCTTCAACCTAACGCGATCGTTCGGCCGGAGTGCGGACGTGCGATCGAAGCCGGTGAGTGAGAATGAACATCGTGGCGTGGTTCGAGGTGCTCTCCGGCGGAATGCTCACGACGGTCCAGGATCGCGGACGTCCCGGTTACGGTTCCTCGGGCCTCACCCGGTCCGGTGCCGCCGACCGGCGCGCACACGACGCCGCGAACCGGCTCGTGGGGAACCAGCCGGACGCGGCGACACTCGAGGTGACCGGCGGTGGTCTCGCCGTCCGCAGCGTCGGCGAGACGATCGTGGCCGTGACCGGTGCCCGCGCCGACGTGACCGTGTGCGACCGGCCGGTCGGCGACTGGGCGCGCATCACCCTCCGCAACGACGACGTGCTGCGGATCGGCGTCCCGAACGAAGGCCTGCGGATTTACCTCGCGGTACGCGGCGGCATCGACGTGCGGGAGGTACTCGGCAGTAGATCCACCGACATCCTGTCGCACACCGGACCGGCACCCGTTCGCGCCGGCGACAGTCTGCTCGTCGGGGCGATGTCGGGTCACCTGCCCGACGAGGAGCAGTTCCCACCACCACCGCCGATGGACGACCCCGTAGAGATCCGGGTACGGTCCGGCCCGCGCGACGACTGGTTCACGCCCGGATCACTGCGGGCGCTGTTCCACGAGACGTGGACGGTGACACCGGAACTCGACCGGGTGGGTATCAGGTTCCACGGTCCCGGCCGACTGCACCGGGCACGGCACGAGGAGATGCCCAGCGAGGGCATGGTTCCCGGCTCGCTGCAGATACCGCCGGACGGGCATCCGGTGCTGTTCCTCGTCGACCATCCCGTCACGGGCGGCTATCCGGTGGCCGCGGTGGCGGTCGCCGCCGATCTGCCGGTCGCGGCGCAACTGCGTCCCGGACAGCGGGTGCGGTTCGTGCCGGTACGGTGATCGCTGCTGGGTGACCGTCAGGCGCGTGACGGCACGGAGGTGTCGTCCTCGTCGGTCGGGTCGGTAGCCGTCACCCGACGTACGAAGGTGATCGCCTCGTCGAGTGCGTGTGTCGCGGGCGGAGAGATGCCGGGCAGGCTGAGATAGCCGTGCACGGTGTCGGGATAATCGGTCTCCGCGACGTCGCCGCCCTTGGCCCGCAATGCTGCGGCGTATCGAACGGCGTTGTCGCGCAACGGGTCGTGCCCGGCGATCTGGACGAGGGCCGGTACGGCGGCACCGGCGAGCGTGCCGCGCAGGGGAGCCGCGGTCGGCGCATACGGATCGGCTCCGGCCAGATACAGGCGCACGAACGCCCGCATACCGCGGGAGGTGAGCACGGGAGCGTTCGCGAACTGCCGCTCCGACGGGAACTCCTCCTCCATCTCCGTCGCCGGATAGATCAGCACCTGACCGGCCGGCAGCGGACCACCCGAGCGGCCGGCCACGTCGGCGACGACCGCGGCGAGGTTGCCTCCGGCACTGTCACCGGCGACCACGACGCGGGACGGATCACCGTCGAGTTCCGCAGCGTGTGCGACGACCCACCGGAACGCCGCCCAGCAGTCCAGCACCGCTGCGGGATAGGGATGTTCGGGGGCGAGCCGGTAGTCCACCGACACCACGACGCTCGGGGTCCGCGCGGCGGTGTGGCTCGCCCACCACTCGTTCTGCTCCGGATTGCCGAGCACCCACCCGCCGCCGTGGAACAGCAGCACGACCGGCAGCGGACCGCTCGTTCGCGCCGAGGGCCGATAGATCCGCAGACGGGTCCGGACCGGGGAGTCCTCGGGGGCGAGATCGTCGATCACCTCGTGCTCGAGATCGACCCATCGGTCCTCGATCCGCACGCCGGGATGCGTCCGGCCCGAGATCAGCCGTCCGACCGGGGACGACAGGAGCTTCGTGCGCGCAGCACGACGTGCCGGGATCTCGTCGACGGACGCGTCGGCAATGGACTTGTCGGCGAAGCGTTCGAGGAAGGCGAACACCTTCGTACGGAACGGCAGGGATGCGACCACGAGGACAGACTAGGCCCTCGCGACCGCAGCTCGGGCAGACTCGATCAGACCCGACGCTGCCGCGCGATGTCCGCGAGCACCACGCCCGCCGCGACGGAGGCGTTGAGCGACTCGACGTCTCCGGCCATCGGGATGGAGAGAACGGCGTCGCAGGTCTCCCGCACCAGGCGCGAGAGTCCCTTGCCCTCCGACCCCACGACCACGACGACGGGATCGGTGCCGTCGAAATCGTCGAGGTTGGTGTCGCCACCGGCATCGAGACCGACGACGCGGACACCGCGGGACTGCCAGTCCTTGAGCGTGCGCGTGAGGTTGGTGGCACGCGCGACGGGCAGTCGCGCTGCGGCACCGGCGCTCGTGCGCCATGCCACGGCCGTCACCGACGCCGAACGGCGCTGCGGGATGACCACACCGTGGCCGCCGAAGGCCGCGACCGAACGGATCACCGCGCCGAGATTGCGCGGATCGGAGATGTTGTCGAGGGCCACGAGCAGCGGACGCTCGTGGTTCTCCGCGGCGCGGGCCAGCAGGTCGTCGGGGTGCGCGTAGCGGTACGGCGGCACCTGCAGGCCGATGCCCTGGTGCATCCCGTTCGACGACAGACGGTCGAGTTCGGAACGCGAGACCTCGAGGATCGAGATGCCCATCTCGGCCGAGCGCTGCACGGCTTCCTTGAGCCGCTCGTCGGCCTCGGCGCCGAGGGCGACGTACAGAGCGGTCGCGGGCACACCGGCACGTAGGCACTCGACGACCGGGTTGCGGCCGAGCACCATCTCCGGCCCGTCTTCGGCCTTGCGACCGGCGGCGGGGCGACGACCGCCGCCGCGCGTGTCGGCGGCCTTGGCCGCGGCCCGGGCACGCCGTGCGGCGGGGTGGTAGGGCCGGTCCTCGGCCTTGGGGGTGGCGCCACGCGCTTCGAGGCCGCGTCGCCGCTGTCCGCCGGACCCGACGACCTGACCCTTCTTCGTGCCGCCCTTACGAATAGCGCCGCGACGCTGGGAATTGCCTGCCATCACTGTCCTGCTTTCAGAGACCACTCGGGTCCGTTGGGCGTATCGGTCACTTCGACCCCCGCGGCTGCGAGGCGGTCCCGCACCTCGTCGGCCACCGCCCAGTTCTTCTCGGCCCGGGCGGTCGTGCGGCGTTCGAGATCCGCGCCGACCAGCACGTCGAGTGCCGCGAGTGCGGCCGATCCGGAATCGTCGGTGGAGCACCAGTGCTCGTCGAGCGGGTCGACACCGAGGATGCCGAGCATGCTCCGGACCTGCGCGGCGATCTGCACGGCCGTGTCGAGATCACCGTTGTCGAGCGCCTTGTTGCCCTCGCTGCGCTTGCGGTGGATCTCCGCGAGCGCCTTGGGGACACCGAGATCGTCGTCGAGTGCTTCGGCGAAGCCTTCGGTCCACTCGCCCACGGGCACCTCGCCCGCGCGGTCGCGGGTCTTGAGCACGAACGACTCGAGTCCCCGGTACGCAGCGGCCGCTTCGGCGAGCGCGTCGTCGGAGTATTCGAGCATCGAACGATAGTGGGCGCTGCCGAGGTAGTAGCGCAGTTCCTGCGGACGGACGCGGGCGAGCACGTTGGGGATCGACAGCACGTTGCCGAGCGACTTCGACATCTTCTCGCCGCCCATCGTCACCCAGCCGTTGTGCAGCCAGTAGCGGGCGAAGCCGTCGCCGGCGGCGCGGGACTGGGCCATCTCGTTCTCGTGGTGCGGGAAGACGAGGTCCATGCCTCCGCAGTGGATGTCGAAGGTGCCCCCCAGATAGAAGCCCGCCATCGCGGAGCACTCGAGATGCCAGCCGGGGCGACCGCGTCCCCACGGGGTCGGCCACGACGGCTCGCCGGGCTTCTCGGCCTTCCACAGCGTGAAGTCGCGGGGGTCGCGCTTGCCGAGTCCGGCGCTCTCGCCCTGGTGGACGTCCTCGATGCGGTGTCCGGAGAGGGCGCCGTATTCCGGGTAGCTCAACACGTCGAAGTAGACGTCGCCGTCGGCCGCGTAGGCGTGCCCGGCGTCGATGAGGCGCTGGATGAGTTCGACCATCTGCGTGATGTGGCCGGTCGCGCGGGGTTCCACCGAGGGGGGAAGCACACCGAGCGCGTCGTAGGCGCGGTTGAAGGCCCGTTCGTAGGTCGCGGCCCACTCCCACCACGGACGGCCTGCCTCTGCGGCCTTGCGGAGGATCTTGTCCTCGATGTCTGTGACATTTCTCACAAACAAGACATCGAGACCCTTGGTAGAGAGCCACCGACGGAGCACGTCGAACGCAACGCCGCTGCGTACGTGCCCGATATGGGGTTCGCCTTGGACGGTGGCCCCACACAGGTACACCGAGGCCTGGCCGGGGACCAGCGGTTCGAAATCCCGCACGGCCCGCGATTCGGTGTCGTATAAGCGCAAGGTCACGACCGTCGATCCTACCGCTCGTCCTGCTGCGCCAGGACCAGTGCGGTCGCAACCGCGGCCACACCTTCTCCCCGACCGGTGAGCCCGAGACCGTCCGTGGTGGTCGCCGACACGGAGACCGGACCGCCGAGCGCCTCGGACAGCACCGCCTGTGCCTCCTCGCGCCGCGGCCCGATCTTCGGGCGGTTCCCGATCACCTGCACGGCGGCGTTACCCACCACCCAGCCGGCGTCGGCGAGCAGGCGACGTACCTCGCCGAGCATGGCGACACCGGAGGCGCCGGCCATCTCGGGGCGTCCCGTGCCGAAGACCGATCCGAGATCACCGAGACCGGCGGCCGAGAGCACCGCATCGCACAGCGCGTGCGCAGCGACGTCCCCGTCCGAGTGACCCGCGCACCCGTCGGCGTCCTCGAACAGCAGACCGGCCATCCAGCACGGCCGTCCGGCCTCCACGGGATGTACGTCGGTTCCGATGCCGACACGCACGATGCTCACATCTCCTTCTCGGTGCGGACGCCGGACGCGAGCACGGTCCGTGCCAGCACCAGGTCCAGCGGGGTGGTGATCTTGAAAGCGAGCGGGTCGCCCGCGACGGTGGTGATCCGCTCCCCCAACCGCTCGACGAGTCCCGCGTCGTCGGTCGCGTCGGCCGCGTCCCGGTTGGCTCGCTCGAGCAATTCGACGTCGAATCCCTGCGGGGTCTGCACCGCGCGGAGGGTCGACCGGTCGGGAGTCCCGGTGACGACTCCGTCCTTGTCGACACTCTTGATGGTGTCGACGACGGGCAGGACGGGGATCACCGCGTCGCTGCCGGCCCGCAACGCGTCGACGACCCGGACGAACAGCTCGGCCGGGGTGAGCGCACGCGCGGCGTCGTGGACGAGCACGAACCGCGCGCCCGATGCCGCCGCAAGACCGGCGCGCACCGAGTCGGCGCGTTCGGCGCCACCCGCGACGACGGTGACCCGGTCGGCGAACGACTCGCCGACGAGCCGGTCCGCGGGCGTCGCAGCCAGTTCGGGCGGCGCGACGATCACCACTCGATCGATGACCGCTGAAGCGAGCATCGCCTCGACCGAGCGGTCGAGCATCGTGCGGCCGTCCAGTTCCACGAACGCCTTGGGCAGTGGTTCTCCCAGGCGAACACCGCGGCCGGCCGCCGGAAGGATTCCGACGACCGGCCCGTTGCGATCGCTCATGTGCAGTTTGCCGATGTCTCGCGCGTCAGGAAGCGGCGGCGAGAACCTCGTCGAGCATGGTCTCCGCCTTGACGTCGTCGGTGCCCTCGGCGAGCGCGAGCTCACCGACGAGGATCTGACGTGCCTTGGCGAGCATCCGCTTCTCACCTGCGGACAGGCCGCGGTCCTGCTCCCGGCGCCACAGGTCGCGCACAACTTCTGCGACCTTGTTGACATCGCCGGAGGCCAGCTTCTCGAGGTTGGCCTTGTACCGCCGTGACCAGTTGGTGGGTTCTTCCGTGTGGGGTGCGCGCAGCACCTGGAAAACCTTGTCGAGGCCTTCCTGCCCGACGACGTCGCGCACTCCGACGTACTCCGCGTTCTCTGCAGGTACCCGGACCGTCAGGTCGCCCTGCGCGACTTTCAGAACCAGATATTCCTTCTGCTCACCCTTGATGGTGCGTGTTTCGATTGCTTCGATCAGCGCCGCACCGTGATGGGGGTATACGACGGTGTCTCCGACCTTGAAAATCATGTGTCCCGTGCCCCTTTCGATTCTCCCAGTTTAACACGTGACCACATCGCCCTCCCGTCAACGGTGCAGGTCAGGGGCACCGAGCGCTGAGCGTAGGGCTTGACAGGCAGTCGCTTCCGTGTATCGGGTGACCTCCGACACACCCGCCCGTCGGTGCCTGTCGATCTTGTCTTCCGCGCGCGAATCCGCACGAGATCCGGCCCCGACGTACACAGCACACACGGGAACTACTACTCTGCCTAGTGGATTGCGAGCCTTACTCGAGTGGAGGAACCCGTGACTGCTCTCAAAGCGCCGACTCGCCGAGTCGTGACCGCTCTCGCCCTTGCCGCGGGAGCGGCGCTCACGATGTCCGCGTGCAGCGCCGGTCAGATCACCCAGACCTCGACCCAGGTCGCGGCCATCAACGGTTCCAACGTGGACGCCGGCAGCCTCGCGCTGCGCAACGTGCACGTGATCTACCCGGACTCCGAGGAGTACAGCATCGAGCCCGGCGGCACCGCCCAGCTCGGCTTCACGATCGTCAACCTCGACCCGTACGTCGGCGATCAGCTCACCGGTATCTCCACCGATTTCGCAGCCTCCGTCACGGGTGCCCGCCTCGAGGTTCCGCCGCAGTCCTCCGTGGTCGCCGGTGTCTCCGAGGAGAACGCCGCCCTCGTCGAGGAGGTCGACGAGTCGCCGCGTCCGAACAGCACCGAGGAGACCCCCTCCCCCGCGCCGGCCGGCGTCGTCAACAACGTCGAGCTCGTGAACCTCTCCGAAGGTGTCCGCCCGGGTCTGACCATCCCCGTGACCTTCACGTTCGCCGAGGCCGGCGACGTGACCCTGTCCGTGCCGATCGACGCCGGCCCGGAGCTCCCCCGCGACGAGTCGGAGCTCTCGCCGATCGTGGGCGAAGCACACTAGGACTTTCCTGCAGAAGGGCCCGGCCGAGCACAGCTCGGCCGGGCCCTTTCGCATCCGCTCCGATGTCGGTGCGACCGTCTATCCTCCGGCCGTGGCAAAGACCAAGACCCTCTACCGCTGTTCCGACTGCTCGCACACCGTCGCGAAGTGGGTCGGGCGCTGTCCCGAATGCGGAACGTGGGGGTCGATGGACGAAGCACCCGTCCAGCCGGTCGCGGTCGCCTCGCGCTCCGGTACCTCGCTCGCCCGCACCGGTGCCGCCGCCGTGCTGCCGAGCACCCCGGCCACCCCGCTGTCGCAGATCGACGGCAAGGCCACCCACGCGAAGCCCACGGGCATCCCCGAGCTCGACCGCGTCCTCGGTGGCGGTGTCGTTCCCGGTTCGGTCGTCCTGCTCGCCGGCGAACCCGGTGTCGGCAAGTCCACGCTGCTCCTCGAGGTGGTGCACCGCTGGGCGCTGCGCGGCGAAGCCGATCGCGCGCTCTACGTCACCGGCGAGGAATCGGCCGGTCAGGTGCGTTTGCGCGCCGACCGCACCGGCGCCGTGCACGACCGGGTCTATCTCGCCGCCGAGAACGACCTCGCGACGATCTTCGGGCACGTCGAGCAGGTCGAGCCCACGCTGCTGGTCGTCGACTCCGTCCAGACGATGCTCGCCGCCGACGTCGACGGCGTCACCGGTGGTGTCACGCAGGTCCGCGCGGTCACCAGCGCCCTGACCTCCCTCGCGAAGTCCAGCGGCATCCCGGTGCTGCTCATCGGCCACGTCACCAAGGACGGCGCGGTCGCCGGTCCGCGTTCCCTCGAGCACCTCGTCGACGTGGTGCTGCACTTCGAGGGCGACAAGCACTCCACGCTGCGCATGGTGCGCGGGGTGAAGAACCGGTTCGGGGCCGCCGACGAGGTGGGCTGCTTCGAACTCGCCGAGGACGGGATCGTCGGCGTCAGCGACCCGTCGGGGTTGTTCCTGCAGCACCGTGACGAGGCCGTACCCGGCACCGCCGTCACGGTCACGATGGACGGCAAACGCCCGCTCCTCGGCGAGGTCCAGGCGCTCGTGGTGCCCACCCACAATCCGTCACCGCGACGCGCCGTGAGCGGCCTCGACTCCGCGCGGGTGGCGATGGTGCTCGCCGTGCTCGAGCGTCGCTGCGGCCTCGGCCGGCTCGGCAACTGCGACGTCTACGCCTCCACCGTCGGCGGTATGCGGATCACCGATCCGTCCGCCGACCTCGCGCTCGCACTCGCCGTCGCCTCGGCCGTGCGCGACCAGCCCGTCCCGGCCGGCACCGTGCTGCTCGGCGAGGTCGGTCTCGCCGGGGAGGTCCGTCGTGTCGTCGGCGCGGGTCGCCGACTCGCGGAGGCGAACCGACTCGGGTTCGACCGCGGGGTGGTTCCGCGCGATGTCGAGGGTGCCCCGAAGGGCATGAAGAAGTTCGAGGTGTCCAACGTGGCGCAGGCACTGTCGACGCTCACGCGCTGACCTGCGGACATGTCGGCAGCGCCGATCTGCCGAGATGTCGGCGGTCGGTGCGAACATGTGTTCGTGTCCGATGCGACGGTGCTGCACGCCGATCTCGACGCGTTCTACGCGTCGGTGGAGCAGCGCGACGATCCGTGGCTGCGCGGCAAACCCATCGTCGTGGGTGGGGGTGTCGTGCTCGCGGCGAGTTACGAGGCCAAGGCCCACGGCATCGTCACTGCGATGTCGGGCCGGGCCGCCCGCGCACTGTGCCCGGGACTGATCACGGTGCCTCCCCGCATGGAGGCCTATGCGCAGGCCTCGCGCGATGTGTTCGCGATCTTCGACCGCACCACACCGATCGTGGAGGGGATCTCCATCGACGAGGCGTTCCTCGACGTCTCCGGTCTCGGGCGCATCGCCGGCAGACCCGTCGACATCGCCGCACGTCTGCGCCGCACGGTCGCCGAGGAGGTGGGGCTGCCGATCACCGTCGGTGTCGCGCGCACCAAGTTCCTCGCCAAGGTCGCGAGCGGGGTGGCCAAGCCCGACGGCCTGCTCCTCGTCCCTCCGCACGCCGAACTCGAGTTCCTCCATCCGTTGCCGGTGGAGCGATTGTGGGGCGTCGGCAAGGTGACGGCGGCGAAGTTGCACGCGCACGGTCTGCGGACCGTGGCCGACGTCGCCGCCCACTCCGAATCCGATCTCGTCTCGCTGCTCGGACGCGCGGCGGGACGCCACCTGCACGCCCTGGCGATCGGCCACGATCCGCGTCCGGTCCGTCATCGGCGGCGCAGTTCGATGGGCGCGCAGCACGCCCTCGGCCGCGGACCGCACAGCATCGAGTCGGTCGGCGAGACGCTGCAGTTGCTCGTCGACCGTGTGTGCCGGCGGATGCGCCGGGCCGAGCGTCTCGGTCGCACGGTGGTCCTGCGGATGCGCTTCGCCGACTACACCCGCGCGACCCGCTCCCACACGTTGCCCGGTGCCACCGCACGCACCGACCTGTTGTCGGCGGCGGCGCGCGACCTGCTCGAACAGACCCGGCCGCTCATCGCCGAGCGCGGCCTCACCCTCATCGGGATCGCGGTGACGAATCTCGTCGGCGAAGGCGTCGAACAACTCGAGCTGCCGTTCGACGAACCGGTCGACGCTGCCGCGGACCGTGGCGGCGACACGCGAACTCACCGCGCGGTCGACCGGCATGCGCTCGATGCGGTCCTGGACGATCTGCATTCCCGCTACGGCGCGGGCGCGGTCACCTCGGCCGCGTTGCTCGGACGCGACCACCGGCCGGGGGTTCCGCTGCTCCCCGACGGGCCGGAAACCTGAACGAGACAGGCCCGATCCGCAGAAATGTCAGACAGCGGAGATGTCGTGTTCGCTCTGCGGGAGGCCGTCGGCATAGTCGCGGCCCTTCGCGAAGTGCTCGTGTCCGACGACGACGAACAGCCCGACCGACGACGCCACGACGACGTCCGGGTCGGCCAGGGGACCGTCGACGATGCGCGCCTCCGCGCTGGTGTAGACCTTGCGCCGCACCGTGCCGTCGACGCGGGCGCGGAACTCGAGCACCGAGCCCAGCGGGATGGGACGGGCGAAATCCGTCTCGAAGTGCCCGGTGACGACGGCGGTCCGCAGGGCGGCGTTGCACGCCATTCCCTGCACTTCGTCGAAGGCCGTCATGAGGATGCCGCCGTGGATGAATCCCGGTCCGCCCTGGTAGCGGGTGGCGACGTCGAGACGGCCGAGCACCTCGAGACCCTGGCCGATCGTGAATTCCATCGCGAGGCCGTGGGGCTGGTCGTCACCACAACCGAAGCATTTGTTCCAGTGCTGCGGTACCGGTGCACCCGGGCCGGGATGATCTTCCGGCAGTTGGGGAACGACGAGGTCGTCGGGCAGAGTCCAGGTGCTGCGCATAAGCAAGTAATGTAGTTGCGCGGTCGGGGGCGCCGATCCGGGAGTCCGCGCATTGTGACGACGACCGCAGACCGCACAGGGGAAGGAAGTCCAGATGACCGAGTCGGCGCCGGCATCGACGCTGAGCGACACCATCGCTCGTCTGGCGCCCGGCACCGCGCTACGCGACGGTCTCGAACGCATCCTCCGCGGCCGGACGGGCGGCCTGATCGTCCTCGGTTTCGACGACAAGGTCGCCGAGCTGTGCGACGGCGGTTTCGAACTCGACGTCGAGTTCGCCCCCACCCGGCTCCGGGAGCTGTCGAAGATGGACGGCGCCGTGGTCGTGTCCACCGACGGTTCGCGCATCGTGCGCGCCAACGTGCAGCTCGTGCCCGATCCGAGCATTCCCACCGTGGAGTCCGGCACCCGGCACCGCGCCGCGGAACGCACCGCGATCCAGACCGGCTATCCGGTGGTCTCGGTCAGCCAGTCGATGAGCATCGTCAGCGTGTACGTCGACGGTCGCCGCCACGTCATCAACGACTCCGCGACCATCCTGTCCCGGGCCAACCAGGCCGTCGCGACACTCGAGCGCTACAAGGCCCGCCTCGACGAGGTGACCCGGCAGTTGTCCGTGGTCGAGATCGAGGACATCGTCACCCTGCGCGATGCGCTCACCGTGGCGCAGCGACTCGAGATGATGCACCGCCTGTCCGTGGAGATCGAGCAGGACGTGCTCGAACTCGGCACCGACGGTCGCCAGCTGGCCCTCCAGCTCGAGGAACTCGTCGGCGACAACCAGCTCGCCCGGCAGCTCATCGTGCGCGACTATCTCGCTGGCGAGCACGTTCCCACCCAGCAGGAGGTCGAGCAGGCTCTCGAGCGTCTCGCGCACCTGACCGACGTCGATCTGCTCGATCTGACGAGCCTGGCCCGCTCCTTCGGTTATTCGGGCACCATCGAGGCCCTCGACACCTCGATGAGTCCCCGCGGTTATCGCGTGCTCCATCGGGTGCCACGCCTGCAGACCCGGCAGATCAACCGGCTCGTGGGTGCGTTCGGCACGCTGCAGGGTCTGCTCGCCGCCACCGCGGCCGATCTCCAGGCGGTCGACGGGGTCGGCGCCCTGTGGGCCCGATACATCCGCGAGGGACTGTCACGCCTCGCCGAGGCCGCCATCAACCATTACGACTGAACCGCGACCCGCCGAGCAGCAGGGTCAGGGCGTGATGTTGAACGGCTCGGGCACGCTGCGCAGGCCGCCGAGCTGCCCGACCACCGTGTACGCGCCGGGACCGACCGGTTCGCGCGGCGCCTGACAGCCGGGCTCGGAGGTCGTCGCCGACCACTTGACGGAATAGGCCGCCTGGTCGCCCGGATCGAGCGACCGGATGTCGGCGGTCGATTCGGGGAAGCAGTCGGTGTTCGCCCAGAGCCGCTCGTTGCCGTCGAGGCTGTAGACGAGGACCTGCTGCAGGCCCGCACCGAGGTCTCGTTCGCACGGCGACGTGCCGATGTTGGTGATGACGATCGTGAAATCGGGTTCGGAACCGACCCGGTAGTTCGGTTCGTCCGACGTCACCCGCACGGCGAGCGACTGATCGGAGCACTGCCCCGGGGGAACCGGAGCAGCGGAGGTGGTGGTCGTGGACGAGTCGTCGTCCGCGTCCTCCGCGGCCGAAGCCCCGGCACCACGCGACCCGGACGAAGCCGAGGCCTCCCCGCTCCGAGTGGTGCTCGCGGACGCCGCGTCGGCGGACGCATCGGCCGCCGTCGTGGTGGCGGAGGTCGACACTTCCGCTGCTGCGGGTTCGGGATTCTGGTCGGGGTCGTCGCCGCCGGTCAGTGCCACTACGAGCCAGATGACCAGAGCCAGCACGACCACCGAGACTCCGATCGCGAGAACGCGTCGTCGCCAGTAGATCTCGGGGGGCAGAGGACCGGTCGGTTCAAGCACGCCCCCCACGGTATGTGCCGCGGGCTGCGCACGGCTACATCGCCGTCGGCGTGTCGCTGTGACCTGCGGTCACATCGTTGTGACCGGCAGGTGCACTCGTCTTCAGTTGTCGGAGACCTCGCCGATGTCGCCGAAGTGGCCGCGCAGGCTCACCTTGCCGTCGTCGAGCTTGTAGGTGACGCCCACGATGGCGCAGCGGCCGTCGGCGATGCGGTCGGCGATGATCCGCGAACGATCCGTGAGCAGCTTGCCCGTCTCGACGACGTGCCGACCCTCGAGTTCGTCGACGGTGGACAGGCCCTCGGCCCGGCCCATGAGGATCGACGGAGCGACACGCTCGACGAGGCTGCGGATGTGCCCACCCGGCACCGTGCCCTTGTCGAGGGCGTCGATGGTCGCCGCAACGGCACCACAGCTGTCGTGGCCGAGGATGACGATGAGCGGGACGTTGAGGATCTCGACGGCGTACTCGATGGAACCGAGGACGGAGCTGTCGATGACGTGGCCCGCGGTGCGGACCACGAACATGTCGCCGAGCCCCTGGTCGAAGATGATCTCTGCGGCGACGCGGGAGTCTCCGCAACCGAACAGCACAGCGGTGGGATGCTGACCGTTGACGAGTTCGGCGCGACGGTCGATTCCCTGGCTCGGGTGCAGCGGGGTGTCGCTGACGAAACGATGATTACCCTCGGTCAGGGCTTTCCAGGCGGAGATGGGATTGGAGTTCGGCATGCGTACATTATTCACCTGCGCGCATGTCCGATTTCGTTCGACATCTCCTCAGCGGATCCCGACACCCGACCCTGTGACCGGAGGAGACCCGAGATGTCCGTGGACGCACCGTCGTTGCTGCGCTGGTATGCCGCCGAGGCGCGGGACCTGCCGTGGCGCCGCGACGGGGTGACGGGCTGGCAGATCCTCATGTCCGAGGTCATGTTGCAGCAGACGCCGGTCGCCCGGGTCGCCCCGATCTGGGAGGAGTGGGTGCGGCGCTGGCCCGTGCCGTCCGCGATGGCCGCGTCGAGTCAGGCCGAGGTGTTGCGGGCGTGGGGCAAGCTCGGTTATCCGCGCCGCGCGCTGCGCCTGCACGAGTGCGCCGGCGTACTCGCCGCCGAGCACGACGATCGGGTTCCCGAGGACGTCGACGTCCTGCTGACCCTGCCCGGCGTCGGCGCGTACACCGCGCGAGCGGTGGCGTGCTTCGCGTACGGACAGCGTGTGCCGGTGGTGGACACGAACGTACGGCGGGTCGTCGCCCGCGCCGTCCACGGCCGGGCGGAGCCGGGAAACCCCTCGACCACACGGGATCTCGCCGATGTCGAGGCGATCCTTCCGCGTCAGCGTGCTCGTGCGGCGACCTTCTCCGCGGCACTGATGGAACTCGGCGCGACCGTGTGCACCGCCCGCACACCCGATTGCGGGCGCTGCCCGCTGCCCGAGTGCGCATGGGTGCAGGCCGGGCGACCCGCCCACGACGGACCGCCCCGGAAGGTGCAGAAGTTCGCCGGCACCGACCGGCAGGTGCGCGGCCGGCTGATGGCGGTGCTGCGCGAGAGCAGCGTCCCGGTGGAGCGTCCCGTCCTCGACAGCGTGTGGACCACCGATCCCGGCCAGCGCGACCGCGCCCTGCATTCGCTTCTCGTGGACGGTCTCGTCGAGCAGACCGACGACGGCCGGTTCGCGCTCGCCGGTGAGGGATCGACCTCCTAGATCCGGCTCGCCGACAGCTCGTGCGTGGTCAGGAAGTGTTCCACGGCGGTGCGGAACTCGTCGGGCCGGTCGTCGTGCACGAGATGTCCGGCGCCGTCGACGAGGACGTGGTCGGTGCCCGGTCGCGTCGCCATCCGCCGCATCTGCCCCTCGGGGGTGATGGTGAACTCGCCTTCGAGCAGCAACGCGGGCACGCGGATCGAGTTCCACTCGTCCCAGAAGTGCCGCGATCCCCACTCCTCCGAGATGTCGCGGAAGGTCTCGACGTCGCCGTGCAGATACCAGCCGTCGTCGCGGCGGACGAACGAGTCGAGGAAGTAGCGACCCGCGACGGCGCCGAAGAAGTCGAACACCGCGTCCTCCGTGGGGAACGGCTGCGGCCACTGCGCGATCATCGCCGCCCAGTTCGCGGCCGTGCGCCCCCGGAAGTCGGGCGCCATGTCCTCGAGCACCAGCGCGGTGACCCGCTCGGGATGGGCGGCCGCGAAGCACCACGCGTGCAGGGCGCCCATCGAATGGCCGATCACGACGAGCGGTTCGGTGATCCCGGTGAGGTGGGCCGTGAGGTCGGCGACGAACGCTTCGGTGGTGAGTTCGTCGGGGGCGGGACGGCCGTGACCGGCGGCGTCGAAGGTGTACACGTGCCCGTGTTCGCGCAGCCACGGCACGTGACGACGCCACGTCCGGGCGCTGCCCATGAGGCCGTGCAACAGCAGGATGGGTCGTCCGGTTCCGCCCTCGTCGTGCAACACAATCGACCAAGTTAGCGGAGTAGGCTCTCGCGCATGGCAGTCGTGAAGATCAACGCAATCGAAGTTCCCGAAGGCGCCGGCCCCGAGCTGGAGAAGCGATTCGCCAATCGGGCTCACACCGTCGACAATTCCCCCGGCTTCCTGGGTTTCCAGCTGCTCCGCCCCACCGCCGGCGAGAACCGGTACTTCGTGGTGACGCAGTGGGAGTCCGAGGAGGACTTCGCCGCGTGGCGCGACGGCGACGCACGTGCCGCTCATGCGGGTGAGGCGAAGAAGCCCGTCGCGTCCGGCGCATCGCTGCTCGAGTTCGAGGTCGTCCTCGACGTCAAGAAGTCCTGAGATGTCCGCGTCCGGTGGGTCCGGGCGTGAGTTCACCTATCCGGAGGTGGGAGCGAGCCTGCGTGCCTTCCGGGGCGAGGCGCCCCTCCCCTCCGGTTATCGGCACCTGAGGGTCGAGAGCGAACTGGGCAGCGGCGACACCGTGTTCGAGGTCGCCGCTGCCCGGCTGTTCTCGTGGGACATGCATCGCGGCGCGGGCATGCGGATCCCGGCCGGAACGCCCCTCGCGGTACCCGGCGTCGAGGTGGACCTCGGCTTCGGTCTCGGACCGGTGCGCGCCTCGGCGCGGTGCCGCGTGGTCGAGATCGTCGACACCGCCGACCTCCGCGGATTCTGCTACGGCACGCTCACGGGTCATCCGGAGAACGGCGAGGAGACCTTCGTCGTCGAGCGGACCCCGGACGGACGGGTGCGGGGAACGGTGCTCGCGTTCTCCCGCCCCGCCCGCTGGTACACGAAGCTGGCCGGTCCCGCCGGGCACCTGCTCCAGCAGCAGATCGCGCGACGTTATCTCGCGGCACTCACAGCGTGACCGTCACGTCGTCGACGGCCTTGCGCAGGAACTGACGGAAGACGTCCACCGGCTGCGCACCCGACACCGCGACGGCGCGGTTGGCCACGAAGAACGGCACCCCCTGCACGCCGATCCGTCGCGCGTCGAAGAGATCGGCGGTCACGGCGTCGGCCGCGGCCTCACCGGCGGGATCGTCGCCGTCGAGGGCCGCGCGCGTCGACTCCGGATCGAGCCCGACTTCGGTGGCGACCTTCACGAGGACATCCACATCGTCGACCACCTCGCCGTCGACGAAATGCGCACGGAACAACGCCTCGAGGACCTCGTCGCGCTTGTCGCCGGCCAGATGCGCGAGCCGGTGCGCATCGAAGGTGTTGGCGGCGACGACGTTGTCGAAGTCGATCTCGAGTCCCACGTCGGCAGCGGTGTCCGAGACCTGGGCGAACATCTGCCTGACCTGCTCGGCCGGCATCCCCTTCATCGCGACGAGCGCCTCGACCTCGGGGACGCGTCGCCCGACCGGTGTGTCGGGCGAGAGCTGGTACGACCTCCAGGTGACCTCGACCCGGTCGCGGTCGTCGAAGGACTCGAGGGCCTCCGCGAAGCGCCGCTTGCCGATGTAGCACCAGGGGCAGGCGATGTCGGACCAGATCTCGATGTGGGCTGTGGGGAGAAGTACGTCGGGCATGCTCATATTCGGGTACAACCCGGCCCTGACGTGCTCTGTTCCCCCGCCGGCCGGTCCACGAGCCCGGTCAGCTCTCGAGCGCGGCGTCCAAGGAGATCTCGACGCCGGTCAGTGCCTTGCTCACGGGACACCCCGCCTTCGCGTCCTCCGCAGCCTTGACGAAGCCGTCGGCGTCGAGGCCGTCGACCTCGCCCCGCACCTTCAGCTCGATTCCGGTCAGCCGGAATCCACCCGCCGGGTCGGGCCCCAGCGAGACGTCGGCGGTGACCTCGAGGCTCTGTGGTGTGCCGCCCGCCTCCGCGATCAGCGCGGACAACTGCATCGCGTAGCACGACGAGTGCGCGGCGGCGATGAGCTCCTCGGGGCTGGTGGTGCCGTCCGCGTTCTCCGCCGAGCGCTTCGGGAACGACACGTCGAACGTGCCACGGCCCGAGCTGGTGAGCTCCACCTGACCGGAGCCCTTCTGCAGATCCCCGTTCCATGCGGTCCGTGCGGTACGAGTGGGCATGACCTCTCCTTCTCTGCGTACGACGGCTGTGCGTGCGACAGCGCTTCACGAACCACACTTGCAGAGTCACCGTGGTGGCGAGGGCCGTTCGCGGCAGAGCGTTCCCGATGTCCGGATCAGGCCGATCGCGCCCGGAGTTCGCGGTCGCGTTCGCGGATCGACTGCACGGCTCCGTCCCGTTCGTAGGGCCGCACCTCGAGTCGCCGCTTCACCTCGGCGATCTCCCACATGCGCTCGGCGTGACCCCGCCGGGCGGCGCGCCCGGCGCCTCCGGGCACCAGGACACTGAGGCGGTCGCGTACGAGATTGCGCGCGAACCACACCGGATACAGCGCCGCCATCGGACTCAGTCGCGGAACTCCCACGGCGTCGGCGTATCCGGAGCCGAGCGACAGGCGGGCCAGGTCGGCGTGGAAGTGGTAGTGCGCCCAGCTCCTGATGCGGTTCGCCATGCCGGGGCCGTCGACCCCGTAGATGCGGGGGACGGCCTTCAGCGCGGCCTCGGTGAGAGCCGCGGACGAGTCGTCGGGGTCGACCTCCGACCAGACCGCCAGCCAGATCAGACGCAGGAGCTCGTCGAGGGAGGTGACCTGCAGTTCCGCCGTCACGCCCATGGTGTGGGCGACATAGCGGTAGAGGTGGACGATCGCGTCGCGCTCACGTCGCGAGTACCAGTGCCCGGCCGCCATGACGGCGAGGGCCACCCCGGCGATCGGGATCATCGTCACGCAGTAGTGCAGCTGGTTCACGGGCCGGCCGTGCGTGTCGGTGTTCCAGTCGTCGACCCGCTCGATCCCGGCACGGATGTAGGCGTGCACGACGCGGACGCGGGCGGTGTTCTTCGTCCCCGCTCCGAAGCGCTCCATTCCACCGGGCGCCGTGCAGTCCATCGACCACGAGACCGTCTCGACGATCCGACCCGCGGCGCGCTTCGCGAGGTCGCCGCCGCGCAGCAGCACGTCGTTGACGCGCGGGGAGACGTAGCTGGCCGGGAAGGCGATGGCGGTGGTGAACGCCATGAGGGTGCTCATCGGCATCCGCGCGATCGCTCGTGCGGCGAGATCGAGCTTGTCGTAGTCGACCCAGAACGGCACGTCGTCGAGGGTGGCGATGAACGCTGCCACCTCGCGTGCGGGATCGTCCACGGTCTCGATGCCGTGTTCGAGTGCCTGCTCGAACTGCGTGCGGATGCGGAGCCGGTCGCGGCGCATCGCGGCGACGAGATCGTCGGCCACGGGATCGCAGGTGTGCGCGAACTTGGCGAACGCCCGGGCCTGGGCCCGGGTGGGTCGCACCGAGTCGCCGGCGAGCAACGACATCGCCAGACGCGGGCCGCCCTCTCGCAGGATCGGCTTCGGTGCGAGTCGATCGGTTCGGTCGTGCAGGTGGGCAGTCGACGGGGCATCGATCGTCACGTTTCCTCCTCGTCCGGATGTCGGGGACCGACTATGACAAGGATTCCGCAATTAGTAAACACTTGATTCCGGAATCAGTCGATTCCGGAAGGTCGGTCGTGTTGTGCCACACTCGACGATGTGTCCGAGCCCGAAGCCAACCGCGCGTATCGCGGCGTCGCACCGGCCGATCGGCGCGCCGAACGTCGCACGCGTCTCCAGAACGCGGTGATCGATGTCGTCGCCGACGAGGGCTGGTCGGCGGCGACGGTACGGAAGGTCGCGGCCACCGCGGGAGTCGGTCCGCGCTTCTTCTACGAGAGCTTCACCGACATGACCGACCTCGTCACCACCGCCTACGACGAGCTCGGCGCGACCCTGCTCGAACGCGCCGTCGACGCGATCGCGTCGGCCCCCGACGAGCTGCACGCCAAGGCGCGCGCCGCGGTGGGAGCGATCGTCGGCGCCGTCGAACGCAACCCCCAGCAGGGCCGCTTCCTCATCTCCGACGCGCCCCCGCTCGCCGAGCGGAAGAGCGCATTCATCCGGTCCGCCGCCGACGAACTCGCCAAGCAGAGCGACGCGGTGGGCTCCCGCCTCGACTCCCGGCAGGCCGAACTGTGCGCGGTGGTCGTCATGGCCGGTGCCGTCGAGCTCGTCCGCGGCTGGCTCGACGGCACGCTCGACATCCGCCCCGACGAACTCACCGAGATCGTCGCCAGCACCCTGTCGACACTCACCGCGCACATGCCGACCATCGGCAGATGATCCGGCAGCAAGCTCGGCCGCGACCCGCGGCAGGGCGGACGGTCCGGAAGAGGATCTCCGCTCAGCCCTGCACGACGGCCGACAACCCGGTCAGCGCCCGGTCGATGTGGGCGGCCCATTCCCGGGGGTCGATCCGGTGCACGCCCGACTCCCCCGCGAACGCACTCGAGATCACCACATCGGGTTCCGTCGTCGCGAGCAGGCGCAGACTGTCGGCGAGCGCGCGGGCGTCGCTCATCCCGTCGATGTAGCCGGCCCGCCACTTCCCCGAAGCACCGCGGTAGAGCGTGTCGCCGGTGAACAGGTAGCGGGTTCCGTCCGCGCCGGGCACCAGATAGCAGATGCTCCCCGCCGTGTGCCCGGGCGTCGGAACGATCTCCACTCCGTTGTCGTCCACGTGACGTTCCGTGAGCGGGACGTCGATGCGGGCGTGCCGGCCGACCACCTCGGTCTCCGCCGCTGCCGCGTGGAGTCTCGGCCCGAAGCGCTCGGCGATCCTGCCGAGCATCGGGCCGGCCTCGTCCTGGTGGGACAGGTACTGGTCGGTGATCCCCCCGAGGCGGTCCAGTTCGCCGAAATCGGCCTCGCCGGCGACCGAGTAGAAGAGCACGTTGTTCCTCCCGGTCCACAGATAGGCGTGCGTTTTCAGCCCTGGGAACGGGTTGTCCTCCTGCGTCTCCCACAGATCGGGCAGTACTTGCCGCATCGCGATACCTCCTGGTCGTCGTCCGGTCACCACCACCGTGCAACCTCGAGTCGACTGGAGGTCAAGTGCGGAAGGACGAGTCCGGAAATCCTCGGGTGGAGCGGCAGGCACAGGCGCAGCATGGAGCGGTGACCACGATGCAGCAGGATCCCCGCCCACTCGTCCGCGCGGCCCTGGACCGCGCACGCCGGATCGTCGGTGGTGTCTCGATCGAGCACCTCGCCGCTCCCACTCCGTGTCCCGAGTTCGACGTCCGCACACTGATAGGCCACCTCTCTGCGACCCTCGAACGGAGCGCGGCCATCGGTTCCGGGCGCGATCCGCGCACCGTCCCGGAATTCCTCACCTCCGAGAACGACGACTGGCCGGCCGTGCTCGATGCCGCGGCCGACCGCTTCTGGCAGGTGTGGGACGACGACGCCCTCCTGGACAAGCCCGTCACCGCCCCCTGGGGTACCTTTCCCGGCCGGGTCGCGATGTTCATGGAACTCGACGAACTGCTCGTGCACGGCTGGGACATCGCCGTCGCCACCGGACAGGATGCGGAGGCCGACCCGGCACTCGCGGAGGCAGCCCTCGAGATCATGAAGATCACCCTGCCCGAATCACCTCGCGAGGGATTTCCCTTCGGTCCACCGGTCACGCCCGCGCCGGACGCCGGCCCGACCGAGCGTCTCGTGAACTGGGTGGGGCGTGCCGGCGCCCCCTGGTCCGGTCGACGAGGCTGAACGTACAGCGAGAGGGGCGACACCCTTTTCGGGTGCCGCCCCTCTCGGTACAGCAGGTGCCTGCTCTCACAGGCAGCAACACGTGCCTGCTCTCAGGCAGCGGACGCTTATCCGGCTTCGGACTCGCCCTCGCTGGACTTGGCCAGCGCGACCGCCGGGGTGTCCGGAACCTCGGCCGGCTTCTCGCTCGGCGTGAACGTGAACTTCGCGTTCTCGCCGGCGCCCTCGCCGTCCCAGCCCTCGACGTCGACCAGGACGATCTGGCCTGCGCCGATCTCGCCGAACAGGATCTTCTCGGAGAGCTGATCCTCGATCTCGCGCTGGATCGTGCGACGCAGCGGACGTGCGCCGAGCACCGGGTCGAAGCCGCGCTTGGCGAGCAGCGACTTCGCCTTCTCGGTGAGCTCGATACCCATGTCCTTGTTCTTCAGCTGCGTCTCCACACGTCCGACCATGAGGTCGACCATCTGGATGATCTGCTCCTGCGTGAGCTGGTGGAAGACGATGATGTCGTCGATACGGTTGAGGAACTCGGGCCGGAAATGCTTCTTCAGCTCGTCGTGGACCTTGTTCTTCATCCGCTCGTAGTTCGACTGCTCGCCCGTTCCGGCCGAGAAGCCGAGCCCGACGGCCTTCGAGATGTCGGCGGTGCCCAGGTTCGACGTGAAGATCAGCACGGTGTTCTTGAAGTCGACCGTGCGTCCCTGACCGTCGGTGAGGCGACCGTCCTCGAGGACCTGCAGGAGGGTGTTGTAGATCTCCTGGTGGGCCTTCTCGATCTCGTCGAACAGAACCACGGAGAACGGCTTGCGGCGCACCTTCTCGGTGAGCTGGCCGCCCTCTTCGTATCCGACGTAGCCGGGAGGTGCACCGAACAGGCGCGACGCGGTGAAGCGGTCGTGGAACTCGCCCATGTCGATCTGGATGAGCGCGTCGTCCTCGCCGAACAGGAAGTTCGCGAGGGCCTTGGACAGCTCCGTCTTACCCACACCGGACGGACCGGCGAAGATGAACGAACCGGACGGACGCTTCGGGTCCTTCAGGCCGGCACGCGTACGACGGATCGCCTTGGCGACGGCCTTGACGGCGTCCTCCTGGCCGATGATCCGCTTGTGCAGCTCCTCCTCCATGCGGAGCAGACGCGTGGTCTCCTCCTCGGTGAGCTTGAACACCGGGATACCGGTCCAGTTGGCGAGGACCTCGGCGATCTGCTCCTCGTCGACCTCGGCGATGACGTCGAGATCGCCCGCACGCCACTGCTTCTCGCGCTCGGCACGCTGCGCGACGAGCTGCTTCTCCTTGTCGCGCAGGCTCGCGGCCTTCTCGAAGTCCTGCGCGTCGATCGCCGACTCCTTCTCGCGACGGGCATCGGCGATCTTGTCGTCGAACTCGCGCAGGTCCGGCGGCGCGGTCATGCGACGGATGCGCATGCGGGCGCCGGCCTCGTCGATGAGGTCGATCGCCTTGTCCGGCAGGAAGCGGTCGTTGATGTAGCGGTCGGCGAGAGTTGCCGACGCGACGAGCGCCTTGTCGGTGATCGAGACGCGGTGGTGCGCCTCGTAGCGGTCGCGCAGACCCTTGAGGATCTCGATGGTGTGCTCCACCGTCGGCTCCCCGACCTGCACCGGCTGGAAGCGGCGCTCGAGAGCGGCGTCCTTCTCGATGTACTTGCGGTACTCGTCGAGGGTCGTCGCACCGATGGTCTGCAGCTCACCGCGGGCGAGCTTGGGCTTGAGGATCGACGCGGCGTCGATCGCGCCCTCGGCAGCACCGGCACCGACGAGCGTGTGCAGCTCGTCGATGAACAGGATGATGTCACCGCGGCTGTTGATCTCCTTGAGGACCTTCTTCAGGCGTTCCTCGAAATCACCGCGGTAACGGCTACCGGCGACGAGCGAGCCCAGGTCGAGCGTGTAGAGCTGCTTGTCCTTGAGGGTCTCGGGGACCTCACCGTTGACGATGGCCTGCGCGAGGCCCTCGACGACGGCGGTCTTACCGACACCCGGCTCGCCGATGAGCACCGGGTTGTTCTTCGTACGACGCGACAGCACCTGCATGACGCGCTCGATCTCCTTGGCCCGGCCGATGACCGGGTCGAGCTTGCCCTCGAGAGCTGCCTGCGTGAGGTTACGGCCGAACTGGTCCAGGACGAGCGACGTGGACGGAGTGCCGGTCTCGCCACGGCTCGTGCCGGATTCTGCGGGCTCCTTGCCCTGGTAACCGGACAGCAGCTGGATGACCTGCTGACGCACCCGGTTGAGGTCGGCGCCGAGCTTGACGAGCACCTGCGCCGCCACGCCCTCACCCTCGCGGATGAGACCGAGCAGGATGTGTTCGGTACCGATGTAGTTGTGTCCGAGCTGGAGCGCTTCGCGAAGGCTCAGCTCGAGGACCTTCTTGGCACGAGGAGTGAAGGGAATGTGCCCCGAGGGCGCCTGCTGACCCTGGCCGATGATCTCTTCGACCTGGCTGCGCACACCTTCGAGGGAGATACCCAACGACTCGAGCGACTTCGCCGCCACACCCTCACCCTCGTGGATGAGGCCGAGGAGGATGTGCTCCGTGCCGATGTAGTTGTGGTTGAGCATCCTGGCCTCTTCTTGAGCCAGGACAACGACGCGCCGCGCGCGATCGGTGAACCTTTCGAACATCGCACTCCCTCACACTCTCCGGCCGCCGGTCCGGTACGCCGATCGTCCCGCACCCTGCTGCCGCTCTTAAGCTCCGGCACTCGAGTCGTTCGTCGGAACCTTTCAGAGGTTCCAAGCTCCCACTCCACACTCTAGTGGTCGTGGTATCGACTCGCTTTCCCTCTACCCTTCGGAAGGCGGCGAGAAAACCCGGTTTCAGAAGTTAACGCTGCACGTGGCGGATACGTTTCCGCAAGCTGTACGCCACAAGCGAACAGCGGCAGTGGGAGATCAACGGGCGAAGAATCGCTCGATCCTGCGTCCGAAACTCCGCGAGGCGCGTTCGGGGTCGGCCAGAGCACTTTCTGCGAGGACACTGTCCTCGTCCGACACCGTACCCGGTTCGAACGGCCGCAGCGAACGTCCCGGACCGCGCAGCCGCTCGATGGTGGAGATGAGCGAACCGCCGTCCTTCGTGGCCTCGGCGATCACCTCGGGGTCGACGTCGAGATGTTCCGCCACCAGGATGTTGCGCAGCTCGACGGCGGCGCGGCCGACCGCGTCGCCGGGCTCGGCGGACTCGATGGCCAGATCGCATTCGGTGTCGAAGCCCATCGAACGGTTGTTCAGGTTCGACGACCCGATCCGCAGCAGCGTCTCGTCCATGACGACGACCTTCGCGTGCACGTAGATCGGCTCGCCGCCGGCGGTGACGGGATAGTAGGCCGCGAATCGGCCGTGCACGTCGGCCTCCCACAGCATGTGCAGCAGGGCCCGGCGGGCACCGTCCATCGCCTTGCGTTCGAGCCAGCCCTCGGCGTTGCGCGGGATCACCACGACGATCTCGGGACCGTCCGGTTCCTGCAGTCGTTCGGCGAGCGCGTCCGCGATCCTGCGCGAGGCCAGGTACTGACTCTCGAGGTAGAGGGTGTGCCGCGCCTTCTCGATCACCGACAGGTACAGCGCCTCGATCTCGTGGACACCGTCCTTCCCGTCGTAGGCGGGCAGCGTGCGAGCGATACCGACGTCCACACCGTGGAGGGTCGGTTCGAGATCGTCGGGCCAGATCGGTTCCGGCTCCGGCACGGGATCGAGCTCCTCCCCCGTGGCCGCCTTCCACCGGGCGCGAGCCTGGTCGCCGAGGGTCCGCGCGGCATCACCGTCGACGGCGGTCGTCACGTCGTGCCACGGCCCGTAGCGTTTACCGCTCGGCTCCCGGCGGTATTTGCTCCGGTCCGGATGATCCGGGGTGTCCCAGCGATCGACGGTCATATCGATACCGCCGCAGAAAGCGATGCTGTCGTCGACGACGAGAATTTTCTGATGATGCGCCGCGCCCACAGGATGCGCCCCGTCGATTTCGAAGTGCAGGCGTGGGTCGGTGAGCCAATCGAGCACGAACACCGGCGTCATTCCGCGCGCGAGGGCACTGAACGCACCGATGTTCCACTTGAGCAGATAAATATCGAGATCGGGGCGTCGCTCGGGAAGCCATTCGAGGAATTCACCGAGTTTGTTCGGCCCCTCGAGAGTCGCGCCGTCGGGTTCGAACTTGATCCGGGTGTCGAAATCCCACCCGATCAACATGATGCGCTTTTCCGCGCGGAGCATCGCCGACTTGGCGTGACGGAAATAGTCGGCCGCGTCGACTATGCAGGTCAACCTCTCCGCTCGCGCGATTCGCCAGCAGGTGGAACCAGGTTCGAGCACGGTCTCGGCCATGAGCGGATGCTACTCCCCCACCGCATCGTGCCGGTTCGTCCGCACAACCGGATGGTGTGACGAGCACCACTGTGCCGCAACCGAACCCGCCCATCGACGACTGTGGGGCGCCGTCCACGGATGGACGACGCCCCACGGACGAGGATTTCGTCAGTGCGCCTTGTTGTACGCCTCGACGATCTCCGCAGAGATTCGGCCACGCGCCGAAACCGGCAGATCGTTGTTCCGCGCCCATTCACGGATAGCGGCCGTCTGCTCGCGACCCGCACTTCCGGATCCGCTCTTGCGCGCAGCCGGCGCAGTTCCGGCCGCGGTCTTGCTCCGCTTACGGCCGCCGACCTTGCGAGCGTGTTCGATCCAGAATTCCAACTGCTCGCGCAGCCGTGCCGCATTGTCCTCGGAAAGGTCGATCTCGTACGTCACTCCGTCGAGACCGAACTCCACCGATTCGTCCGCCGCCGATTCCTGATCCACATCGTCGATCAGGGTGACAGTGACTTTCTTCGCCATGTGGTGTAAATCCTCTCGCATGCGCTTCCCCCCGCGGGACGGGCACCACACTACCCGCCGATTAACGCATCGCAATATGGAGCGGCGAAATCCGATTAACGGGTGTTCGGTCGGACAATCGGGAACAGGATTGTTTCGCGGATTCCCAGACCGGTAAGTGCCATCAGCAGACGGTCGATTCCCATTCCGGTACCGGTGGTCGGCGGCATTCCCTGTTCCATCGCGGCGAGGAAATCCTCATCCAGGGCCATCGCCTCGTCGTCACCTTCCGAGGCCAGTCGCGCTTGGTCGACGAAACGCTCGCGCTGGATCACCGGATCGACGAGTTCCGAGTAACCCGTGGCGAGTTCGAAACCGCGGACGTACAGATCCCATTTCTCGGTGACCCCGCGCACGGTGCGGTGATCGCGTGTCAGCGGCGACGTCTCGACGGGAAAATCGCGCACGAAGGTCGGCTCGTGCAACTGGTCGCCGCACATGTGCTCCCAGAGTTCCTCGACGAGCTTGCCGTGGCCCCAGCCCTTGCCCTCGGGAATCTCCAGACCGACGCGATCCGCGAGAGCGGTCAATTCCTCGAGCGTGGTGTCGGGGGTCACGTCCGTGCCGATCGCCTCGGACAGCGAGGGATACATTTCGAGAGTTTTCCATTCACCCCCGAGGTCGTATTCCGTACCGTCGGCGAGCGTCACCACGTGGCTGCCGAAGACCGCGAACGCGACCTCCTGGATGATCTCGCGGATCATCCGGGCCGAATCGTCGTAGGTGCCGTACGCCTCGTACGTTTCGAGCATCGAGAATTCCGGCGAGTGCGTCGAGTCGGCACCCTCGTTACGGAAATTGCGGTTGATCTCGAAGACCTTCTCGATACCGCCGACCACGCAGCGCTTGAGGAACAGTTCCGGCGCGATACGCAGGTACAGGTCGATGTCGAGCGCGTTCGAGTGCGTCACGAACGGGCGGGCCGCCGCACCGCCGTGCAGGGTCTGCAGCATGGGCGTCTCGACCTCGAGGAAGCCGCGACGCTCGAGCGCGTTGCGCAGCTCGCGCACCACCGCGACACGCATGCGTGCGTTGCGACGTGCTTCGGGACGCACGATGAGGTCGACGTAGCGCTGACGCACCCGCGCCTCTTCGTTCATCTCCTTGTGCGCGACGGGCAGCGGACGCAGCGCCTTCGATGCCATGGTCCACGAGTCGGCCATGACGCTGAGCTCACCGCGACGGGAGCTGATGACCTCGCCGTGCACGAACACGATGTCGCCGAGGTCGACCTCGGACTTCCAGGCGGCGAGCGCCTCCTCGCCGACGCCGGCGAGGCTGAGCATGACCTGCAGCTGGGTGCCGTCGCCCTCCTGCAGCGTCGCGAAGCACAGCTTGCCGGTGTTACGCGAGAACATCACGCGGCCGGCGACGCCCACGACGGTGCCGGTGGCGGTGTCGGGTTCGAGGTCGGGATACTCGGCGCGGATCTCCGCAAGCGTATGGGTGCGCGGGATCTCGACGGGATAGGCGTCCGAACCCTGTGCCAGGAGCCGTTCGCGCTTCTCGCGGCGGACCCGCATCTGCTCGGGGGTGTCGTCGGGCTGCTGAACGGTGGCATCACTCACGGGTAACCAGACTATCGGACACCCGGGGTCGTCAATCCTGCAGATGCGCGCTTTCAGTGAGCGGTGACCCGCGCCACGTCCTGCGCGACGTGCTGGGCCTCGGCGACTGCGCCGACCAGGCGGGCCGCGCGGATGGCGTCGTAGCCTCCGGCGAGGTGGGTGACCCGGCGCAGACCCTGCGTGTGCAGTTCGGTGACCACACCGTGCGAGCTCGCGCCGTCGGACGAGACGAGGATCCATTCGACGTCGCGGTCGACGGCGAGGGCGAGACGGCCCGGGCCGCTCGGATCGAGCCGCTCGGCGACGAGATCGGCGGAGATGGCCAGCGCGCCGGGAAGTGTTCCCTGAGCGGCACGTTCGGCGTTCGAGCGGATGTCGACGACGACGGCGCCGCGGGCGACCGCTGCGGCCAGTTCGGTGGGATACGTGCGCTCGACGGCGAGCCGGTGGAAGGCGACCGGAGCAGTAGTGGCAACCGTGGAAGCGGCAACCGGAGCAGCGGTGGAAACAGAAGTGGTGGAAAGAAGCGCAGCGCGCATGAGAGAACTCCCAGGAAAGTGTTATCGGTCGAGGCGGCGGTCAGCCTCGACAACACTCCTGGGTGCTCATGCAACGGATCACGAGGAACATCTTTACACAGAATGACGCTCAGCGGAACCCGCAGTTCCGCGTGCCGCTCGTCTCGCCTGGTTCCGCTCGTACACCAGACGCAGCCCCTCGAGGGTCAGATCCGGCTCGTGGTGCTCGAGGGTGCGCGACTCCGGCATGATCAGCGGCGCACTGTCGCCGGTGCCGATCACGGCCACGTCGTCGCCGTCGAAACCGGGCACCTCGGCGCAGATCCGCCGCACGATGCCGTCGACCATCCCGGCGAACCCGAAGACGGCCCCGGACTGCATGCACTCGACGGTGTTCTTACCCAGAACACCTCGGGGACGGAGCAATTCGACCTTCCGCAGCGCCGCCGACCGCGACGCCAGCGCATCCATCGAGATCTCCACACCCGGAGCGATGGACCCGCCGAGGAACTCCCCCTTGCCCGACACGACGTCGACGCACGTGGACGTCCCGAAATCCACGACGATGCACGGGGATCCGTAGAAGTGGTAGGCCGCCAGACTGTTGACGATGCGGTCGGCGCCGACCTCCTTCGGGTTATCCACGAGCAGCGGCACTCCCGTGCGCACCCCCGGCTCCACCACGACGTGCGGCACCGACGACCAGTAGCGGTCGAGCATGACGCGCAGCTCGCGCAGCACCGACGGCACGGTCGACAGCGCCGCCACCCCCGTGACCTGCTCGGCGGATTCGCCGAGCAGACCGCGGAACAGCAGGGCGATCTCGTCGGCGGTCATCCTGGGGTCGGTACGGACGCGCCAGTCGCGCAGCAGCCGCGCGTGCGAGCCGCTGCCCGCGAACACCCCCAGGACGATATTGGTGTTGCGGACGTCGACGGTGAGGAGCACCTCTAGACCAGGGACGGCGAGTCGAGGGTCGACAGCATCCGCGGCGTGATCAGGCCCGAGCCCTCGGGAGCGTGGGCGGGATCGTTGCCGAGCTCGACCTGGCGGTTGTCGGCGTCGACGAACACCACGCGCGGGTTGTAGTCCTTGCACTCCTGCTCGTTCATCACGCCGTAGGCGATGAGGATGACGAGATCGCCGGGGCTGACGAGACGTGCTGCGGCACCGTTGATCCCGATGACGCCCGATCCACGCTCACCGGCGATGACGTACGTCTCGAGCCGGGCGCCGTTGTCGATGTCGACGATGCAGACCTGCTCGCCCTCGAGCAGATCCGCGGCGTCCATCAGATCCTGGTCGACGGTCACCGAACCGACATAGTGCAGATCCGCGTGGGTGACCGTGGCGCGGTGGATCTTCGACTTCATCATGGTGCGGAACATGCTCGTCCTCGGTTTCTTTCTCGTTTCCGAATTCGATCGGTGGGTCAGCGGTTCGTCAGGTCGTCTTCGGCGTCGGGATCCACCGGGCCGGTGGCTCGTTCGAGGAAACCGGTGCCGACGGCGACCCCGACGTTGTCGATGAGGCGTGTGGAGCCGAGCCGTGCGGCGACGAGCAGTCGGCCGTCGCCGCGTTCGGGTGCCGGCCCCAGATCGGCGCCGCGCACCTCGAGATAGTCCACCTCGATCTGTGGGCTCTGCGCGAGCACGTCGCGTGCCGTGGACAGGATCGCCTCGGATCCGCCTGCTGCGGCGTGTGCGCCGGCGACGAGCGCCGCAGACAGCGTGGTCGCGATCTCGCGCTGCTCGGGGTCGAGATAGCGGTTGCGGGAGGACAGTGCGAGCCCGTCCTGTTCGCGCACGGTGGGAACGCCGAGGATGCGGATGTCGAGATTCAGGTCGGCGACCATCTGACGGATCAGGGTGAGCTGCTGGTAGTCCTTCTCACCGAAGAACGCCGTGTTGGGACCGACGATGTTGAACAGCTTCGCGACGACCGTCAGCATGCCCGCGAAATGCCCGGGGCGCGAAGCACCTTCGAGCTCCGACCCGAGCGGACCCGGGTGGATCGTTGTGCGCGGGCCCTGCGGGTACATCGCCGAGACCGTCGGCACGAAGGCGAGTTCGACGCCCGCTTCGCGGAGCAGTTCGAGGTCGGCGTCGAGAGTGCGTGGGTAGGCGTCGAGGTCCTCGTTCTTCCCGAACTGCAGCGGGTTGACGAAGATCGACACGACCACGACGGCACCGGTGAGCTTGGCCTGGCGCACGAGTTCGAGGTGACCGGTGTGCAGCGCACCCATCGTCGGCACGAGTGCGACGGTGCGGCCGACGCCGCGCAGAGCCCGGGTGACCTTGGTCAGGCCTGCGGGATCGTGGCGAACGGTCAGTTCACCTCGCACGTATCCGCGCTGTCCTGCTTCACTCACCGTATTCAGCTCCTTCGAGAATTGCCATCAGTTCCGGCTTCGACCCGGTCCGTTGTGCCGATCGCAGCGACAGCGCGCGGTACCCGGCGGCGATCTGCGGGTCGACGGCCTCGAGCGCACGCAGGTGCGCGGCCACGGCGTCGGCATCGCCGCGCGCGACCGGCCCGGTGAGGGCCGAGGGCCCGCGCCGCAGCGCGTTGTCGACCGCCGCGGAGAGCAATGGCTGCAACACCCGCTCGGCGACTCCACCGGGGGCGGCGTCGACGAGTTGCTGGCCGAGCAGTTCCTCCCCCTGCAGGGCGCTGCGCAGCGCCTCGACGGCGTCGGCGACCAGCGTGACCAAGTGGTTGCTGCCGTGCGCGAGCGCGGCGTGGTAGGTCGTGCGCATGGCCTCGGGGACGCGGACCGGCTCGCCGCCGATCTCGAGGACGAGGGACTGCGCGATGGCGTAGCCGATCTCGTCGGCGGCCGTGATGCCGAAGCACGCGGAGGAGAGCCGGTCGATGTCCTCGTCATGGCCGGTGAAGGTCATCGCGGGATGGATCGCGAGCGGCACGGCGCCCTGCTCGGTCAGCGGCTCGAGGATCGCGGTGCCGTGGGCACCGGAGACGTGGACGACGATCGTGCCGGCAGCGACCGAACCGGTGGCTGCAAGGCCCTTGACCAGGGACGACAGTTCGGTGTCGGGAACGGCGAGAAGAAGGAGATTGCAGCGGCCGGCAACCTCGTCGACCGGCAGGATCTGCGAATCCGGCAGGCGGGTGGCGGCACGGTGCCGCGAGACGTCGGAGACGGCCGAGCAGGCCACGACGACATGACCGACGCGTTCGAAAGCTGCGCCGAGTGCAGTGCCGACCCGTCCGGCGGACACGATTCCTACCGACAGGCGCGCAGGCGCGGGTGCGTTGGTGATCCCGAAGGAATTCACGGGAGTCCTCTCGTTCGTTCCAGTCCCGCTCAGCGGGTACCGGACGTTCCGCTCGACAATAGCGCGCGCTTTCCGGGGCTCGCCACGGTCGAGCCGAGTGATCTGCGCCTCATCGACCGAGGTGGGGCAGGCGCGACCTGCCGCGCGACCGTCCCGTGATCAGCGCTCGGCCGACAACGACGCCAGGATCTCCGCGACCGTCCGGCCCTCACCGTTGGCGCGACGGCGCCGGGAGCGACGTCCGGACGATTCGTCGTCGTCCTCGTCGTCCTCCTCGGTCGTTTCCGCAGCTCCATCGGCCTTCGCGGCGGTGTCCTTCCCCTCCGCGGGGTCGTCGCCCTTCGACTTCGCTCCGGCCTCGTCTGCGCCCGTCTGCGGGTCGGGATCGGATCCGGACTCGTGCTTGCCGGGTTTCTGCGGCTCCGGCTTCCCGTCCGCCGTCTTCTCGGCGCCGGCGGCCTTCGTGGCCCCGGTCTTCGGGTCCGGAGTCTTCGGCTTCTCGGTCTCCGGCTTCTCGGTTTTCGGCTCCTCGACTTCCGCGTCCTCGATCTCGGCGTCCTCGACGTCCGGTCCTGCGGTCGCCTTTCCAGCCGTTACCTTCCCGGTCGCAGCTTTCTCGGACGTGCCCTTCCCGGTCGCGGTCTTTCCGGTCGCCGTCTTTCCGGTAGCCGTCTTCCCGGTAGCCGTCTTCCCGGTAGCCGTCTTCCCGGACGCAGCCTCGACCTTCGCCTGCTTCTCGGTTTGCGGTTCTGCGCCGTCACCCTTCGTGGGTGTCTTCTCCGACGCCTTCGCCGCGCGCATGGCCGCCTCGACCGATTCGGTCTCCGCGGTGACCGGCTCGTCGTCGGGAGACGCGAAGGCCGGCCCCGACGGACGCGGAGCGGACACTCGCGCCGCCTCGCTCAGTTCACGCAGCTTCTCCGCCTGGCCTTCGAGGGCGACGACGTCGTCGGGCAACCGGCCGTCGAACAACATCTCGAGCGTGCGGCGCAGGGTGGCCAGCTCGGTGCGCAGGGCCGCCATCTCACCGGCGTCGAGCTTCAGATCGGAACGGACCTTCTCCTCGACGGTCAGCTCGTACTCGCGCCGCGCCGCGATCTCCCGTTGCAACTGCAGTTCGTAGACCGTCTTCAGGTCGTCGGCCTTCGCCCGGTCGAGCGCCGATTCCCGGCGGTACTTGTTCATCGCGATGGCTCCGACGGTCGCGGCCCACAGGGCGACGACCACCGCGACACGCAGCAACTGCACGCTCTCACTGAAGATCAACAACAGCGAGGCGATCATCGCCAAAGCGAGCAGACCGGCCACGATCATCGAGCCGGTACTGCGCCACGGACGGCGATTCCTGTCTGGTCGCGCCGAGGTTGCCATGACCATCAGGGTACTTGGGTGGGTCCGCCGATCGGTGCCGGACGACACGCCCTGCCCCACCGCGAAATCCGAGGTCAGAGCGCCGGTTCGTTCGGTTCGTCGGGGTCTTCCGGTGTCCGGCAACAGTATTCGAGCCACAGCGCGGCCGCCGCCAGCGCGATGCCGGCGAGGGCTCCGACGAGCACACCCGAGGTGTCGTCGGTGGCGGCCTGCACGACTCCGCGCTGCGGCACGAGATACAGCAGGAAGCCGGCCCACACTCCGGCGCTCGCGGCACCCACCAGTGCGGACGCCTTGGCGAGCGCGACCGCCCGGGCCGCGGTGATGGGATGGAGCCTGCCTGGGCCCTCACCGATCTCGTGCTTGCCGACCCGCGACCGGATCATGAACGCCAGGATCACCTCGATGATCGCGACGGGATACAGCGAGGCTCCCGCGTAGACGGGGATGGGCGGCAGCGAGCCGTACATCGTGCGGACGAGCAGCCACGCGACGATCGCTGCCAGCACGGCCAGCGCCAGCAGATCTCGGATCCGGGTCTGTTTCAGCACTCGCTGCGTCCCTAGGTCGTCGGCCCGGTCAGCGTCAGGTCGGTGCGATGCACACCCTCGCGTTCGGCGGCGTCGAGTTCGCCGAGCCACTCGCCGATGCCCAGCCGCCGGCCGTCGGCGGAGAGGACCGCTTCGGGTTCGACGTCGAGCCACGGGACGAGCACGAACGCCCGCTGGTGTGCGCGCGGATGCGGCAGGATCAACTCCGGATCGTCGCTGCGCACCTCACCCTCGCCGTTGTCGCAGGTCACGACGTCGACGTCGAGGCTGCGCGGACCCCAGCGCCGGATCCGGACGCGTTCGGCGGCCTCCTCGAGCTCCTGACCGAACCGCAGCCAGTCGCGCGGACCGAAGGCGGCGTCCTCCGCGACGACGACGGCGTTGAGGAAGTCCTCCTGCTCGACGCCGCCCCACGGTGCCGTCGAGTACACCGCCGAGACGGCGACGGCCCGCTCACCCAATGCGTCGACGACCGACCGCAGATGCGCGAGCCGGTCGCCGATGTTCGATCCGATGGACAGCACGGCACGGCTCATGAGGCGCTCCCGGTCGCGTCGCTGCGGGAGCGGTCGATCACCACGGCGACGTCGCCGAAGGTCAGCGGGATCGGTGCCGACGGCTTGTGGAGCGTGACCTCCACCCGGGAGACACGCGGGTCGGTGAGCACCTCGTCGGCGATCTCCCCGGCGACCGTCTCGATGAGATCGCGACCCGGACCGGCGATGATCGCCGCAGCACGCTCGGCGAGTTCGCCGTAGTGCAGCGTGTCGGTCAGCTCGTCGGACGCCGCGGCCGGCGCGAGATCGAGCCACACGACGATGTCGACGACGAAGTCCTGGCCGTCCCGCTTCTCGTGCTCGAAGACGCCGTGGTTGCCGCGGACCGTCAGTCCCCGGAGTTCGATGCGGTCGCTCACGCGTGCACTCCTTCCGCGCTGCCGCGCTGCCAGGCACGCACCACCGCGAGCGCGTCGCGGGATGCCTGCACATCGTGGACGCGTACGCCCCACGCGCCGTGGGTGGCGGCGAGCGCCGAGACGACCGCCGTGGCGACCTCGCGGCCCGCGGGCGGCCGGACCGTGCCGTCCGGCGCCGCGAGCAACGCACCGAGGAAACGCTTCCGGGACGCCCCGATGAGCACCGGGAAACCCAGTTCGGTGAGCTCGGGCAGACGCTGCAGCAACTGCCAGTTGTGGTCGGGTTCCTTCACGAATCCCAGACCGGGATCGAGCACGATCTTCTCGGAGTCCACGCCTGCGGCCACCGCGATGTCGACCTGCGTGAGCAGCTCGTCGCGGACCTCGCGGACGACGTCGTCGTAGTGCGTCGAACCGCCCGCGTGGACGAACTCGCCGAGGGGACGCCAGTGCATGAGGATCCACGGCACCCCGGCCTCGGCGACCACCGCGGCCATGTCGGCGTCGGCCCGCCCACCCGAGACGTCGTTGATCATCGTCACTCCGGCCTCCACGGCCGCTTCGGCGACCGAGGCGCGCATCGTGTCGACACTCGTGGGGATGCCCGCCTCCGACAGGGCCGCGATGACCGGCGCCACGCGGGACGCCTCGACCTCCGGGTCGACGCGCACGGCCCCGGGCCGGGTGGACTCGCCACCCACGTCGACGATGTCGACGCCGAGCTCGCGCAGCTCGAAGCCGCGGGCTATCGCGGTCTCGCGGTCCAGATAGCGACCGCCGTCGGAGAAGGAATCACTCGTGACGTTCAGTACGCCCATCACGACGGGCCACTGTTCGGCAGGAAAGACGGTCACCGGCGCAGGATCAGGTCCAGGGCCTCGGCACGCGACGCCGAACTGGTCTGGAACAACCCGCGCACGGCGGAGGTGGTGGTGCTGGCGCCGGGCTTGCGGATGCCACGCATCGCCATGCACAGGTGCTCGGCCTCGACCACGACGATCACGCCGCGCGGCTGCAGCTTGCGCATCATGGCATCGGCGATCTGGCTGGTGAGGCGCTCCTGGACCTGCGGACGCTTGGCGTAGAGGTCGACGACACGCGCCAGCTTCGACAGACCCGTCACGCGGCCCGTCGGGCCCGGGATGTATCCGACGTGGGCGACCCCGTGGAACGACACGAGGTGGTGCTCGCACGTCGAGTACATCGGGATGTCGCGCACGAGGACGAGTTCCTGATGGCCTTCGTCGAAGGTCGTGTCGAGGACCTCGTCCGGGTCCGTGAACAGTCCCCCGAACACCTCACGGTAGGCACGGGCCACCCGGGCGGGGGTGTCGCGCAGGCCCTCGCGGTCCGGATCCTCACCCACTGCGATCAGCAGTTCGCGCACGGCCGCTTCGGCTCGGGCCTGATCGAACGTGCGTCCCGCGTCCACGCTCAACTCGTGGGTCGTCACATCCTCCGGGTCGGAACCCGTATCCGACTTCAGGTGGTTCACCGACACCCGCTCGCCCTCCACTCTTCGCTCACTCGTCTCCATCGGAACCGACGGTCCCGATGTGCGCCCGGTACCGACTCACCGACACGGATCAGTGCCGGCCGGCCGGGCCTTCCCACCGCTGTGTGGGAGGGGGCTCGGGAGCGCCGTAACCATCGCGCGGTTGCGAGTCTCCCACGTGGTTGTCACCGCGGTGCGCATCTCCCGCACCGTTGTCGCCGGAGTCCGACGGACGGTCGGCGTCCTGCGACTCCTGCGGACGCCCGAAACTCTGCGTTTCCTGAGGCTGTCCGTAGCCGGGCTGTCCGTAGCCCTGGGGGTTCTGGCCCTGCGGATACCCGTAACCCTGCGGTTGTCCCGAGCCCTGCTGCCCGTGACCCTGCTGTTCCTGCGGGGTCTGCTCGCGCGGCGGCCAGCCGGGAGCCGACCATCCGGCGGGAGCGCCGTAGTCGGGCCGCGTCGCGTGCCGCGGACCACCGGGGTACGGAGCCGCCGGCTGGAAGCCCGGAAGCGGCTCGGAGGCCGGGACCGGCTGCGACTGCGGCTGGGGCTGTGCCTGTGTGTGGGGCTGTGCCTGCGTCTGGGGCTGGGGGTAGCCGTTCGCCGGCTGGTACTGCGGCTGTGCGCCGGGCTGATAACCGGCGGGAGCGGGCACCTCACCCTGACCCGGATACTGCGGGTGCTGATGTGCCGGCTTCGTCAGCGACGGCGGTTCCGGCGGCCACGGCTCGCCGCGCTCGGCCGCGAGCTCGGCGGGCGTCTTGATCGGCGGCTTGTCGGACGGGACCCGGTCACCGAAATCGTTGAAGGTCGTGATCCGCGGACGCTTCTTCACGTCGGCCAGGATCCTGTCGAGGTCCTTGCGGGTCAGCGTCTCGTGCTCGAGCAGCTCGCCTGCCAGCACGTCGAGGGCGTCGCGGTACTCGTTGAGGATCGCCCACGCCTCGGTGTGCGCGGCCTCGATGAGGTTGCGGACCTCTTCGTCGATCTCGCGTGCCACCTCGTGCGAGTAGTCGGACTGCACGCCCATCGACCGGCCGAGGAAGGGATCGCCCTGCTCCTGGCCGTAGCGGACGGCGCCGAGCCTCGCGCTCATGCCGTACTCGGTGACCATCGCGCGCGCGATCTTCGTGGCCTGGTCGATGTCGGACGAGGCGCCGGTGGTGGGCTCGCGGAAGACGAGCTCCTCTGCGGCACGACCACCCATCGCCATGACGAGGCGCGCGATCATCTCCGAACGCGTCATCAGGCCCTTGTCGTCCTCGGGCACCGTCATCGCGTGACCACCGGTGCGGCCGCGGGCGAGGATGGTGACCTTGTACACCGGCTCGATGTCGGGCATCGCCCACGCGGCGAGGGTGTGACCACCCTCGTGGTAGGCCGTGATCTTCTTCTCGTGCTCGCTGATGATGCGGCTCTTGCGGCGGGGACCGCCGATGACGCGGTCGACCGATTCCTCGAGGATCGTCTCGGTGATCACCGTGCCGTTCTCACGGGCGGTGAGCAGGGCGGCCTCGTTGACGACGTTCGCGAGGTCGGCGCCGGACATGCCCACCGTGCGCTTGGCGAGCGCACCGAGATCCGCGTTGGGATCGATCGGCTTGCCCTTCGAGTGCACGGCGAGGATCGCCCGGCGACCGGCGAGGTCGGGGTTCGTGACCGGGATCTGACGGTCGAAACGGCCGGGACGCAGCAGCGCCGGGTCGAGGATGTCGGGACGGTTCGTCGCGGCCATCACGATGATGCCGGAGCGGTCGCCGAAGCCGTCCATCTCGACGAGCAGCTGGTTGAGGGTCTGCTCGCGCTCGTCGTGACCACCGCCGAGGCCGGCGCCGCGCTGGCGGCCGACCGCGTCGATCTCGTCGACGAAGATGATGCAGGGGGCGTTCTGCTTGGCCTGCTCGAACAGGTCGCGCACGCGGGAGGCGCCGACACCGACGAACATCTCGACGAAGTCCGAACCGGAGATCGTGAAGAACGGGACGCCCGCCTCGCCGGCGACGGCACGTGCGAGGAGGGTCTTACCGGTGCCGGGCGGGCCGTAGAGCAGCACGCCCTTGGGGATCTTCGCGCCGAGCGCCTGGTAGCGCGCCGGGTTCTGCAGGAAGTCCTTGATCTCGTAGAGCTCCTCGACGGCCTCGTTGGCGCCGGCGACATCGGCGAAGGTCGTCTTGGGCATGTCCTTCGACAGCTGCTTGGCCTTCGACTTGCCGAAGCCCATCATGCCGCCGCGACCACCGCCCTGCATGCGGCTCATCACGAAGAAGAACACGCCGAGCAGGATGATCATCGGCAGGACGAACAGGAGGATCGACGTCAGCCAGCTCTCCTGGGTGACGCTCGTGTCGTACTTCTGCGCGCCCGACGCGGCGACGAGGTCGAAGATCTGCTCGGAGGCCGACGCGGGGTACTTCGCGATGATCTCGGTGCTGCCCTCGGTCGCGTCGTTGCCGTTCTCGAGCCACAACCGGACCTGCTGCTCGCGGTCGTCGATGCGGGCTTCGCTGACGTTCTGCGATTCGAGTTGGGACACCGCGACGGACGTGTCCACCTGGGTGAAACCGCGCGTGTCGTCGCCGAAGTAACTGAAGGCGTAGATCACCAGCAGAATGCCGGCGACGATCGCCAGATTACGGAACACTGTCTTGCGGTTCATACAGGTTCGGCCCGAGCGGCCGGTCCTTTCGATCGAGTTCGTCGGGGTCTCGCAGTCGCGGCGCTTCGCGCCCGGGGTGGCCGCATGCCGCGACGGTCACTGACCAGGCAACGCAAGGTTACCGCGTAGCAACGAGCGGTCGCCCCGGCACCGGCCGGAGCCGACACCGGGAAGACGTCGTAATCGACAACGATCGGGACGGAACCGGAGTTCCCCGGGCCGGGGGACCTCACGACCCGGCTCGCCCGGAGGTCAGCTGCTGTAGACCTTAGGATCCAGCGTGCCGATGTAGGGCAGGTCGCGGTAGCGCTCGTCGTAGTCGAGTCCGTAGCCGACGACGAACTCGTCCGGGATGTCGAATCCGACGTCCTTGACCTCGACGTCGATCTTCACGGCCTCCGGCTTGCGCAGCAGCGTGACGACCTCGAGCGACGCGGGGTTGCGCGTCGAGAGGTTCTTGAGCAGCCACGACAGCGTCAGACCCGAGTCGATGATGTCCTCGACGATGAGGACGTGGCGGCCGGCGATGTCCTTGTCGAGGTCCTTGAGGATGCGCACGACACCCGAGGACGACGTCGACGACCCGTACGAGCTGACGGCCATGAACTCCATCTGCGTCGGGATCGGCAGAGCGCGCGCGAAGTCGGTCATGAAGAAGATGGCGCCCTTGAGCACCCCGATGAGCAGCAGATCGCCTTCCGGCGCACCCACCGGGTAACGCTCGGCGATCGACTGCGCCAGCTCTGCGGTCCGCTCCTTGATCTGCTCTTCGGAGATCAGCACCGACGCTATGTCGTTCTCGTACACCGGGGTCCTTCCCTACCTTCTGCTGCCGGTCGCCCGGACCTTCGCCCGGTCGACGTACTCCACGGCAAGCGTGCCACGCCGACGCGACACCACCAACCTCGTCCCCGTCCGCGGGCCCCGCCCGACCGCGACCGGCCCCTGTCCGCGCCACGCCACTACCAGGTCGTCGACCGCCCGCAGCATCGTCTCGTTCGGCGTGACGGTGTGATCGATCAGCCACGATCGGAGGGCTCTGCGTCGCACCGCGGCGGGAGCCGCCGCGAGCGTGTCGGTGTCGAGCAGGTCGTCCTCGCGCCGCGCTGTCGCGAGCAGGTCGCCGGCCCAGACATCGAGGGCGTGGCCGTCGTCCTGCAGTTGCCCGGCCGTGCGTGCGAGGGCTTCGGCGACGCCCCCACCGAGCACGTCCTCGAGCAGCGGCAGTACCTCGCGGCGCAGACGCACGCGCGTGAACCGGTCGTCGGTGTTGTGCGGATCCTCGTACGGGCGGTAGCCGAGTTCGTCGCACGCCCGGCGGGTCGTGTCGCGGCGCACGCCGAGCAGCGGACGGCCCCACGGCGGGTCGAAGGGTGCCATCCCCCGGATCGAACGCAGACCCGAGCCGCGGCCGAGACCGAGCAGCACCGTCTCGGCCTGGTCGTCGAGGGTGTGCCCGAGCAGCACGGGCCGTCCGTCGCGGTTCTCGTCGAGAGCCCGGTAGCGGGCCGCGCGCGCGGCGGCCTCGAGGCCTCCCCCACCGGTGACGTCCACACCGACCACCGTGACGGTCGCGCAGCCGCGGGCCCGGGCGAACTCCGCGGCCCGCGCGGCGACGACCTCGGAACCGGACTGGAGGCGATGATCGACGACGACGGCGTGCACCGCCTCGGTCTCCGCGACGGCGGCGGCGGTCAGGGCGGCGGAATCGGCCCCGCCCGACAACGCGACGGTCACCGCGTCGGCCGGGTGCGCGCCCAGCCAGGCCCGCACGGCGAGGCGCACCTCGTGGATCGCCGGGGCCTCGGGCAGCAGCGGACGATCGGTCGACGGTGAAGCCACGATCAGCTCAGCACCCGCGCGATCCACGCGTCGGGATGGTCGATCTCCGTCAGGGTGGGCAGGGCGTCCGGACCGGACCACACCGCGTTGAAGTCGTCCATGCCGACCTTCGCGACGACGGCGTCGACGAACTTCTTGCCGTGCACGTACTGGGCCATCTTGGCGTCCATGCCGAGGACGAGCCGGATGAGGCGATGCACCGGGCTGCTGTTGCGGTGCCGCCGGTTGTCGAACGCCCGCCGGATCCGCGCGACCGACGGGACCACGGCGGGGCCGACACCGTCCATCACGTGATCGGCGTGCCCTTCGAGGAGTGTTCCGAGGGCGAGGATCCGGTCGAACGACTCGCGCTGCGATTGTGCCTGCAGCGCCCGTACGACTCCGAGCATGCCGCGCTCCGACATCGGCTTGTCGCCGGGAGTGCGCAGGTCCTTCACCGCCGACACCACGCGGGTCGCGACGTCGCCCATCGGTTCCTCGACCGCGGTGGCGAGGTCGGCGGCGGCCTCGCGCATCAGCTCGGCCATCCACGGTGCCTGCGCGAACTGCACGCGGTGGGTCACCTCGTGCAGGCACACCCACAGCCGGAAGTCGGCGGGCGGCACCTTCAGCGCGCGTTCGACCGCGACGACGTTGGGCGCGACGAGCAGCAGCGAACGGGAGAACGGGTCGTACTGGCCGAGCACCGCGGACGACAGGTAGGCGAGCATGGCGCCGGCCTGCGCACCCGCCGGTTTACCCACCCAGCGGCGGGAGGAGCCGGCCGGATCCTCGCCCGAGGTCGCGGTGAGGTCGGCCATCGACGCCGCGGCCGCACACACCCAGCCCGGCCGGTCGACGACCTGCGCGGGCGGCGGCTCGGTTCCGTCGTCGAGACGCGTGTGCTCGCGCACCGGTCCCTCGGCGCGCGCGGCGGCCGAGAACAACTCGTCCTGCACCGCGTCGCGGGTGTACCGCGACATCGCGGGCTCGGAGCGGGTGAGGCGCACGCCGACCCCGGCCGCGAACGACCAGTCGATCGCGTCGCCGAGTGCCCGCTCCTTGCCGGTCATCGGCAACCGCACTCGCGGAGTACCGACGCCACGGCGTCGAGGGCGGGCCGGGCCTCGCTCGGGGACCTGCCGTTGGAGAGCAACGCGAACGACAGCACGCGGCCGTCGGAGTCGACGACGTATCCGGTGAGTCCGTTGACCTCGGTCAGCGTGCCGGTCTTCGCCCGCACCCATCCGGCGCCGGCACGGGTCGTGGTGCCGTAGCGATCGGCGAGCGTGCCGGTCGCTCCGGCGACGGGAAGATAGTCGAGCATGGGCCGCAGCTCCGTCCTGTTCGGTCCGGCCGCCTCCGAGATCACGCGATCGAGCGTGCGAGCGGGGATCCGGTTCTCGACCGAGAGCCCGCTGACGTCGCGCAACGTCACTCCGGTGACGTCCAGACCCGCTTGCTGCAGGGTACCGGTCACAGCCTTCGTCGTGCCCTCGAACGAGTGCTCGTTGCCGGTCGCGACCGCGACCTCCCGCCCGACGGTCTCCGCGAGGACGTTGTCGGATCGGCGCAGCATCTGGCCGAGGCGGACGGTGAGCGGCGCCGACTGCACCGATGCCATGGGCGCCGCGCCCGGCGAGGCCGACCCGGGCGCGACCCGCGCCGGGTCGGCACCGAGCGCCGTCGCCAGTGCACGACCGGCGTCCAGAGCGGGCGTCGCGCTGCGGGGCGATTCGTCCTCGAGCGGCCGCAACCGGCCGCCGTCGAGCATCACGGGTTCGATGGGCGCGACGTAGCCGTCGCCGACGTCCTGCGGGAACCAGCCCGGGGCGAGCGGATCTCCGCTGTACAGGCTCGTGTCGACGAGGACGGTCTCGACCGTCGCGCCGCTGCGCCGGATCTGTTCGGCAAGGTCGGCGATGCGAGGGCCGCCCGGGTAGAAGCTCTCCTGTCCGGGCGGCATCGCCGAGAGGGTGGGGTCGCCGCCGGCGATGAGGACGATCTCCCCCGGCTTCGAACCCTCGACCACGCGCGTGGTGATCCGATGGTCGGAGGGCAGCACGAGCATGGCGGCCGCGGCGGTGAGGATCTTCGTCGTGGAGGCCGGGATCAGCGCGCGATCGGCGTCCTTCGACCACAGCACAGTGCCGGTCGTGGGGTCGGTGATCGACCCGGCGAAGTCACCGAGGCCGGGATTGTTCACAACCGGATCGAGTGCCGCCGCCAGCGAGGTCGGATCGGGCGTCGGAGCGTCGGGCGAGACCGCGGCGACCGCGGGGGTCGCGATCACCGGTGCCGGTGCGGGGAGCACGACCGCGCCGGCGGACGCCCGCACGTCGTAGATCGCGAAGGCCCCGCCGACGACGAGAGCGAGGAAACCCGCTCCCCAGATCCCGAAGAGGATCTTCATGTTCCGTCGTCGCCTGGTTGCCAGTGAACCCTGCTTCTTGTTGCCGCCCTGCCCCGTCAACACGCCTCCGCTGCATCCTGCACACACTGGTCGACCAGCTACCCGCACTTCCCGCTGCCGGCCGCATACTGCTGTGACGCACTCGGGGCCCCGGTACCTGCACCTCCAGCCTAGCGCCGCGACCGTTATCCTCTCTGCGGACCATCACCGCAGATACGGATGTCGTATCCGCCGGAAAAACACCGACGAAGTGAGGCAAGGCGTGGAGTTCGAGGTCACCATCGAGATCCCCAAGGGACAGCGGAACAAGTACGAGGTCGATCACGAGACCGGACGCGTCAAGCTCGATCGTTACCTGTACACCTCGTTCGGCTACCCGGCCGATTACGGCTACATCGAGAACACCCTCGGTGAGGACGGCGATCCGCTCGACTGCATGGTCCTGCTGCCCGAGTCGGTCTTCCCCGGCGTGATCGTCGAGGCCCGCCCCGTCGGCATGTTCAAGATGGTCGACGAGGCCGGTGGCGACGACAAGATCCTGGCCGTCCCGGCCGGCGACCCGCGGTGGGATCACGTCCAGGACATCAGCGACGTCTCGCAGTTCGAACTCGACGCCATCAAGCACTTCTTCGTGCACTACAAGGACCTCGAGCCGGGCAAGCACGTCGAGGCCGCCGACTGGGTCGGTCGCGCCGAGGCCGAGGCCGAGGTGACCGCGTCGGTCGAGCGCCTGAAGAACAACGGCGGGCACTGACACAGAGCCTGCAAATACGGATCCCCCGGACGATGCGATCGTCCGGGGGATCCGTCGTATGCGGGCTTACTCGCCCTTGAACTGCGGCGGGCGCTTCTCGAAGACGGCGGTGATCGCCTCGGTGAGGTCCTCCGACGGCAGGAACGCCGCGTTCCACGCCGCGACGTAGCGGAGGCTGTCGTCGACCTGCGGCGAGCGCGTGTGGTCGAGGACGTTCTTGATGCCCTGGACGACGAGCGGCGGGTTGGCGGCGATCTCCGCGGCGGTCGCGTGGGCCGCGGCCAGCACCGCGTCGGCGTCGGCGTGGACGTCGTTGACGAGACCGATCTTCTCGGCGCGGGCGGCGTCGATGTCCTTGCCCGTGAGCGCGAGCTCGCGGACGTGACCGTCGCCGATGATGAGCGGGAGCCGGGCGAGGGTGCCGACATCGGCGACCATTCCGACCTTGACCTCGCGGACGCTGAACTTCGCATCGGCGCTCGCGTAGCGGATGTCGGCGGCGGAGATGAGGTCGACCGCTCCGCCGATGCACCAGCCCTGGACCGCGGCGACGACCGGCTTGCGGCAGTCGGCGACGGCCGTGATGGCCGCCTGCATGCTCTTGATCAGCGTGTGGAAGTCCGTGCGCGGCTTCGCGAGCGCCTTGCCGGAGACGACGGCGCCGAGGCTGCCGCCCATGGCGACGAGGTCGAGGCCGTAGGAGAAGTTCCGGCCGGAACCGGCGAGGACGACGGCGCGGACCTCGGGGTCGGCGTCGAGCTCACCGAAGAGGACGGGCAGTTCCGCCCAGAAGTCGGGACCCATGGCGTTGCCCTTGCCGGGGCCGATGAGCGTGACCTGTGCGACGTGATCCTTGCGTTCGACGGTGAACGCTTTCCAGGGCGAGTGATCGGACATTACTGAAGAGTAACTTGTGGATCTTCGTTTCGCACCGACCGCACCCCACGACACGACGACGATGCGTCCTCGGAACCGCGCCCATAGCGCGGCGATTTTCCTACTCTTGATCCATGACCAGGTCGCTGCATCCGAATGCCCACCGCGTCTCGGACACGCTCATCGCCCGCGGCCATCACGGTCTGATCGTCCAGCAGCCGGAGACCGTGCACACCGCCGAGCAGGCCGCCGCCGCGGTGGGTGTGGAGGTGGGCGCGATCGTGAAGTCGCTCGTCTTCCTGCTCGACGACGACCCGATCCTGCTGCTGGTGTCCGGCGCGCACCGCGTGTCGGTCGAACGGACCGGCGAGCGGCTCGGCGGCGAGCTCGTGCCGGCCTCCCCCGATCTGGTCACGGAGGTCACCGGCCAGCCGCTCGGTGGCGTCGCACCACTCGGTCATCCCACGAACCTGCCCACCTACATCGACCGTGCGCTGCAGCACTACCCGGATCTGTGGGCGTCGGGCGGATGCCCGAACACACTGTTCCGGACCGTCTATTCGGAGCTCATGCGCATCACCGCGGCGATCGACGTCGACGTCGACTGAGACCGCCCACCTACCGGTACCGCCGGCATCTCCACCCGGGTACACTCTCCGTCGTGACAGTCCGAGCGTGGAGCCGCAGGCATGTCGACCTGTGCCGTACCCGCTCGTGCCTCTGTGCGTTCTGAGATCCGCACCATCCCTTCCTCTTTCCCGGCGCCGCACTACTGCGGGTAGTCGCCTGTCCGGCGCCGTTCACCTTCCGACCAGCGGAGCCCTTCCATGACCACGTCCTCCATCGAGAACCCGCCCGGCAGCTCGGTCGATGCACCCGAACTCGTTCTCATCGTGCAGATCTCGGACACGAACGCCGGGTCGGCGGGCGACCTCGCCGCCCTCGCCGACGCCCTGCGGGAGACCGCGCTCGATCTGCTCCCGGGTGCGCGCACCCACACCCTCCTCAGCCCCGGCCCGACCCCTCTGGTGATCGATCTGCCGGCCCGCGGGCTGGTGCTCGACAATCAGCGGGTCGAGTTGAGTCACAGCGAATTCGAGATTCTTGCGCACCTGGTTCGCCGGCCCCGCGTCGTGGTGTCCCGCGCGGCACTGAGGCCGCTCGGCGCCGGCTATTCCGAGAACGACGACTTCGACACCGACCGGGGCAACCGCAGTGTCGACGTCCATGTCTCCCGGATCCGTTCCAAGCTGGGACGTTTCGGCAACATCATCACCACTGTCCGCGGGTCGGGCTACCGGTTCGATCCCGATCCGCGCATGCACGTCGTCGAAGCACTCGACCGCCGCACGGCGTGAACGCATGCGAAGGAGGGGCAGGAGTCGAAACTCCTGCCCCTCCTTCGTGATACGGATATATGTCAGGAAGCGCGCACGGATGCCTGGGCACCTTCACCGAACCGGCGCAGGACCTCGACGACGGTCGGTGAGACCTCGATGAGGCCGCGCGACTCCAGCCACGGCAGCGTTCCGTCGACGAGATCCTCGACGGTGAACGGCGCGGCGAGCGGGATCAGCGTGACGCCGTCGGCGACCTGCACGGCGTGGATGTCGGCGATCAGCCCGGCGAGACCGTGGGGCGTTCCGACGTAGGACAGCGTGGCGGCCTCCCCGCGAGTGGATTCCGGACGGGTACGCCGAGTGCGCGCGGTGCGGGCATCGGACGCGAGGATGACCTCGACGTCGACGAGCACCGTGACCGAATCGGGATCGCGGCCCTCCTCGGCGGCCTCCGCACGGATGCGGTCGCGCAGTTTCCCGGCCTCACGCAGGTCGGCGGCACGCACCCGCACGACGTTGGATACATCGGCGCTGAGGTCGAGCGGCGGGTCGCCGGCACGTCCCAGGGTCAGGTCGGCCCAGTAGTCGGGCCCGGAGTGACCGGTGAGTTCGACGGCGACACGCAACGGCCGGATCGCGGCGGACTCGACGACGGCCGGGTCTGCGGTGGCCGGATCTGCGGATACAGGGGTGACGGTGGATGCGACGGACATGGGATGCCTCTCGGTACGGGCCGCGGAGCGGCACGGAGGGATCGGCCTGTGAGCCGGAAGACTGTGAGGGAGAAGACCTTCAGTCCGGACAGATTCCCGATGCCGTACGGCAGAGGTCGACATGGCGACGGCACCAGCGTGCCGCGGCGATCGTCCTCGTCCGTTCCATGCGAATTACCCTACTGATCCTATGGGGAATTGTCGACCGCTAGACGCACGGAGATGCGTCGCCGTCGGTCGCTCCGAGACCGGGGCGCGTCTCCGGCGAGGGGTTCCACACACCGTCGGTCTTCGCGTGCACCCACGTCGGTCCGTTCTCGACCAGCGACCGGAGCGCTCCGAGGAGCCGCTCGACGTCGTCGGACGAGCTGCCGAGTCCGAGCGACGCCCGGACGGCTCCGCCGGCGCGACCGACCCGTGCGAGCAGCGGGTGGGCGCAGAAACGTCCGTCACGGACGCCGATGCCGTGCTCGGCGGACAGATAGGAGGCGACGTGGCCGGGCTCGTAGCCGTCGACCGTGAAGGTGACGATCCCCACGCTGTCGGCCGAATCGTTCCACAGCCGAAGCACTTCCACACCGTCGATGGTCTGCAGACCGTCGACGAGCTGGGCGCACAGGGCCTCCTCGTGACGGGTCACCGCGTCGGAGTCGAAACCGGCGAGCGCATCGCACGCGGCGGCAAGAGCAGCGACACCGAGCACGTTGGGGGTGCCGGCCTCGTGACGCGCAGGGGCGCAGGCCCATTCGGTGTGATCGAGGCGCACCTCGCGCACCGCGCCGCCACCGGCGAGATACGGCTCGGCGGCGTCGAGCCAGTCGCGGCGGCCGACGAGCGCTCCCGCACCGAACGGCGCGTACAGCTTGTGGCCGGAGAAGGCGAGGTAGTCCACGCCGAGCTCGGCGAGATCGACACGGCGGTGGGGCACGAGCTGCGCACCGTCGACGAGGATCCGGGCACCGGAAGCGTGTGCGAGCTCGGCGAGTTCGGCGATCGGCAGGACCTCACCGGTGACGTTGGAAGCACCGGTGACGGCGAGCAGGGCCGCGGGGGCGCGCTGGAGTTCGACCGCGAGGCGCCACACCGTCTCCGACACAGTGTCTGCGGCCTCGACGATGCGAGAGTTCTTCCAGGGCAGCAGATTCGCGTGGTGCTCGATGTCGAGCACCACGACATCGCCGGGCACCGCGCTCGCGAGCAGGTTCAGCGAATCGGTGGTGTTGCGCGTGAAGACGACGACCTGGTCGTCGGCCGCGCCGACGAAGCGCGACACGGAGGTGCGGGCGTCCTCGTAGGCGGTGGTGCTGATCCGCGAGGCGTAGCCGGCGCCGCGGTGCACGCTCGCGTAGAAGGGCAGCAGCTCGGTGATGCGGTCGGTGACGGCGGACAACGCCGGTGCGCTCGCCGCGTAGTCGAAGTTCGCGTAGGTGCAGGTACCACCCTGGACGAGCGGAACCTGCACGTCACAGCCGGAAACGGTGGCGAACGGAGCGACGCAGGTGGCGGTGGCTACAGCAGTCATGACAAATCCCTCGTGTACTCGGGGACCCGCCGGTGACGCCTACGACGGAGAATTCTCGTCGCCGACGGAGTCCGCGCTTGCCGTGTCCGGTAGTGGATTCACGGCCCGGTCGTCACCCGGAGCACCCCACCGCGGTTGGAGGGTTGCCGACCAGCTAGCCGGGGCTTGACGCTGGTACTCATGACCTGGCGAAGAGAATGGCAGGACGACCGTGCCGTGTCAACCCCGCACCGCCCCGTGTCGCCCGGCTCCGCACGAGGACGACACGCGTTCTGCGCGCCGAACGTTCACCTGTCGTCCACCCGGACGTGAGATAACCGGAAGATCCATCGAGCAGAAGGACCCGCGGAGTTGCCAGCCATATCCTCGACCCCCGTCGGCCGGTCCCCCATCCCGGACGAGTTCCTCCGCGCGTCGCACGCC
>NZ_NERM01000023.1:0-70985 GCF_002215235.1 Rhodococcus sp. BUPNP1
CCCCGAAGCCCCGCAGCCGTTGAGCCCCCTCGTCGACGCCCACACGCACCTCGACGCGTGCGGCGCCGAGGATGCCGCGACGACCTCCGCGATCGTCGATCGTGCCGCCGCGGTGGGGGTCGGACGCATCGTCACCGTCGCCGACGATCTCGAGGCGGCGCGTTTCGCCGTGCGGGCAGCGCACTGGGACGACCGCGTCCACGCGGCCGTCGCCATTCATCCCACCCGCGCGAACAGTCTCGACGACGCCACCCGCGCCGAGATCGAGAAGCTCGCCGCCGACCCGCGTTGCGTCGCGGTGGGGGAGACCGGCCTCGACCTCTACTGGCCCGGCAAGCTCGACGGGTGCGCCGAACCGGCCGAGCAGGAGGAGGGCTTCCGCTGGCACATCGACCTCGCGAAGCGACTCGGCAAGCCGCTGATGATCCACAACCGCGAGGCCGACGCCGACCTGCTGCGTGTCCTGCACGACGAGGGCGCACCCGAGAAGGTGATCTTCCACTGCTTCTCGTCGGATGCCGACATGGCCCGCCGCTGCGTCGACGCCGGATACCTGCTGAGCTTCTCGGGCACCGTGAGTTTCAAGAACGCGAAGGCCCTGCGCGAAGCGGCGCCGCTCGTGCCCCGTGAGCTGGTGCTGGTGGAGACCGACGCGCCGTTCCTGACCCCGCATCCCTTCCGGGGCGCGCCGAACGAGTCGTACTGCCTGCCGTACACCGTGCGCGCGCTCGCCGAGGTACGGGGCGAGGACGCCGACGAACTGGCCGCGGCCACCACCGCGAACGCCGAGCGGGTGTACGGACTTTCGTAAAGGGCACGCGCGTCCCCACTCCCGTCGTGAGAATACGGGCATGCGCTCCTTCGTCTACAACTCTCATCCGGTACGTGTGATCTTCGGCCCCGGTACCGCCTCGCGGGTCGCGGACGAAGTACGTCGACTCGATCGTTCCCGCGTCCTGCTGCTCGCCGGCGAGCACGTGCGGCACCAGGCGGAGCTGGTCGAGAAGTATCTCGGCGATCTGCAGGTCGCGCGTTTCGACGGCGCGGTCATGCACACGCCGGTGGAGGTGACCGAACGGGTCCTCGGCCGGGTCACCGAGCACGACGTCGATGCGGTCGTCGCGGTCGGTGGCGGCTCGACCACCGGACTGGCCAAGGCACTGGCCCGCCGCACGGGGATCGATCAGGTGATCCTGCCGACGACCTACGCCGGGTCGGAGGTGACGCCCGTTCTCGGGGAGACCGCCGACGGGGTGAAGACCACACGTTCGTCGCCCGACATCCTTCCCGAGACCGTGATCTACGACGTCGAGTTCACCACCTCGATGCCCATTCCGTTGGCGGTGACCAGCGCGATCAACGCGATGGCCCACGCGGTCGAGGCCCTCTACTCCGAACAGGCCAATCCGATCGTCGACGCCCTCGCGCTCGAGGCCGTGGCCGCGATCGCCCGGGGTATCCCGGCGCTCGGTGCGGATTCGGCCGATCCCGAGGGGCGTTCGGATCTGTTGCTCGCGGCGTGGCTCTCCGGAACCTGTCTCGCCTCGGCGGGAATGGGGCTGCACCACAAGCTCTGTCACGTGCTGGGCGGCTCGTTCGACCTGCCGCACGCTGCCACGCACACCGTCGTGCTGCCCCACGCGCTCGCCTACAACGAACCGTCGGTACCGCACGTCATGGCGCGGGTCGCGCAGGCGCTCGGCACGGATTCGGCGTCCGCGGGCGTCTACGACCTCGTGGCGGCGGCCGGTGGGCCGACGAGTCTCGAGGAACTGGGGTTGCGGGAATCCGACCTGGACGAGGCGGCACGACTGGCGACGGCGAAGCCGTATCCGAATCCCCGGGAGGTCACGGAGGTGGGCGTGCGGCGGTTGCTGGGGGAGGCGTTCGCCGGTACCCGACCGGAACCGGCTCCGACGGCTGGTTGAAGCTACAACTACGGGTTGCTATCTTAGTTGTCGCTTCAACTAAGTGGGGCTCTCCGGCCTCCGACCCGAAAGGCTCGACATGAAGACCCCTCTCGTCCGCGACCTCGGCATCCTCGTCGCCCGACTCGTACTCGGCGTCATCTTCCTCGCGCACGGACTGCAGAAGTTCGACTCGTGGGGATACGAAGGCACCAAGGCAGGCTTCGAAGGAATGGGCGTGCCCGCCCCGGCCGTCTCGGCGTTCGTCGCCACCTGGATCGAGATCCTCGGCGGTCTCGCGCTCATCCTCGGTGTGCTCGTCCCCGTCTTCGGCGTCCTGCTGTTCCTGCTCATGCTCGGCGCGTTCTTCGTCGTGCACGTGGAGAACGGAATCTACGTCGGCGACGGCGGTTTCGAGCTCGTCGCCGCACTCGGCGCAGGGGCTCTCCTGCTCGCGGCGGTCGGTGCGGGAGCGTTCGGCGTCGATCGATTCCTCGCGCGGAAGGTTCCGCTTCTGCGCACGGCCTGACCTGCGGATCCGAGGCGCTGTGGACGATTTCTCCCGATCGTCCGCAGCGCCTTTTCCGCCCGATGACGCGCGCTTTTCGCATATGTCTTGTTATTCTCCTGCACGACATATGCGTTCACGGATCTCTCCGACAGGATCGATATGGCCGTGCAGCAAGCTGTTCCGCGTCGCGACACCACGTGGAATGTCAATCGACGGACCTTCCTCGTGGGCGCGGGCGCGCTCCTCGCTGCCGGCCTCGTGGGCGCCGGAACGTCTGCGGCACAGCCCCGGACGCCGCAGCGTCCCAACATCCTCATCATCATGACCGACCAGGAGCGTCAGCCGATGCACTGGCCGGCCGACTGGGCGCGCAACAATCTGCCCAACCGGCAGCGCCTGGCCGACACCGGGCTGACCTTCACACGGTCGTTCTGCAACGCCGCGATGTGCTCGCCCAGTCGCAGCACGTTCTTCACCGGGCTCTATCCCGCCCAGCACGGGGTGGTGAGCACCCTCACCGAGGGCGGCACGCTCTCGCCCACCGAACCTGTGCTGCCGGTGGACGGCCAGAACATGGCGAAGATGCTGCTCTCCGCCGGATACGACGTCCACTACCGCGGCAAATGGCACATGAGCAAGGGGGCCGACGGCGGTGACCCGTCGCCCGACGACATCGCGCGGTACGGCTTCGCAGGGTGGGAGCCACCGGAGGCCGGGCAGGACACCGCACCCGAGAACTTCGGCGGTGGCTGCGCCGACCGCGACGGCAAGATCGCCTCCGATGCCGCCGAGTTCCTGCGGTCGCGCAGCGCCACCGACGACAGGCCGTTCGCGCTCATCGTGTCGTTCGCCAACCCCCACGACATCCTCTCGTACCCGAAGACCTGGGATCAGGTCGACGGCGACTGCAACAACTACGGAGCCTTCGCACCCGAGGCCTTCGAGCAGGGAATCGACCTGCCGCCCACCATCGACGAGGACCTGCTCCGCAACTTCAAGCCCACCGCCCAGGCCGAGCTGCTCCTGCTGCTCGCCGGGGCGCTCGGTCCGCTCGTCGGTCCCGAGGCGGCACGGCAGTACGTCAATCTGTACGCCTACATGCACAAGGTCGTCGACCAGCACATCGGAACCGTTCTCGATGCGCTGGAATCGGTTTCGGGCATGCGCGAACGCACCGTCGTCTTCCGGGTGGCCGACCACGGCGAGATGGGCCTGTCGCACGGCGGACTCCGCCAGAAGGCCTTCAACGCCTACGAAGAGACACTCAATGTCCCTCTCGTGGTGAGTAATCCGGTGATGTTCCCGAGGCCGGTCTCCACCGACGCGCTCGCGTCGCTGATCGACGTCATGCCCACCCTCGCGACGATGGCCGCCGTGCCCGACCGTTCGGCGTGGACGTTCAAGGGCGTCGACCTCACGCCCGTCATCGAAGGTGCGTCGTCCGGTGGCACGCCGCCACAGGTGCAGGACACCGTCCTGTTCACCTTCGACGACGAGAACGCCGCCGCGGCCAACGGGCAGACGACGGTGAAGCAGCCCAACCACATCCGTGCCGTCCGGCAGGACAGGTGGAAGTACGCGATGTACTTCGACCCGTCGGGACGCGCACTGCCGCAGTTCGAACTCTACGACCTGCACGACGATCCGCTCGAGACGCGCAACCGCGCGAACCCGCTCGACCTCGCGAATTTCGACCCGGTGCAGGTCGCGACCATGCACGCCGTCCTGATGGACGTCATGGCCCGCACGGGCACCACGCCCGCCGTGCCGATTCCGCAGTTCCCCGTACCGAGCGGATCCGCCGATCTCCCGATCCCCAGCGGATCGGCCGGACGCTGACGAAGCAGATCACCGGCAACCGCGGCCACCGGTAGGCGGTCCGGAAACCGCTGCGCCCGCGAAGCCGGCCGCTCCATCCGAACCTGTGGGCATCGGCACCTCGAACGCTCCCGTATGGGGCAGAGCACAGATGCGCGGGATCCTCGGCCGCCTCACGGAGTCCATGTCCTCGGTGCCCGAATCGCGAGGAATTCCTTTCTCCGAGTATCGATCGAAAATGGCAATTTCGGACACTCGGAAATGATCGAGGTAATACCGATCCGATATCTGTGACGTACGTCGTGATCTGACAGAAATCATTATCTGTGCAGGTGGAGACGATGAAGTTGCGATAACAATGCCGTCTCGTTACCGTGCTGTGATCACAGTTGTCGTCCGTCTGGAAATAATCGTGTCACCTTTCACCAAGATCAATCGCGTCAAGTCGCCGGTGTTCTACTCGGTGGTCGCCGCCGTCTTCGTCACCCTCGGTGCCGGTGGTGCCACTGCTGTGGTTCAGCACAAGGACGTCGTCCTCGACGTCGACGGTGAGCAGCGTGCCTTCGGCACGATGAACTCCAACGTCGGCGACATCCTGGCCGCCGCCGGCTACACCGTCGACGAGAACGACGTCGTGGCCCCGGCCGTGGACTCGTCCGTCTCCGACGGCGACACCATCGTCCTGCGACAGGCCCGCGAACTGCACCTCACCGTCGACGGTGAGGAGCGCTCGGTGTGGACCACCGCGCTGACCGTCGACGAGGCACTCGACCAGTTCCGCCTCTCCGACGACGCCTACGTCTCCGCTTCGCGTTCGCACCGCCTTCCGCTCGACGGCGCCGATCTCGAGGTCGTCAACCCCAAGACCGTGCGTTTCGCCGACAACGGCGCGCCCGCCGCCGAGGTGCGCGTCGCAGTGCCGACGGTCGCCGAGTTCCTGGAGTCCCAGGGCACGAAGCTCGAGCAGGCCGACAGCGTCACCCCTGCCCTCGACGCGCAGCTGGAGGAGGGCATGGAGGTCGTGGTCACCCGCGACCGCACCGAGTCGCGGACCGAGAACCTGCCGATCGCGCCGCCGGAGAACCGCGTGGACGATCCGAACATGCTCGAGGGCGAGACCGCCGTGAACGACCCGGGTGCTCCGGGCGAGCGGTCGGTGACCTTCGACGTCCACACCGTCAACGGTGTCGAGGTCGGACGCACCGAGACCGACTCGAAGGTCCTCGCCGAGCCGCGGCCCGTCGTGGTCCGCGTCGGCACCAAGCCGAAGCCCGCCGTGCCGGCCTCGGGCCGCGCATCGACCTGGGACTCCATCGCCCAGTGCGAGGCGACCGGCAACTGGGCCATCAACACCGGCAACGGTTTCTACGGCGGCCTGCAGTTCACGCAGCAGACGTGGGCCGGCTTCGGTGGCACCCAGTACGCGCCGCGCGCCGATCTCGCGACGCGCGAGCAGCAGATCGCCGTCGCGGAGAAGGTCCAGGCGGCCCAGGGCTGGGGCGCATGGCCGGCCTGCACCAGCAAGCTCGGTCTGCGCTGACCGGCACGGGTGTGCACGGTGTGACCTGCTTCCGAGTGCGCTAGGTTCACCACGTGTCAGCAGACGATCCCGAAACCACTCCGAGGGCCACCCCGGCTTCTCCGCGCGGCCTCGCCGCGCTGCTCGGACCCGCAGAGGTCCGCGCACTCGCGGAGGAGTTCGGGGTGCGCCCGACGAAGCAGCTCGGCCAGAACTTCGTGCACGACGCGAACACGGTGCGCCGCATCGTCAACGTCGCCGGGGTCGGCCCCGAGGATGTCGTGCTCGAGGTCGGGCCCGGCCTGGGCTCGCTCACCCTCGCCCTGCTCGACGTCGTCGACCGCGTGGTCGCGGTCGAGCTCGATCCCGTTCTCGCGCAGCGTATTCCCGCGACCGTGCAGGAGCGGGCCCCGCAGCTCGCCGATCGGTTCGACGTCGTGCACATGGACGCGATGAAGGTGCTGCCGAAGGACCTTCCCGTCACGCCCACCGCGCTCGTCGCGAACCTGCCCTACAACGTCGCGGTGCCGGTGCTGCTGCACCTGTTCTCCGAATTCCCTACTCTGCGAACCGCTCTCGTGATGGTGCAGGCCGAGGTCGCCGACCGGCTCGCAGCCGAACCGGGCGGCAAGATCTACGGCGTGCCCAGCGTGAAGGCGCGGTTCTTCGGCGACGTCCGCAGGGCCGGCGCCGTGGGGCGTGCGGTCTTCTGGCCCGTTCCCCAGGTGGAATCGGGCCTCGTGCGCATCGACCGTTACGCAGAGCCGCCGTGGCCCACCGACGCGCAGACGCGCGCCCGGGTCTTCGCCGTCGTCGACGCGGCCTTCGCCCAACGTCGAAAGACGTTGCGCGCAGCGCTGAGTGGATGGGCGGGCTCGCCGGCGGAAGCCGAGAGGCGCCTGCTGGCGGCCGGTATCGAGCCGTCGACGCGCGGGGAGAAGCTCGACGCCGCAGCCTTCGTGCGGCTCGCGGGGGTGGAGTGATCCCGGTCACTCTTCCTGGTGGTCCGTTGCGATGTGTGGTTAAGTTGTCCTCGGTCGTTAGGTAGTGTGTTCGTGGTTTACCCCTCGCACATTTCTGGTTGCGAGCGGAGGCGATAGCCACGATGGAATCGTTTCAGCCGTGTAGTGACAGACCCGGGAGCCGAAACCGACTCCCGACGAGACAGAACGTCTATATCCGTTCTGCCTGCAAGTGAAGGACAGCAACATGGCTGAAGGTACTGTGAAGTGGTTCAACGGCGAAAAGGGCTTCGGCTTCATCGCTCCCTCGGACGGCTCCGCTGACGTCTTCGTGCACTTCTCCGAGATCCAGGGCCGCGGCTTCCGCACCCTCGAGGAGAACCAGCGCGTGAGCTTCGAGATCGGCCAGGGCCAGAAGGGCCCGCAGGCCACCGGCGTCACCGTCATCGGCTGATACCGATAACTCTCCGAATCCGGGCCGGCACCTCAAAGGGTGCCGGCCCGGATTCGTTGTGTCCGGTCAGCCGATCAGTGCGCCGTAACCGGTGATGCCCACGCCGGACGAGCCGGTCGACGACCCCGCGGAGTCGGCCGAACCGGTGGCCACTCCGGCGGAGCCGGTGGGCGGATTGACGCAGTCCACGAGATTCAGCGAGCGCAGGACCAGGTCGCCGAGCGAGCAGACGCGCGGCGGGGCCGGTTCGGCCGAGGCGACGCCGGCGGTTCCCAGCGTGGCCGCCGCAGCGACGACGCAGACGGCGACCGCATTGCGTACGGATCGAGTCACATTTCCTCCAGAGTGTTCACGAGTCGCCCGATCGTAGAGCGTGGCCGCGGCGGTCGGGAAGCATCCGTATCCCGAGTAAGCTCTGTACTCGTGCTTTCCGTCGTGCCGACCCCCGTGACAGTGCGGGTCCCGTCCAAGGTCAACCTGCATCTCGCGGTGGGCGACCTCCGTCCCGACGGCTACCACGACCTGCACACCGTCTTCCAGGCCTTGTCCCTGTACGACGAGGTGTCCGTGGTCCCCGCCGACACCCTGAGCGTGACGGTGCGCGGCACGGGCGCCGAGGTGGTGCCCACCGATTCGACGAACCTGGCGTGGCGCGCCGCCGAGATGATGGCGGAGCGGGCCGCACGCACCCCCGACGTGGCGATCACGATCGACAAGGGCATCCCCGTCGCCGGCGGAATGGCCGGTGGCAGTGCCGACGCGGCCGCGACGCTGGTCGCGCTCGACGCGCTGTGGGGGATCGGGGCACCCCGCGAGGACCTCGCGGATCTCGCCGCCCGCCTCGGCAGCGACGTGCCGTTCTGCCTCCACGGCGGAACGGCGATCGGAACCGGACGGGGCGAGCGCCTCGTCCCCGTCCTCACCCGCGGCACCTTCCACTGGGTGCTGGCCCTCGCGAAGGGCGGCCTGTCCACGCCGGTCGTCTTCCGCGAACTCGACCGGTTGCGCGCCGAGGGGGAACCTCAGCGCGTCGGCAGCGCCGATGCCGTGCTCTCCGCGCTCGGCTCCGGCGACGCCCACCAGCTCGCGCCCCTGCTCGGCAACGACCTGCAGGCCGCGGCCCTGTCGCTCGACCCCATGCTGCGGCGCACGCTCCGGGCGGGTGTCGAGGCCGGTGCCCTGGCGGGCATCGTCTCCGGTTCGGGCCCCACCTGCGCGTTCCTCGTCGAGGACCAGCACGCGGCGGTCACCGTGAGTGCCGAACTCGCCGGTGCCGGTGTGTGCCGTACGGTGCGGGTCGCCTCCGGTCCGGTGCCCGGCGCCCGTGTCGTCGGCGACGCCGATCCCGCACACCCCTGATCCTGTAGTACATCCCCGCAATCCTCGGAAGGCGTTCCTCCACGTGGCGAATCTGATCAACCTCGAACAGGTCTCGAAGTCGTTCGGCATCAAGCCGTTGCTCGACTCGGTGTCCCTCGGCGTGAACGAGGGGGAGCGGATCGGTGTCGTCGGCCTCAACGGCGGCGGCAAGACGACGATGCTCGAGGTGCTCGCCGGCATCGAGGAGCCCGATTCGGGCCGGGTGAGCCGCGTGAACGGTCTGCGCATGGCCGTCGTCACCCAGCGCGGTGGCCTGCCGGAGGGCTCGACCGTCGGCGAGGTCGTCCTCGGACCGCTCGGAGTGGCCGAGCACGAGTGGGCCGGCGATGCGCGCATCCGCTCGGTGCTCACCGGCATCGGCATCGACAATCTCGGTCTCGACGCGGTCGTCGACGGCCTGTCCGGCGGCGAGCGTCGCCGGGTCGCCCTCGCCGCAGCCCTCGTGCAGGATCTCGACCTGCTCGTCCTCGACGAGCCCACCAACCACCTCGACGTCGAAGGCGTGCAGTGGCTCGCCGAGCACCTGCTGTCGCGACGCAGCGCGCTCGTCGTCGTCACCCACGACCGCTGGTTCCTCGACACCGTCGCGACCCGCACCTGGGAGGTCGTGAACGGGCAGGTCGAGAGCTACGAGGGCGGCTACAACGACTGGATCTTCGCGCGCGCCGAGCGTGCCCGTCAGGCCGACGCGATGGAGGAACGCCGCCGCAATCTCGCGCGCAAGGAACTCGCGTGGCTGCGTCGCGGTGCCCCGGCCCGCACGTCCAAGCCGAAGTACCGCATCGAGGCCGCCGAAGCGCTGATCGCGAACGTGCCGCCGCCGCGCGACTCGGTGGCCCTGGCGTCGTTCGCCAAGCGTCGCCTGGGCCGCGTCGTCATCGAACTCGAGGACGCCACGCTCACCACCCCGGACGGGCGCGAACTGGTCCGCGACCTCACCTGGCGTCTCGGCCCGGGTGAGCGGATCGGTCTCGTCGGCGTCAACGGCTCGGGCAAGACGACCCTGCTGCGCACGCTCGCGGGCGAACTCGAACCGGCGCAGGGACGTCGCATCCAGGGTCAGACCGTCGAGATCGGCTGGCTGCGGCAGGAACTCGACGATCTGCCCACCGACATGCGGGTGCTCGAGGCCGTCAAGGACGTGGCCGAGCGGATCACGCTGGGCGACAAGGAGATCTCCGCCGGTCAGCTCGCCGAACGCCTGGGCTTCACCCCGGCCCGGCAGCGCACCCCCGTCGGCGACCTGTCCGGTGGTGAGCGTCGCCGCCTGCAGCTCACGCGCGTGCTCATGGCCGAACCGAACGTGCTGCTCCTCGACGAGCCCACCAACGACCTCGACATCGACACCCTCCAGCAGCTCGAGGACCTGCTCGACGGCTGGGCCGGAACCCTCGTGGTCATCAGCCACGACCGGTATCTCGTCGAACGCATCTGTGATTCGACATGGGCCCTGTTCGGTGACGGCCGGCTCACGAACCTTCCCGGTGGTATCGAGGAGTACCTGCGCCGGCGCGCGGCCATGGGCGACGGCGACGTGCCGTCGGTGGCGTCGACCGTCTCGAAGACCGGCGACGCCGCGGAGCAGCCGAAGAAGCGCGACGGTGCCGCCGAACGTGCCGCGCGCAAGGAACTGTCACGCCTCGAGCGTCTCGTCGCGAAGCTGACCGAGAAGGAGGAGAAGCTGCACCACGACCTCGCGGAGGCGGCGACCGATCCCGACCGGCTGCAGAAGCTCGACGCGCAGTTGCGCGAGGTGGTCGCGGAGAAGGAAGCGGCCGAGGAGCAGTGGATGGAGCTCGCCGAAGATCTCGACTGAATCCTCTTGACCTCGAGTCGGCTCGAGGTCGCAGGATGGGCGTCGTCAGAAGGAACGCCCATCAGGAGGATTCATGTCCGTCACCGAAACATCCGGTACCTCTACGCATCTCCCGCAGTCCCGGCTCGCGCGTTCCGCGGTGGTGATTGCCGCGTCCGTCGTGACCGCACTGGTGGTCAACCTCGTGCTGTGGGCCGCCGGGCTCGTCGCGGGAGGCTCGTTCGAACACACCGACGCCGGTGAGGTGGTGAGCGCGGCGCCCGGTGGCGTGGTGCTCATGTCCGTCGTCCCGCTCACCGTCGGTCTCGCCGTCGCCGCCCTGCTCACCCTGTGGTGGAACGGTTTCGCGCGGATCGCGCAGGTCGTCGGGGCGCTGCTGCCGCTGGCGACGATCCAGGGCACGATCTCCGCGGACTTCGACACGCCGAGCACCGTCGCGCTGACGCTGATGCACGTCGTGATCGCCGTGGTGGTCGTCGTCGCCCTGGAGATGCTCCGTGCGCGTGACTGAAACGAGTAGGGGGAGGAAATGTGCGCTTCCGCAAGGAAAGTCGCACATTTCCTCCCCCGAGTTCGGGCGGAGACCTACAGGCCGAGCAGCTTGCTGATGATCTCGTTCATGATCTCGTTGGTGCCGCCACCGATGCCGAGGACGCGGGCGTCGCGGAAGTGGCGCTCGACCTCGCTCTCACGCATCAGGCCGATACCACCGGCGAGCTGAACCGCCTCCATGACGGCGTGGTCGCACACCTTGACGGCGTTGTTCTTCGCCATCGAGGTCTCGAGCAGCATGCCCTCGCCGTTGACCCACCGCTCGGCGACCGAACGGCAGAACGTCCTCGCCGCGGTGATCTCGGTGGCGAGCTCGGCGAGGCGGTGCCGCACGACCTGACGCTTGGACAGCGGGCGGCCCATCGTCTCACGGGATTTCACCCACTCGACGGTCAGGTCGAAGCAGCGCTGCGCGGTGGCGACGGCCTGGAAGGCCAGCGACAGGCGCTCACCCTGGAACTGCTGCGCGATCTGACCGAACGCCGAGTTCTCGGCGCCGATGAGGTTCGAGACCGGCACGCGCACGTCGTCGTAGAACAGCTCGGCGGTGTCCGAGCACAGCCAGCCCATCTTGTCGAGCTTGCGGGAGACCGTGAAACCCGGTGTGTCCGTGGGGACGACGACGAGCGAGATGCCGCCGGCGCCGGCGTCGCCCGTGCGCACCGCGGTGGTCACGAAGTCGGCGCGCGTACCCGAGGTGATGTAGAGCTTCGCACCGTTGATGACGTACTCGTCGCCGTCACGACGCGCGGTCGTGCGGATGTTCGCGACGTCGGAGCCACCGCTGGGCTCGGAGATCGCGAGCGAACCGATGGCGCGACCCTCGAGCGCGGGACGCGCGAACCGCTCGATCAGGTCGGTGTTGCCCGACGAGACGATGTGCGGGGTCGCGATGCCGTGGCTGAACAGCGCCGAGATCAGGCCCGACGAACCACCGGCGAGGATGATCTCCTCGAGGATCGCGAGCATGTCGAGGGCGGTGCCGCCCGAGCCGCCGTGCTCCTCGGCGACCGAGGCGCCGAGCAGGCCCGCGTCGGCGGCCTTGCGGTGCAGTTCGCGCGGGATCTCGCCGGCACGTTCCCACTCGTCGAGGTGGGGGACGATCTCCTTGCGGGTGAAGTCCGCGGCGAGCTGACGGAGTGCCTTCTGCTCGTCGGTGTCCCAGCGGATCACTTCGGTGGTGGTCATGCCTATTCGCCCTTCCAGACGGGTTCGCGCTTCTGCATGAAGGCCATGACGCCTTCGAGGGTGTCGGCGCTGGTGGTGAGACGTGCGAGGGCCTTGTCGGTCAGCTCCCAGGGCAGGTCCTCGGCGGGGACGTTGCCGTCGATGATGCCGCGGGCGACGGTCTTGCTGGCCTGCACGGCGAGCGGAGCGCCCTTCGCGACGTCGGCGGCGAGAGCGAGAGCGGTGTCGAGGACGTCGGCCTGCGGGACGACCCGGTTGACGAGGCCCCAGCGCAGGGCGTCGGCGGACGACATCGGCTTGCCCGCCAGGACGAGTTCCATCGCGACGGCGCGGGGGATGGCCTGGCCGATGCGGAAGACGCCGCCGGCACCGGCGATCAGGCCGCGGTGCACCTCGGGAAGGCCGAATTCGGCTGTCTCGGAGGCGACGACGAGATCGCTCGCGAGGGCGAGTTCGGTGCCACCTCCGAGCGCGGTGCCGTTGACCGCGGCGATGACGGGCTTGGAGATGTGGTGCTTGACGACACCGGCGAAGCCCCAGTGGGCGGTCTCGGGCGGGGTGACCCCGTCCGGTCCCTTGGTGCCGAGGGCCTTGAGGTCGGCGCCGCCGCAGAAGACGGCGTCGCCGGCACCGGTGAGCACCACGACGCGCACGTCGCGATCCTCTTCGGCGCGGTCCCAGGCCTCACCGAGTGCCTGGTGCACGTCGGCGTTGATGCTGTTGGCCGCCTTGGGACGGTTGATGGTGACGAGCAGGACGTGCTCGCGCTTCTCGACGAGAACGACGGGTTCGCTCACGACTGGGACTCCTCGGGGGACAGGTGCTCGATGCGGGTGACGGTGAGATTGCCACCGTTGTCGGTGACGTGGACGGTCTCGCCGACGATGTCGGCTCCGGCGGCGAGGACCGCGGCGCCGGCGGCGTCGGTCTGGCCGGAGACACGCCGGCCGTCGGGGGTGAGACCGATGAGGAAGCCGATCGACGGGTTGCCGTCGCGACCGAATTCGGCCGTGGCGGTGACGATCTGGACCTCACCGCTGTAGTCGGTGGCGGCCTCGGGTGCCGACGGCTCGAGCAGCACGTGCTCCGGGTCGCCGACGTAGCCGTCGGTGTGCGGCGCGCAGCCGAGGACCACGACGTGCTGGTAGGTCAGGTAGCCGCCGTTGCCGTGCACGAGGGCGAGCTCGCCGTCCTGCCGCAGCCGCTTGGCGACCGAGACCACCGAGTGCAGCGTGTAGCTGTTGAGCGGGCCGCCGAAGAAGGAGTGGCCGCCGGTCACCGACGGGACGGTGTCGCGGGGGAGACCGAGCTGCTCGATGAGCAGCTTCGGGACCACGGGGAAGCAGCTGTAGGCGTCGATGATGTCGAAGTCGCCGGGACGCAGGTCGGTCGCCGAGAGCGTGCGGCGCAGCGCGTCGTCGAGTGCGGCCGAGCGCCCGAAGTCGCCGCGGGCGAGCACGTCCGAGGGCTCGGTCGCACCGGCACCGCCCCACACGTAGAGCAGGTGGTCGTCGGGGACACCGAGTTCGCGGGCCACGGCGAGCGAGGTGACGACCACGGCCGCGGCCTGGTCGACGAACGGCATCGCGTTGACCAGCAGCGGGTACGGGTCGGTGACGAGGCGGTTCTTGCCGGCGATGGTGCGGATGTCGTCGGCGGTGCGGCGCTCGGGGTTCCACGACGCCGGGTTCTCGGCGGCGAACTCGGAGAAGGCGGCGTACAGCGTCGCCGACCAGTCGAGCGACTTCTCGCGCGAGTGTCCGAGATCGTGGCTGAGCCGGTTCTCGAACAGCGGGTAGACGCGCGTGGGGACGATCATGCCGGCGCGCTGCATCGCGGGGCTGCCGAGGTCCTCGTTGCTGATCGGCGCGGGGCCGCCCGGGGCGGTGGTCCATCCGAGCGTGACCGGATCCGTCCCGGCCTTGTAGGAGTTGGTCGCCGAGGCCTGCGCCTCGCCGCCGACGAGCAGCGCGACGGTGCTGGTGCCCGCGGCGATGTCGTGGCCGATGCGGTCGAGCAGGGCCGTCGGCCAGTGGCCGCCGATCGGCGTGGTCGACGTGTGCTCGGGTGTCGCGCCGAGACGTTCGGCGAGCAGGCCCGGCAGGTCGTCGTAGTTCCAGCTCGCGGTCCTGATCGCGTGGATGGTGTCGATCCGCGTGGCGAGATCGGCGCCGGAGTCGGCGATCGCGGCGAGGGTGGCCTCGTGGATGAGGTCGAGCGGTTCACGCGGGTCGGCGGGCGCACCGGCACGGCCGGAGCGCAGGTCGCCGACGCCGATCACGACGGGAACCCGGGTGGGGTCGGTCATGGCGTTCCTTCGGTCTGCTCGGGGGGAGGAGGACGCGGCCAGCTTAATACGGACTATTTCAGTCTGTAAATCGAGGAGTGGTCTGGCACACTTGCCCGACGTGACCGAAGTACCCGCACCGCGCCGCCGCGGGCGCCCCCGCGACGCCGACCTCGAGGACCGCGTCTTCGACGCCGTGCTCGAGGTGTATTCCGAGACGAGCTGGCGTGGCTTCACGATCGACGCGGTCGGGCGACGCGCGCGGGTGGGCCGCGCCGCCCTCTACCGCCGGTGGTCGAGCAAGGACGACCTGCTGGTCCAGGCCCTCGAAGCACGCAGTCCGCTGCCCGTGCCGATCGACACCGGCGCGCTCCGGTCCGATCTCGTCGAACTCGCCCGGCAACTGTTGCGCGGTTACCGGACCACCCCGGGCCTGGTGAGCCTGCGCGTCGCGCTCGATGCCCGCGCCAATCCCGAACTGCTCGCCCGGCTGATCCACACCCTCAACCGCAGCCGCGTGCTCGCGGCGCGCACGATCGTGCACCGCGCCGTCGAGCGCGGTGAACTCCCCGCCGACACCTCGGCGACGCTGCTGCTCGAGATGGTCACCGGCACCGTGCTCAGTCACGCGCTGTTCGCGTTGGCGACCCCCGACCAGAGCGTCGACGACGACTACGCCGAACTCGTCGTCGACGCGACCATCCGCGCGCTGCGCCGTCCCGAGTCGTGACCGACACGCACTCCCGTGATCGAATCGCGATCGAATGCCGCCTGGTAACAGTGTGATTCCGGCCGTCTGCGCCGGTCGTCCGGGCTAGCCTGGAATGCGAATACTCGCAGGGGGGGCGCCAATGGGAGGCCGACGATGGATGTGCAGGCGGTAGCGGAGATCACGCGGCTCAAATACCGTTATGCGCGAGCGCTCGACACGAAGGACTGGGACGAACTGGCGAACACCCTCACCCCCGACGCACACGCCGTCTACGGGGAGCATCTCGTTTTCGACTCACGCGACGCCTTCATAGGTTTCCTCGAGAACACGCTGGGAACGCGCTTGATCACGGAGCACACGTGTTCCCATCCCGAGATCGACATCGCCGACGACGGCCGCACCGCCACCGGGGTGTGGTTGCTGTCCGACACCGTGATCATCCCCGAGGACGGGATGATGTTGCGCGGATCGGCCTACTACCACGATCGATACAGCCTGGGTGACGACGGATTCTGGCGGATCAGCCGCACCGGATATCAACGCAACTGGGAGACGGTCACATGCATGGGCGACTCGCCTTCGGTCCGGTTGACGACCAATCGATGGGCGCTGCTGCAGCAACCGAAAGCGTCCTGAGCGGGAACGACGAGATGGTCTCGGAGAGCTCCGCCGATTTTCCCCCTCCGGGAGGCTCCGGCGATTTTCCCCGCCCGGGGGCGCTGCCCTATCTGACGGTGCCGCGGGCCCACGAGGCGATCGAGTGGTACACCCGGGTGTTCGGGGCCTCGCTGACCGCCGAACCGGTCGTGATGGACGACGGTCGTGTCGGGCACGCCGAACTGCGGTTCCCCAGTGGAATGATCTATCTCGCAGACGAATTCCCTGAACTCGGACTCACCGCGCCGCAGGAGGGAGCGGTCTCGGTGAGCCTGATGCTCGAGGTCGCCGATACCGACACGGTGCTCACCCGCGCCCGTCTGGCCGGCGGTTCGGTCGAGAGGTGGATCAACGAGGCCCACGGTCATCGCAACGCCACCCTGCTCGATCCCTTCGGGCATCGCTGGATGCTCGTCGGCCCGTTGACCGGCAAGCTGCCGCCCCCTCGGGAATGAGCTCCCCGCTCGGTACCATGCGGCGATGAGCGAGATCGCGCGTCGCAGTGAGTTTCCCGATGTCCGTGGCTGGATCCGGGCCCTGCCCACCCTCACGGCGTCCGCCCCGCGGTTCGAACCGGCCGCGACGCCGCAGGAGACCTTCCTCCGGTGGCTCGCCGAGGCGGCCGAGGCCGGCGTCGCCGAGCCGCACGCCGCGACCCTGTCGACCGTCGACCCGTCCGGGACGCCCGACGCACGCATGCTGCTCATCAAGGACGTCACCGACGACGGCTGGTGGTTCTCCGGCGACGACCGTTCCCCGAAGGGCCGCCAGCTCGACGCGACACCGGCCGCCGCGCTCACCGTGTACTGGCGCGAACTCGGCCGTCAGGTCCGCGTGCGCGGCCCCGTCCTGGCCGGCCCGCCCGAGGTGTGTGCCCGCGACTTCCGGGAACGGTCGGTCTTCGCCCGTGCCGTCGCCTCCACGGGACACCAGAGCGAGGTCCTCACCGATCCCGCCGAGTACGACGACCTCGTGCGGGAACGCCTGACCGCGCTCGAACACGACCCGGACCTCGTCTCGCCGCACTGGACGGCGTGGTGCGTCGCCGCCGAGGCCGTGGAGTTCTGGCAGGCGGATCCCGGCCGGCGGCACCTGCGGTATCGCTACCGGCGTGCGGGGGACCGGTGGGTCACCGAGGAACTTCATCCGTGACGTGTCGCGTGAGAGGGATCCGTCCCCTGCGCCCGGTAGGCTCCCGCCCGTGAACGAGTCCTTCATCCGCACACGCGTCGCCAACGGAGTCGGCGAAGTGCAACTCGACCGTCCCGGTGCGCTCAACGCGCTCGACCGGTCGATGATCCGCGACGTCCGTTCGTCGCTTCTCGCCTGGCGCGACGACCCGGCCGTCACGGCCGTGCTCGTCACCAGCACGTCCGACCGCGCGTTCTGCGCCGGTGGCGACGTCAAGCCGGTGCGCGAGGTGGCTCTCGAGGGACGCTTCGACACCGTCCGGGAGTACTTCGCCGACGAGTATCGCCTCGACGAACTGGTCGCCACCTACCCGAAGCCCTACCTTGCGGTCCTCGACGGCGTCACGATGGGCGGTGGCCTCGGTATCTCGGTGCACGGCGCGGTGCGTGTGACCACCGAGAAGACCACGATGGCCATGCCCGAGACGGCCATCGGGTTCGTTCCCGACATCGGGTCGAGCCACTTCCTCCCGCGCCTGCGCGGCACCACCGCGCGGTGCGACGCGGTGGGGATGTACCTCGCACTCACCGGTGCCAGCATCGACGCCGGCGACGCGCTCGCCGTCGGCCTGGCCACGCACCATGTGCCCAGCGCCCGCATCGACGAGTTCGCCGACCGCATCCGCGCCGGGCAGTGGCGCGACGCCCTCGACGAGTTCGTCGAACCGGCCCCCGAATCCTCCCTGGCGCAGCGTTTCCCCGATATCGAGACGGTGTTCGGCGACGGCACGGTGCTCGACATGGTGGCCCGCCTCGACAGCCTCACCGACATCGACGCCGAGTGGGCGGAGCAGACCCGCACGGCCCTGCGGTCGTTGTCGCCGACGAGCGTGTGGGCCACGGCCGAACTCATGCGGCGCGGCGCCGAGAGCACCCTCGAGGAATGCTTCGCCCGCGAACTCGACGTCGCCGTGCGCGTCGCCGCGACGCCGGACTTCATCGAAGGTGTGCGCGCCGTGCTCGTCGACAAGACCCGCGACCCGCAGTGGTCGCCCGCGACGCTCGAGGACGTCGATCCGGCGGCGATCGCCGCACTGTTCGGCGACGGATAACCCGGGACCTGCCCGCCGCTACCGGGCGTGACGCTGCGGTACCTGCAGGTCGACGACGATGGGCTGCCCACCGAGGGTCGCGTGGATCTCGGGCTTCTCGAGGCCACCGGCGAGCAGGTACTCGCCGAGCAGGGTGAGCAGTTCGTCGTCATCTGCCATCGGGTCGCCGTGCGAGCCGATTCCGCGCGAGTCGCGGGAGGTCAGTTCGTTCTGCGCGAGTCGCGCGGCGATGCGCACCGACGCCACGCCCATCGAATTGCGCCGCGACGGGACCGGGCCCGGTGCGGTGATCGTGCCGAGGCTCTCGGTGGCCTTCGTGGTCGTCGTGGTGGTGGCGGGCCCGCTCGCGGAGCCGTTCGTGCCGGTGCTGCTCACCAGGGTCGTTCCTTCCTCGGAATTGCCGGCGCCCACCCCGCCGGCCGGGTCACCTTCGAGCACTGCGTCCCCCACGCTCGTGCGGTGTGTTCCGGGATCCGGCGTACTCGTCAGCGGGGTACTGCTCGGAAGAGGAGTGCTCGGCAACGGGTAGACGAAGGTGCCCGAGCGCTTCGCGCGTCCGGATCGCCTGCCGGTCTCCGCCGTCCCACCGGACGACAGGTCCTCACCGGCCGTGGCCGGTACGTCGTCGTTCATCGACACAACTCCTGATTCCACCCGAATACGTCGGATCGACGAAAGGGAAAGTATCAGTAAAATCCGCTGGACGCACTACCCGTCCGGCGTCGTCGGGACGGTCAGTCGGTGGCCGCGACCAACGGTTCGAGAGTCAGCTCCGGCAGCTCCTTGAGGATGTACTGCAGCCGCCACTTGTCGCTGACGAGAGCGAGGAGCGCGCCGTCCGATCGGGTGAACACCTCGACACCGCGCTGGCGGTTCAGCTCGCCGGCCGAGGCCGCGTCGGTGCGACGCGCGAGCGAGTAGCCGAGATGCTCGATCTTCGGGTCGACGTTGTACTCGGCCTTCATCCGCGCCGCGACCACCTCGAACTGCATCGGACCGACGGCCGCCATCACCGGCGACGCGTCGCCGCGGACGTCGTTGCGGAGGATCTGCACCACGCCCTCGGAGTCGAGCTGGTCCACGGCCTTGCGGAACTGCTTGTACTTCGAGGCGCTCTCGGCCCGCAGGATCGCGAAGTGCTCGGGCGCGAACGACGGGATCGGCGGGAACTCCACCTTCCTGTCGACGTAGAGGGTGTGGCCCGGCGCCAGCGCGGTCGCGTTGACCAGGCCGACGACGTCGCCCGGATAGGCGTTCTCCACCGTGGAGCGTTCGCGACCGAAGACCGTCAGCGCGTACTTGGTGGCGAAGGGCTTACCGGTCTGCGCGTGCGTGACGACCATGCCGCGCTCGAACACACCCGAGACCACACGCATGAACGCGAGCCGATCGCGGTGGGCGGTGTCCATGCCGGCCTGCACCTTGAACACGACGGCGCTGAACGGATCGTCGACCTCGCGAGCGGTCTCGTCGATCGCGAGACGGGCCCGCGGCGGCGGAGCGAGCGTGACCAGGGTGTCGAGGATCTGCCGCACACCGAAGTTGAGCATCGCCGACGCGAAGATCACCGGCGAGGTCTGCCCGGCGAGGAACAACTCCTGATCGTGGTCCTGGCCGTTGGCCGACAGCAGTTCGGACTCCTCGGCGGCCTCGACCCAGGTGTCGCCCTCGAGGGCGAGCGCCTCGTCGGGGGACAGATGCTCCTCGGGCGCGATCTTGGCGCCACCGGCCGTGCGGGTGAACTTGATGTACTCGGCCGCGTCTCCGTCCTCGCCGCGGCGCAGCAGACCGCGGAAGTCGCCGGCGATGCCCACGGGCCAGAACAGGGGAGTCGGCGTCAGGCCGATGCGCTCGTCGATCTCGTCGAGCAGTTCCAGCGGAGTGCGGCCGGGGCGGTCCCACTTGTTGATGACGGTGACCACGGGGATGCCCCGGTGGCGGCACACCTGGAACAGCTTCAGCGTCTGCGGCTCGAGGCCCTTCGCCGCGTCGATGAGCATGACGGCGGCGTCGACGGCGGTGAGGACGCGGTAGGTGTCCTCCGAGAAGTCGGAGTGGCCGGGGGTGTCGACGAGATTGACGACGTTGACGACCTCGTCGTCGGTGCCCGCGATGTCCGAGCGGGTGTAGTTGAACTGCAGGGCCGTGGAGCTGACGGAGATGCCGCGGGCCTTCTCCATCTCCATCCAGTCGGAGACCGTCGACTTGCGGCCGGCCTTGCCGTGGACCGCGCCGGCCTCGGAGATGACCTTCGCGTGCAGGGCGAGCGCCTCGGTGAGCGTCGACTTACCGGCGTCGGGATGGGAGATGACGGCGAAGGTGCGTCTGCGCTCGGCTTCGGCTCTGACCTCCTTCGCGGACCCGGGCTTCGCTGTGCCGGAGGACTGCGCAGGCTCCGTCGTGCCGGTGGATTGACTGTCGGCCGAAGCGTGCGGGGTGCTCAACGGGAAAAACCTCTCGAAGGGGGCAGGGAGTAGGGGCGCTATCGCCGCCAACTCGTCCATGTTACTCGGCGATTCGGTGTCGATTTCCGCCAGATTCGATCACGTTTCCCCGGGGTCGCCCCATACCGACCGCTCGACGGCGCACGCTGATGTGCAACTACCGGATCTTGATCGAGGTCGTGCACCACCGGACGAGGAGCGGGTCGTGAGCAGGTTCACCGAGGAGATGTACGCGACGGCGGAGGCGGACACCGGGGCTCTGATCACCGGCGAACCGGATACGCCGCTGCGGCAGAGCTGGGGAGGGATCCACCGGCAGGCGCGACGCATGGCCGGCGCGCTGGCCGCGGCGGGCATCGGACCCGGTGACGCGGTGGGCGTCCTCGCAGGACAGCCGGTGGACATCGCGCCGGTCTGCCAGGCTGTCTGGATGCGCGGCGGAAGCGTGACGATGCTGCACCAGCCCACCCCGCGCACCGACCTGCAGATGTGGTCGCGCGACACCGAGGTGGTGCTGCGGATGATCGATGCCCGCGCCGTCGTGCTCGGCGCACCCTTCGAGATCGCGGAGCCGCTGCTGCGCGAACGCGGCATCTCCGTCGTCACCGTGGAGCGGATGCGGGAGGGGAGGCCCGTCGATCCCGTCGACACGGCGGAGTCCGACATCGTGCTGCAACAGCTGACGTCCGGCTCCACGGGCTCGCCGAAGGCGGTGCGGATCACGCACGGCAACTTCTACGCCAACGCGACGGCGATGATGGACCGCGTCAAGTTCTCGCTCGACGACGACGTCATGATCAGCTGGCTGCCGCTGTTCCACGACATGGGCATGGTGGCCTTCCTCAGCGTCCCCATGCAGGTGGGCGCCGAGGTCGTGTCGGTCACGCCACTGGACTTCCTGCGTTCGCCGATCCTGTGGGCGGAGCTGATCAGCAAGTATCGCGGAACCCTCACCGCAGCACCGAATTTCGCGTACTCGTTGCTGGCCCGGAAGTTGTCGCAGGCGCCGGACGGCGCGCTGGACCTGTCGTCGATGCGCTGGATGTGGAACGGTGCCGAGCCGGTCGATCCCGACACGATGGAGGCGCTCGCGGAGGCCGGAGAGCGCTTCGGTCTCGACCCGTCCGCCCTCGCGCCCTCCTACGGGATGGCCGAGACCACCCTCGCGGTGTCGGTTCCCGATCCGGGACGCGGGATGGTGCTTGACGTGGTGGACCCCGACCTGCTCGAAGCCGGCGGGATGGCCGTGCCGACCAACCGCACCCACGCACGCCGCATGCCCACCCTCGGCCGTCTCGTGGCCGGTCTCGAGGGCCGGGTCGTCGACCGCGACGGGCAGGTGCTGCCGCCCCGCGGCGTGGGCATCATCCAGTTGCGCGGCGAGGCCGTCACGCACGGTTATCTCACCGTGGACGGACCCGTCCCCGCGCAGGATGCGGACGGCTGGCTCGACACCGGCGACGTGGGCTACTTCACCGAGGACGGACTCGTCGTGGTGTGCGGCCGGGTGAAGGACGTCATCATCATGGGCGGCCGCAACATCTATCCCACCGACATCGAACGGGCGGCGGGGACCGTCGACGGCGTGCGTCCCGGCAACGCCGTCGCCATCCGGCTCGACGCGGGGGACAAGCGCGAATCGTTCGCGGTGGCCGTGGAGACCAAACTCTTCGACCACCCGGACGAGGTGCGCCGCATCGAACACGACGTCGTGCACGCGGTGGTCGCCGAGGTGGGCGTGAGGCCCCGCACGGTCGCGGTGCTCGGTCCCGGCAGCATCCCGAAGACCTCCTCGGGCAAGCTGCGTCGCGGCACCTCGCTGGCGCTGCTGACGCGGGCCTGACCGTCCCGCGCCGATCGATGCGGGGTCAGTGGATGCGGTTCTGGGCGCCCTCGAGGCCGAGCTTCAACAGCAGTTCGACGGCGTCGGCGCCTTCCTCGCACCACACGTCGAGTTCTTTGCGTTCGATGGCCGAGAACGGCTTGAGCACGAAGTCGGCGGGATCCTGGCGACCGGGCGGGCGGCCGATGCCCATCCGGACCCGCAGGTAGTCCTTGGTGCCGAGCGCCGACGAGGTCGACCGCAGGCCGTTGTGGCCGTTCTCGCCACCTCCGAGCTTGAGCCGGATCGTCCCGAAGTCCAGGTCGAGCTCGTCGTGCACGACGATCACGTTCGCGGGATCGACCGAGAAGAACTTGGCGAGGGAGGCGACCGGACCACCGGACAGGTTCATGTAGGTGCGCGGCTTCGCGATGATCACCTGCCGCCCGTCGAGCCGGGCCTGCACGATGTCGGCGTTGCTGCGCTTGTGCGCGGAGAACTTGCCGCCCACACGTCCGGCCAGCACGTCGGCCACCATGAATCCGATGTTGTGCCGGGTGTTCTCGTACTTCGGGCCGGGGTTGCCGAGACCGACCACGAGCGCGGCGTCGTCGCCCACGAGCTGATCCTTCCGTGCATTCGAACGACGTGCGGCGCGCCACCCCGAAGGGATGACGCGCCGCACGAGTGACTTCACAGGGAGCCGGGGAAGGCTCAGGCCTCCTCGGAGGCCTCTTCGGAGGTCTCTTCGCCCTCGGCGCCTTCCATGGCGTCGGCGGAGGGAGCCTCGACGATGTTCACGAGCAACAGCTCGGGATCGTCCTGCAGGGTCGCACCGGCGGGCAGCTCGACGCCACCGGCCAGGATCTGGGTGCCGGCCTCGGCGCCCTCGATCGAGACGGTGATCTCCTCGGGGATGTTGAGGGCGTCGGCCTCGAGCTTGATGGTGTTGACCTCGTTGACCACCAGCGTGCCGGAGCCGGCCTCACCGGAGAGGACGACGGGCACCTCGACGGTGACCTTCTCGCCCTTCTTCACGACGAGCAGGTCGGCGTGCTCGATGTAGCGGCGGATGGGGTGGACGACGACCGACTTGGTCAGCGCGAGCTGATCCTCGCCGTCGATGTCGAGGGTGAGGATGGCGTTGGTGCCGTGGTTACGCAGCACGGCTGCGAACTCGAGGTCGGGGAGGGCGAGGTGCCGGGGCTCGGTGCCGTGGCCGTAGAGGACGGCGGGGACCTGGCCGGCGCGACGGGCGCGGCGTGCGGCACCCTTGCCGAACTCGGTGCGGACGCTGGCTACGAGACGATTCTCGTCGGACATGATGTGACGGCTCCTACGCTGGTGGCACTTCGTGGTCGGGTGTTCTCGAACGAACGGATCCGACACGTGCGACCGGGGAGCACATTGCTTCCGTCGCAGCCGCGTCGATCACGGTGATCCAGCGATATTGCGGTTCACCCTCGCCGAGACAACTCGAACCACTTTACCGGACGACGTCGAGCGGGGACAAACAGCCCTGTCGTCGACTCGCGGCCACGAGCGGCGCACGGCCTCACGAACGGGCGATGTCGTGCACCGAGGCGAGGAACCTGTCGACGTCGGCGGGCGAGACGAAGTAGTGCGGCGACGCCCGCACCACCGACTGCAGGTCGCGCGAGGTCATGTCCAGCAGCGTCGAACTGCGGCTGCTGACCGTGACCGTCACCGACCGCTCGGCCAGGGCATCGCGGACCTCCCGCGGGTCGCGGCCGTCCACGGTGAACGAGACGATGCCGCTGCGCTGCTCACCGAGATCGGTGACGGTGACGCCGTCGATGCCTGCGAGCCCGTCCCGCACGTGCCCGGCCCGGTAGGCCACCGCTTCGGCCACGGCGTCGACACCCAGATCGAGGAGATAGTCCACGGCTGCGCCGAGACCGAGCCGGGCCGCCACCGAGGCCTCCCACATCTCGAAGCGCGTGGCGTCCGGGGCGAGCTCGTAGCTGTCGGCCGAGGTCCACGAGGCACTGCGCAGGTCGAGCACCGCCGGTTCGAGTTCGGTCACCAGCCGCGGCCGCACGTAGAGGAAACCGGTGCCGCGCGGACCGCGGAGCCACTTGCGCCCGGTGCCCGACAGTGCGTCGACATCGAGTTCGGGCACGCTCACCGGCAGTTGCCCCACCGACTGGCACGCGTCGAGCAACACGAGCGCCCCGACCGCGTGCGCGGCGTCGGCGATCTCCCGGACGGGGTTGACCAGCCCGCCGTTGGTGGGGGCGTGTACGACGGACACGAGCCGCACCCGTTCGTCGAGCATCCCCTCGAGTGCCTCGACGTCGATGCGACCGGACGGATCGGACGGAACGACCTCGACGGTGGCGCCGGTCGCCTGCGCGCGCTGCAGCGCGGCGATCGCGTTCGCGGCGTACTCGGCCTGTGAGATCAGGATGCGGTCACCCGGTTGCAGCGGCACGGCGTAGAAGAAGGACGTCCATGCCCGCGAGGCGCCGTCGGAGAGCGCGAGGGAGGTCTCCGGCACGTCGAACAGGCGACCGAGTGAGGTCTTCACGGCCGTCAGGTCGTCGAGCCGCTCGTCGGCCGCCACGTACCCGCCGACCTCGGCCTCGCGGCGCAGGTGCGCGAGCATCGTCTCGAGTACCGGTGTCGGGGGCAGCGACGAGCCGGCGCTGTCGAGGAAGACCCGGTCGAAGCATCCCGGTGTGTCGCGTCGAGCCGCCTGGAGGTCCAGCACGGACCGCTCACCTCCTCCGTCGTCCGTATCGTCGGGGTCGAGCCTGCCCGGTGGAGTGCGTTCGCGCACGCACCGGTGCGTTATCCGCGCGTCGTGTCCCCGGGCGGGTTAGTCTCGACCGCAGACCTGGCGCACCGGCCGAGGGGGTGGACGAATGGCAATGGCAGTCGATGCCTCGGCCTCCCGTGCCCGTAAGGAACTCGGCTCCCGAGCAGCAGCGGAGGATCACGTCCGCAGCAGGGCGTTCCGGCTGGGAATTCCCAGGTTGATCGGGGTCGAACTCGAATGGCTCACCGCGCGGGCCGACGGCACCGAATCGCGTCCCGAACTCACGACGCTCGTCGAGGCCCTCGGGCCCCACGCGCCGCGCACGGTGGCGCCGTCGTCGTCCGCCCGTCCCCTGCCGTCGGGCAGTGCGGTCAGCGTCGAGCCGGGTGGTCAGGTCGAGCTGTCGAGCGTGCCGTGCACCTCGGCGCGGCAGGTGTGCGATCGACTCACGGCCGACCTCCGCATGCTCCGGGCGTTGCTGGCCCGCCGGTCGGTGATCATGCTCGACCGCGCCGCCGACGAGGTGCGGCCTCCCCACCGTCTGCTGCGCACCCCGCGCTACGGGGCGATGGAACTCCGCTACGACCGCATCGGCCCGATGGGCCGGCTCATGATGAACAGCACTGCGTCGGTGCAGGTTTCCGTCGACGCGGGACGCGACGAGGCGGAGATCGTGCAGCGCTGGGAGCTGCTCCACGCCATCGGCCCGGCGATGATCGCGGCCTTCGCGTGCTCGCCCCGGCTGCGGGGCGCTCCGGAGGGCGACTGGGCGTCGCAGCGGATGCGCACGTGGCTCGAACTCGATCCCGCTCTCGGTCACGTCGACCATCCCGCCGACTACCCCGCGTGGGTGCTCGACGCACCGCTGACCTGCGTGCGTTCGGAGCTGCCCGAGTGGTACGCACCGCCCGGCGCGACCTTCGCGGCGTGGCTCGCGGGCGAGCTCGACGCCGACATCCGTCGTCGACCCACCGTCGACGACCTCGATTACCACATGACGACGCTGTTCCCGCCCGTTCGGCCGTGCGGGCACCTCGAGGTGCGCTATCTCGATGCGCAACCGGCCGAGTCGTGGCAGGTGCCCGTCGCGGCCCTCGAAGCGTTGCTGTCGGCACCCGAGGTCTCCGTGGAGGCGTGCGCGATCGCCGCCCCGGTGCGCGACCAGTGGGCCGAGGCGGCCCGCGTCGGTCTCGCATCGCTCGAATTGCGTGCTGCCGCAGCGGGTCTGCTCTCGCTTGCAGCGGAGTCCTCCCGCGACATGCGGTTCACCGCGGCGCTCGACGCGGCCGCGGCACGGTGCCTGCGCGGACTGGCGCCGGGTGAGGAGGCGCGGTGACACCTGCTCGTGTTGCGCTCAGGCGTCACCTCGAGCGGGCTCGTGCCCGTACCGAGGTACTCACCTCCGTGCCGGAACAGGATCTCACCGCACAACATTCGCCGTTGATGAGCCCGTTGGTGTGGGATCTCGCGCACATCGCCAACCAGGAGGAGCGCTGGCTCGTGCGGGTCGCGGGCCGGCGCCCTGCGGTCCGCGGCGACATCGACGATCTCTACGACGCGTTCCGGCATCCCCGCGCGACCCGCACGGGGCTGCCGCTGCTCGACCCCGACGCCGCCCGCGGTTACGCGCGTGCCGTCCGCGATCTCACCTGGGACGTGCTCGAGCACAGTGCATTCGACGACGAGCTGACCCGCGAGGGCTTCGTCTTCGCGATGGTCGCACAACACGAACAGCAGCACGACGAGACGATGCTCGCGACTCACCAACTGCGGCAGGGGCCGCCGCTGCTCGACGCGCCGGACGCGCCGCGCACCGGAACCGTCCGCGACACCGAACGCGTCCGGATCCCCGCCGGCGCATTCGAGATGGGCACGTCCACCGATCCGTGGGCCCTCGACAACGAACGTCCGGCGCACGTCGTCGAGGTGCCGGAGTTCGAGCTCGACGCGGTGCCCGTCACCAACCGTCGATACCTCGAGTTCGTCGAGGACGGTGGCTACGAGCGGCCCGAACTGTGGAGCGAGGTCGGTTGGCGGCATCGCCTCGACGCCGGTCTCGAGGCCCCGCAATTCTGGAGTCGCGACGAAACCGGATGGAACCGAACGGCCTTCGGTCGCACCGCGCCGCTGCACCCGGACGAGCCGGTCGTGCACGTGTGCTTCCACGAAGCCGAGGCGTTCGCCTGCTGGGCCGGTGGACGTCTTCCGACCGAGGCCGAATGGGAGAAGGCGGCACGCTGGGATCCGGCCACCGGAGCAAGCCGCCGATTCCCGTGGGGCGACGAGGATCCCGGCCCCGACCACGCCAATCTCGGTCAGCGTCATCTCGGTCCCGCCGTCGTCGGCGCGTATCCGCAGGGAGCGTCACCGCTCGGAGTGCACCAGCTGATCGGCGACGTGTGGGAGTGGACGTCCACCCCGTTCACCGGTTATCCGGGCTTCCGCGCGTTCCCGTACCGCGAGTACTCGGAGGTCTTCTTCGGCGACGGACACCGGGTGCTGCGCGGAGGCTCCTTCGGAACCGACGAGGTCGCGTGCCGCGGAACCTTCCGCAACTGGGATCTGCCCATCCGCCGCCAGATCTTCTCCGGGCTCCGCGTCGCGTACGGGACGGGCGATGTGTAGACATCTGGCGTACATCGGACCGGAGACGAACGTCGCCGCACTGTTGTCCACCGGAACCAATTCACTGCTCCGCCAGTCGTGGGCGCCCACCGACATGCGTGGGGGAGGCACGATCAACGCCGACGGTTTCGGTGTCGGATGGTGGAGTGCCGAGGGCACCTTCGGACGCTACCGGTCGGCGTTGCCGATCTGGTCCGATTCCTTCGTCGGTGAAGGCCTGACGTCGATACGGTCGCGCACCGTGGTCGCCGCGACCCGCTCGGCCACCGAGGGGATGCCCGTCGAACGATCGGCGTCCGCACCCTTCTCCGACGACCGGTGGGCGTTCAGCCTCAACGGTGTCGTCCGGGGCTGGCCGGGATCGCTCGTCACGCTCGCCGCCGCGCTGCCCGTCGCCGAACTGCTGCGGCTCGAATCGCCCACCGACGCCGCCACGCTGTGGCTCCTGCTCCAATCGCGGCTGCGCTCGGCCGATCCCGAACCGGCACTGATCTCACTCGTCCACGACGTGCTGGAACTCGCACCGGACTCACGGCTGAACATGTTGCTGTGCAACGAATCCGGGATCTGGGCCACCGCCTGGTACCACTCGCTGTGGACGTTCGTCGACGAGCAGGTCGCGATCGTGGCGTCCGAACCGTTCGACGACGACAGTCGCTGGAAACCCGTACCCGACCGGCATCTCGTCGCTGCGATGCCGGGCAAACTCATCGTCTCACCACTGGAGGTCGGCTCACCGTGATCGTCGACGTGCATCTGCGCCCCGAGGACCTCGACGCCAAACTGCGCGAGGACGCACGGCGCGGACTCACGTCCGATCCCAAGTACCTGTCACCGACCTGGCTGTACGACGCGCGCGGCAGCGAACTGTTCGACGAGATCACGCGGCTGCCCGAGTACTACCCGACGCGCACCGAGTTCACCCTGCTGCGACAGCACGCCGCCGACTTCGCCGACGCCGCCCGCCCCGAGATGCTCGTCGAACTCGGCTCCGGGTCGTCGGAGAAGACGCACGTGCTGCTCGACGCCCTCGAACCGTATCTCCACACCTATGTGCCGCAGGACGTCTCCGAACCGGCGTTGCGGTCGGCCGTCACCAGACTGGCGGCGGAGTATCCGAACCTGACGGTGCACGGGGTGGTCGGCGATTTCACCGATTCGCTCGCGCATCTTCCTGCCGGCGGGAAACGCGCGATCGCGTTCCTCGGCGGCACGATCGGCAACCTCGTCCCGAGCGAGCGCGCACAGTTCCTTGCCGGGACGGCCGCGATCCTCGACCCCGGCGAGTGGTTGCTGCTCGGCGCCGGGCTCGTCATCGACCGCGACACCCTGATCGCCGCCTACGACGACGCGGCGGGGGTGACGGCGGAGTTCGACCGGAACGTCCTGCGGGTGCTCAACGCCCGGCTCGGCGCCGACTTCGATCCCGCCCGGTTCGTGCATCGTGCCGTCTGGGACCCGGAGAACGAGTGGATCGAGATGCGCCTCGAGGCGACCGAGGCGATGGACGTGAGTATCCCGGGCCTCGATCTGCAGATCACCCTCGCCGAGGGGGAGCAGATCCGGACCGAGATCTCCGCGAAGTTCCGCCTCGTCGGTATCTCGCAGGAACTCGCCGACGCGGGATTCGTCGTCCGGCACGAATGGGTGGATCCGGACGGACGGTTCGTCCTGCTCGCCGCGTCCCGGGAGTAGCCCTCGACAGGCGGCCGACGAGGCGATTCGACTTCCGCCGCGCCCACACGGGACGCTGGAGGACATGACGTCCTCCCGTGCCGTCCTGACGACCCCGGTCCTGGTGCTCATGGCCGTGGCGACGGGTCTGTGTGTGGGCGGCAACTATTTCAACCAGCCGCTGCTCGACTCCATCGCCGAAGCGCTGGACACCTCCCGATCGGCCGCCGCTTCCACTGTGACGGTCGCACAGGTCGCCTACGCTCTCGGCCTGCTGTTCCTCGTGCCGCTCGGCGACATGTTCCCGCAGCGGCGACTGGCGGTGATGCTCATGCTGGCCGCGGCGGCGGGTCAGGGGCTGAGCGGTTTCGCACCGAACATCGGGGTGCTCGTGGTGGGCACCGCGATCGCCGGTCTGTTCTCGGTGGCCGCGCAGGTACTGGTGCCGTTCGCAGCGACCCTCGCGACGCCGGAATCGAGGGGTCGCGCGGTCGGTACCGTGATGAGCGGCCTGCTCGTCGGGATCCTCGTGGCCCGGAGCGTCGCGGGCATCCTCGCCGAACTCGGCGACAGCTGGACGACGGTCTACCAGGTGAGCACGGTCGCCATGGTGATCGTGGCCCTCGCGTTGTGGCGGGTGCTGCCGGCGACGCCACCGGTGGTCCGTCAGGGTTACGGCAGCATCCTGCGATCCCTCGGGACGTTGATCGTCACGCATCCCCGCCTGCGGACCAGGACGCTGCTCGGCGGACTGGGTTTCGCGTCGGTGGGTGCGCTGTTCTCGACGATGGCGTTCCTGCTGTCCGACCCGCCGTTCGGCCTCGACGACCTGCAGATCGGCCTCGTGGGGCTGGCCGGGGTGGCCGGTGCGTTCGCCGCGACCGCGGCGGGCCGGCTCGTCGACCGCGGCTACGGACCGCCGACTACGGCGGTGGGGGTGTTCACGCTGATCGCGTCGTGGGCGGCGCTCGCGGCGGGCGGGAGTTCGCTGGTGTGGTTCGTCGTCGGGATGCTCGTCGTCGACCTCGCGCTCAATCTCGTGCACATCACCAACCAGAACATCGTGTACGCCCTCGACCCCGACGCCCGTTCGCGCGTCAATTCGGTCTACATGACGGGCTACTTCGTCGGTGCGGCATCCGGTTCGGCGCTCGGCACGATGGCGTGGAGCGCCGGTGGGTGGACCGCTGTGTGCGTGCTCGGTGTCGGACTGGCGGCGCTCGCGGGCGTCGTGTGGGCGCTCGATCTGCGGCTCGCCGCCCGGATGCGTGCGCGTTCGGCTACAGCGACCGGCGGACCGGCAACAGCCTGAGATCACGCGCCCGGCCGATCGCCTCCACCCGCGTGTGCACCCCGAGCTTGCGGTAGATGCTGCGCAACTGGGTCTTGATCGTGTTGTGCGAGACGAACAACTTCTTCGCGATGTCGGCGTGCGTCGATCCCAGCGCGAGCAACTCCAGCACGTCCGTCTCACGGCGGGACAGTTCGACGTGGGTGACGGGTTCGGTGAAGACGGACCCGATCGCTTCGTCCGGGCCGGTGGGACCGCCGAGTTCCGCGAGACGCCCGGCGACACCTTCGGCCAGAGTCGTGAAGGCGCGGCGGTTGCCGAGGGCCTCGGCGAGTGTGCAGGCCCGCTGCCAACTGCGGACCGCGGCGTCCTTCTCGTCGAGATCGAGATGGGCGCTCGCCTCGACGAGCAACGCCTCGAGATGTGCGCGCGGGAAGCCGCACTCCGTCCAGTGAACGCGCTTGAGCTTCTTGAGCGCGACGTCGGGATGGCCGGTGAACAGTTCGACGCGCGCATTCGTCACCACGAGTATCGGATGGTTCTGCGGCGCCTCCTCGGCGAGGGCGCGCGCGAGGTTGCCGTTGCCGAGCGCCAGATGCAGATCGATCTCGGCAGCCCCGAGCAGGATGCGGGAGAACGCGCCGCGGGCGAACAGGTCGTGGTGCGAGGCGATGAGCCGGTGGAGTTCGGTGAGTCCGTCGTAGGCGTTGCCCGTCACCAGGTTGTAGTAGGCCCGGCCGTAGGCGACGAATCCCCAGAGTTCCTCCGAGACCCGCGGGACGCCGAGCTCGTCGAGATATCCGACGGCACGGTCGAGCTCGAGCGAGTCGAGGTGGACGAGCGTGGACGCCACCCGGCCGCCCACCTTGACCATCTCGCCCCAGCGGCCCTCGGTGGGCTCGGCGTTGCTCTCGGTGCGCAGCCATTCCCGGGCGCGCGGATTGTCGCCGGTCACCGCCCAGTTCAGCGCCGAGCTGCCTGCGGCGTTCTGGATGACGAAGGCGATGTTCGCGGCGTAGGCACCGCGGTAGGCGCGGCGGAAGACGGTGGTGGACTCGGTCAGATATCCGGCGAGCTGGAGCGTGATCGCCCACTGCACGCGCAGCAGCGGAAGCTGCGGGCCGAGATCGTCGGGCCGGTGTTCGAGGATCGAATGGACCAGCGGACGTAACAGCAGCGTCAACCGCGCGGCCTCACCGAACTCGCCCGAGACCCGCAGGGTCAGGGTCTGCACCGTCGCGACGTAGACGGCCTGCGCGGCGCCGGGCGTCTTCCCGAGCTCGGCGAGTTCGTCGGGATCCGTGGGCAGGGAGGCGTGCAGGATCGAATGTTCGTCGAGCATCTGTGTGAACAGCGCGCGACCGGCCTGGACCGACGGATGGTCGCCGAGTTCCTGGTCGGGGATCTGCCGGAGCACCTTGACGAGAACGTCGAAGGAACTGTCGACCATGCGCGCCCAGGATTCCTCGACGATCGCCACGGCGGTCTGCCAGTCGCCGGCCTCGACGGCATAGATCGACGCCTCGGCGGGCTTGCCGGCGTCGCGGTGCGCCCGGGCCAGTTCGACGAGCAGTGCGTCGACCCGTCCGGGGTGTTCCCGGCGGGAGATGTCGAGCACACAGGAGCGGACGGCGTCGGGCCACCGCCACGTCCGGGGATCGTCGAAGGGCGAATCCATCACGAGGCCTGCGGCGGCGAGTGTCGCCAGTGCTCGTGAGGCGGCGAGTGTCGCCGGTGCTCCTGAGGCGGCAGGTGTCGCCGGTGCATCCGAGGCATCTTCCGCGCCCGTCAGTTCGGCCGCCCGGTGGGCGGTGACACTGTGGGCCGCGGCGACGGAGAACGCGAACTCGCGGTGCGCGTCGTCGAGTTCGTCGAGCCGGTACTCCACATACGTCCGCACGAGGCGGGCCAAGGCAGGAGTCGGCAGTCCCCGGGAGTCGATCAGGCGCTGGGGCCGGCTCCGGGCCACGACCGCGGCCGCCGAGACGAGGGTCGGCACGCCACCGAGTGCACGGCACACGACCTCGCATTCGCTGTCGGAGCGCTCCGGTCCGGCGTCGCGCAACAGCGTCGTCGTCTCCTCGACGGTGAACGCGAGATCGGCGGCCGGGACGTACGTGGAGTCGATTCCCCGGAGGACGACCTCGGTCATGTCGGTGCTGTTTCCCGGCAGGCAGACGATCGCATCGAGCCGCGGGCAGCGATCGAGCAGCCGGAGGGTCCCTTCGAGCACGTCGGCCGAGTTCTCCGGCGACACACAGGCGAGCACGAGCAGGCAGAGTGAGCCCAGATCGCGGAAGGTACGGACCACGCGTTCGAACGGGGACTCGTCGGAACCCTCGGTGGCGACGTCGACGGCCGGGTGGTCGGCGAGGACCTCGAGCACACGCTCGGACAGGTCGCCGTCGCCGGACGCGGTGAGTTCGGGAATCCAGACGATCGTGTGGTCGGGTGCGCCGCCCTGATGAAGCCATCCCGCGACGAGTGTCCGCTTGCCGAAGCCCGGGGGAGCGTCGATCACCGTCAGCGTGGAGCACCGGTCGAGACACGCGAACAGTCGGGGTCGCGCCAGGGCCGAGGACAACGATCGCCACGCGGGTGCACCGACGCGAGGGGAGTCGGAAACACTCACGCGCACTCCTTCGGACAGGCTTCGGCCCGGATCCGCGCAGGCGAGAACGCCCGAGCAGCGCCCCCCGACAGGCCCTTGGTCGATCACAGACTACCCGGTCCGTTGTCGTGAGGTGGGGTAACGACACCTACTGTGACGTGCGGTAACGACCGCAGCCCCGCACCCGGATCGTCGAGCGGACTCGACGGAGCGGGGCGGGGCTGCGGTGGTGTGGTCCGGCGACTAGCTGCCGGATGCGCTCAGACGTGCCTTCTCGAGTGCGGCGAGGGTGCGCAGGATCGTCGCCTTCTGCTTCTCCAGATCGCTGCGGCGGGCGCGGGCGGCGAGACCGCTCTGCTCGGCCACGAGGGCGAGCTGCGCGTCGATCGCGGAGAGCTGATCGAGCAGCGCGAGGGCGCGGGTCTGGATCTCCTCGACGTCCACGGCGCCCGTCCGGACCGGAGCCGCGTTCTTCGCCGGTTTGGGCGAGGAGGACGAGGACGAGCTTCGGGATGCGGAGGACGGACGCGAGGTCTGCGCGGAGGAACCGGTGTGACTCTCGGTGATCGCGGCGGCGCGGGGACGCAGCGCCTTGCGCACGAGTGCCGGGTCGGGCTGCTCGGCGAGACGGATGTCGTTGAGGGCGCGGCGGGCCTCGCGGGCGGCGAGGCGGTGCTCGTACTCCTCCTCGTCGTCGGACTGCAGGGTGCCGCCGATGGGGCGCAGGCCGTACATGCCCATGAACTTGCGGGCCTCGTCGATGACGGCTTCGTGCTTACGGCATGTGGCACAGCGAGGTTCGTTGCGGAAGACCTCGACCGAGTCGGTGTCACCACACCAGACGCACGCACCCGGCGACCATCGTCGGACCGTTCGGATTGTCGCGTTTTCCGTAGGGGCTTCGAGAGTTTGCGCGTCGGTCACGAGGTGCCACTTTAGGTGAAAGCCGAGTTACGCAGGGGAGGGGGGTCTCGCACGACCTGCGACGATTTCGCGCGGCGTGACGAAGATCATTCCCCTCCCGGCGCGTCCTTCAAACCATTGCGCCACACAGCATTTCCATACCACCCGGTCTGCCGGATCACGTTGCGGTGGCAGCGGTGAGCCAGCGCACCAGCGGCCGGAACTCGCGCCACGCCGAACGCACCTCCTCGAGGGTGCGCGGACTGTCGATCCACGGCGGGGAGATCTCCGTCCGGCCGGCCCACAGCGACCGGTGACGCATGAGTTCGATGCGGGGATGATCGGCGTCCACGCCGCGCGGCCGGGACTTCAACCGGTCGCCACCGATCTCGTATCCCGCGCGCTCGAGCTTGCGCACGATCCTCCCGAGTCCGGGGCCGCGACGGTCGTGATCGACCCCGGCTCGGTATCCGGCGATCTGGTCGGACGAGCCGTGGAACAGGCCCGCGGCGACCCGCAGCCCCGCGGCGTTGATCTCGACGTAGTAACCGACGCTCTGCGCGACGGAGACGAATCCGCCCTGATGGGTCTTGTACGGCAGCTTGTCCTTGCTGAACCGCACGTCGCGGTACGGACGGAAGGCCTTGCCCTCCCCGAACTCCTCCTCGAGTTCCGCGAGCAGGGCAAGCATCGGGCCGCGCACGCAGTCGTCGTAGACGGCCTTGTGCGCGGCCCAGAATGCTTTGCTGTTGTCGGCCTCGAGATCGTCGTAGAAGTCGAGGGCCGCGACGGGAAATCCGGTGAACACCCGGACAAGTCTGCCCCGTCGTCGAGCGGAAGGTCAGGCGACCCCGTTGAACAGCGAGGTGACCGAGCCGTTCTCGAAGACCTCGCGGATCGTCTGCGCGAGCAGCGGAGCGATCGACAGCACGGTGAGGCAGTCGAACTGCTTCTCCGGCGGGATCGGCAGCGTGTTGGTGACGATGACCTCCTTGGCGCCGCACGAAGCGAGGCGCTCGGCGGCCGGATCGGAGAGCACACCGTGGGTGGCGGCGATGATGACGTCGCCCGCGCCGGCCTCCTTGAGGATCTTCACAGCGCCGGCGATGGTGCCGCCGGTGTCGATCATGTCGTCGATCAGGATGCAGGTGCGGCCGTCGACGTCACCGACCACGCGGTTCGACTTGACCTGGTTGGGCACCAGCGGGTCGCGGGTCTTGTGGATGAACGCCAGCGGCGCGCCACCGAGGGTGTCGGCCCACTTCTCGGCGACACGCACACGACCGGAGTCGGGGGAGACCACGGCGATGTTCTCGACGCCGTACTTGCCGCGGATGTACTCGGCGAGCTGGCCCTGGGCGTGCATGTGGTCGACCGGACCGTCGAAGAAGCCCTGGATCTGATCGGTGTGCAGGTCGACCGTGATGATGCGGTCGGCGCCGGCGGTCTTGAGCAGATCGGCGATCAGGCGGGCGGAGATGGGCTCGCGGCCGCGGTGCTTCTTGTCCTGACGGGCGTAGGGGTAGAACGGCAGGATCGCGGTGATGCGCTTGGCCGAACCACGCTTGAGCGCATCGATCATGATGAGCTGCTCCATGACCCACTGGTTCAGCGGGAACGGATGGCTCTGCAGCACGAAGGCGTCCGAACCGCGCACCGACTCCTCGAAACGCACGAACGTCTCACCGTTCGCGAAGTCCCGTGCAGTCTGCGGGGTGAGGGGGACGCCCAGTTCCTTCGCGACCTGCTCCGCCAGCTCGGGATGGGCCCGGCCGGAGAAGAGCATCAAGTTCTTCTGGTTGTCGATCCAATTGGTCACTGGTTCTGGCCGTCCTTCTGGCGATCGTGGTCGTGCTGCTGCTGTGCTCTCGATGCTGCCTCGGCAGCGGGGGTACCGGCGCGATTTCGCTGGACCCACCCTTCAATATTGCGCTGTGGCGTACCCGACACCGCCAGCGCCCCCGGAGGAACGTCGCGACGGAGTACTGTTCCGGCGCCGGTGTAGGCGCCGTCGCCCACTGTGAGGGGAGCGACGAACATCGTGTCCGACCCGGTCCGGACGTGCGATCCGACGACCGTGCGGTACTTCGTCACCCCGTCGTAGTTGACGAACACGCTCGACGCTCCGATGTTGGAGTGCTCGCCGATCTCCGCGTCGCCGACATAGGTGAGGTGGGGGACCTTCGAATGCGCCCCGATCTGCGCGTTCTTCGTCTCGACGAAGGCGCCGAGCTTGCCGCACGCGCCGAGTTCGGTGCCGGGACGCAGATAGGTGAACGGGCCGACCGTGGCCTCCGCGCCGATCACCGCGTCGGAGCCGTGGGTGCGCACCACGGTGGCACCGGCGCCGACCTGCACGTCGGTCAGCGTCGTGTCGGGGCCGACCTCCGCGTCGTCGGCGATCACCGTGCGGCCGCGCAACTGCACACCCGGGTGGATGGTGACGTCGGTGCCGAGCACGACGTCGACGTCGATCCACGTCGAGGCCGGGTCGATCACCGTGACGCCCTCACGCATCCAGTGCTCGAGCAGGCGCCGGTTGAGTTCGGTGGTCAGTGCCGCGAGTTGGACGCGGTCGTTGACGCCGGAGACCTGCACGGCGTCGTCGGTGTGCACGCCGCGGACGGTGTGGCCCTCGCCGCGGGCGATCTTCACGACATCGGTCAGGTACAGCTCGCCCTGCGAGTTGTCGGCGCTCAGCTTGCCGAGAGCCGATCGCAGCGCGGTCGCGTCGAAGGCGTACACGCCCGTGTTGATCTCCCGGATCGCGCGCTGCGTCGGCGAGGCGTCCTTCTCCTCGACGATCCCGGCGACATCGCCGTCGGTGGTGCGTACGATGCGTCCGTAGCCGGTCGGCTCGGACACCGTCGTGGTGAGGACGGTGACGGCGGCCGGCTCGGCGTCGAGGTGCGCATCGAGCAGTTCCTGCAAGGTGTCGGGGCGGAGCAGCGGGACGTCGCCGGCGGTGACGACGACCGTGCCGTCGAAGTCGTCGGGGAGGGCACCGAGGCCGCACTCCACGGCGTGGCCGGTGCCGAGCTGTTCCTCCTGGACGGTCACCAGGATCTCGCGGTCGAGACCCGCGGCGACGGCGCTCACCTCGGCGGAGACCTCCTCGCGGCGGTGCCCGACGACGGTGACGAGATGGGCGGGTCCGAGTGCGGCGGCGGCGTACAGGGAGTGCGCGAGCATCGTGCGTCCACCGAGGGTGTGCAACACCTTCGGTGTCTTCGACCGCATCCTTGTTCCTGCTCCGGCTGCCAGCACGACGATCGCGGTCTGCACCTGCATGTAGCTCCCTCGACACGTTTCTGCACACTGGTCCGTGCGTGCACCGGGGAAGCGCTGAGGCTCCCCGGGACGGTTCCCGCTCCGCCGCCAGGACTCGAACCTGAACTATCTGAACCAAAATCAGAGGTGCTGCCGATTACACCACGGCGGACTGCCACACCCCCGCGGCGGAACCGGCGGGCGTGCGCCCCCGATCCTCGCACGAGACGGCGTCGACGTCGAACCTGGGGTGGCGCGATCGGGAATGGATAGGCTGTCGAACGTTCGAGTACGTCCCGCCGCCGAAGGAGGACCTGTGTCGCAGGCGTCGCAGAAGCGAACCGAGCGCACTCCGCGGATCCGGATGACGGGCACGCAGCGTCGGGAACAACTCATCGAGATCGGTCGCGCCCTGTTCGCCGAGCGCGGCTACGAGGGCACCTCCATAGAGGAGATAGCCCAGCGGGCGCAGGTCTCCAAGCCGGTCGTCTACGAGCACTTCGGCGGTAAGGAAGGCCTCTACGCGGTGGTCGTGGACCGCGAGATGACCGTTCTGATGTCGATGGTCACCGAGAGCCTCACCCGCAACCGGTCGAGGATCCGCGTCGAGCGGGCCGCGCTGGCACTGCTCACCTACATAGAGGAACGCACCGACGGTTTCCGCATCCTCGTGCGCGACTCGCCGATGTCCGCCGAGGAAGGCACCTATTCGAGCCTGCTCAACGAGGCGATGCGGCAGGTGGGGGAGCTGCTGACCGGTGACTTCTCCCGGCGGGGCCTCAACCCCGAATTCGCTCCGCTCTACGCCCAGGCGCTCGTCGGCATGGTCGCCACCACCGCCACGTGGTGGCTCGACCGCCGCACCCCGTCGAAGGAGGATGTGGCGGCCCACCTCGTGAACCTGTGCTGGAACGGCCTCATCGGTCTGGAAGCGGACCCCAAGCTCGGGGAACCCCCGGTTTCCGAATAGTCCTCTCGTTTTCGGGACCGTCTGCTCTCTACTTTCAGGTAAGTGGCGTTATCGTTGGGATACCCGTGAGAAGGCAGGCTGTGGTGGGACGACAAGTACGCGCAGAGGTGACACGCGAATCGGTGCTGCAGGGCGCAGCGACGATCTTCGTGCGCGACGGGTACGCGGACGCGAACCTGGGCGACATCATCGAGGAGGCCGGCGTCACCAAAGGTGCGCTGTACTTCCATTTCGGTTCGAAGGAAGAACTGGCGCGCGGGGTCATCGACTCCGGCTATCTCCGCTTCGAGGCCGCCGCCGAATCCAAGATGGACCGCCGTTCCCCGGCGCTCGAGACACTGATCGACCTGTCGGTCCTGCACGTCGACATGTCCGAGACCGATTCCGTGGTGCGGGCGATGTTCCGGCTGCTGGTCGAGATCGGCGACTACCAGGGCACCGAGCACCGGCCCTACGAGATCTGGCAGAACAACCTGCAGGAACTCGCGGCCCGGGCCGCCGAGGAGGGCGACCTCGTCGAGGACGTCGACGTCCACGCCGTCTCCCTGTTGCTGCTCGAGCAGGCGATGGGCGCCCGGATCATGGCGAACGCCCTCAAGGCGACCGAACGGCTCGCCGAACAGACGGGCGCGATGTGGCGGATGATCCTGCCCGCGCTGGTGCCGGCGAACAAGCTCGAATACTTCCGGCAGTTCGTGGAGCGCCGTCTGCGGCTGCAGTCGTGAGTTTCGGGCCGTTCTCCGCCGAGGAGGCCCCCGCGGCGCTGGCGGGTCTGCTCGACCGGTTCGGGCCCGACACCGCCGTGACGATCGGTGTCGTGCCGTCGTTGCTCACCATCGCCCAGGCCGCCGACGTCCTCGGCTGCTCCCGCCGACACGTCGCCCGCCTGGTCGACACGGGCGCACTCGCCGCCGACTTCCACGGCCTGCACCGGAGGGTGTCGCGCTCCGACGTCCTCGAACTCGCGAAGCAGCAGGCGGAGGTGGTCACGACGGTCCTCGACGGACTCGCCGACCTCACGCGGCGCGAAGGACTGTACGACCCGTTCTGACAGCATGACGCGGCCCGTCGCGGCAGCACGGTACGGTCCGTTCCGACGATTCGACGAAGGGTGACGATGCCGGTTCGAGTGGTGCTCGGTGCGACGGTCCTCGCCCGCCCCCGCCTGCGCGATGTGGCGCTCGCCCTCGCCGAAGACGGCCTCTACCAACCCTTCTGGAGCGACGGGATCATCGCGGAGGTGGACCGCCGACTGCCGCAGGATCTGCTGCGTCCCGCCCGCGACTTCCTCTTCGCCGAACTCGACCGCGCCTTCCCCGACGCCCGGGTCGTCTGGCCCACCGCCGTGCTCCGCGAGGTGCCGCACGTGACGGGACCGAGGGAGGCGCACGTGACGTCGGTGGCGTTGCTGTGCCACGCCGACGCCGTCGTCACCGCCGACCCCGAGCTCACCGGGGCGCTGGAACGGTCGGGTATCGAAGCGTGGACGCCCGACGCCTTCGTCACCTTCGCGCTCGACGCCGATCCCGCCCGCACCCGCGCGGCACTGCTGAGGATGGTGCGCCGCCGTTGGCTCGCCGACGACGACACCCGGCGCGAGGCGGGCGACGACGAACTGTTCGCAAAGCTGGCGGAGTGGGCGGCGCGCGAGCTCGGTGCCAGCAGTGCCGACCTTCTCGTCCCTACGCGGTGATCATCCTCGCGCCCCGGCGGTAGCGCCCGTCACGCCACGGCGCGGTGACGCCCGGGGAACAGCGGAATAGACTCGACAAGGTTCTCGTCCCACACTCAGGAGCGCCTTCCTTGTCTGCTGTGCCCCCGGCCGCTGTCCCACTGTCCGGATTGGCGCGGATCGCGCTGGCCGACGACAGACTGCGCAGGATCGGCGAGCTCGCCGGTTCCGCCGAACAGGAGATCGTCGCACCACCCGCCGCGCGGCCGTTCGTCGCGGCGGCGCTGGCCGAGAAGACACCTCTGCTCGTGGTCACCGCCACCGGACGCGAGGCCGACGATCTCACCGCCGAACTCACCGAGATGCTCGGCGAGGGCGTCACGCAGTTCCCCTCGTGGGAGACCCTGCCGCACGAGCGCCTGTCGCCGAGCGCCGACACGGTCGGCCGTCGCCTGCACGTCCTGCGTCGCCTCGCCCGTCCCGACGATCGCGATCTCGGGCCCGAACTGAAGGTCGTCGTCGCCACCGTGCGGTCGCTGGTGCAACCGATGGCCCCCGGACTCGGCGAGATCGACCCCGTCACGCTGCGGGTCGGCACCGAACACGACTTCGAGGAACTCGTCGAGCGGCTCGTCGAACTCGCGTACACCCGCGTCGACATGGTCGGCAAGCGCGGTGAGTTCGCGGTGCGCGGTGGCATCCTCGACGTCTTCCCGCCCACCGCCGACCATCCGGTCCGCGTCGAGTTCTGGGGCGACGAGGTCACCGAACTGCGCTGCTTCTCGGTCGCCGACCAGCGTTCGATCTCCGAGGTCGACGTGCCGGTGCTGGTCGCGCCGCCGTGCCGCGAACTGCTGCTCACCGACGAGGTCAAGGCCCGGGCCGCGCAGCTCGCCCAGGACAACCCGGCCGATGCGGCGCTCGTCGAGATGCTCGACAAGATGGCCGGCGGCATCCCCGTCGAGGGCATGGAAGCGCTGCTGCCGGTGCTGCAGCCCGGTGAGTTGCAGTTGCTCACCGACGTTCTGCCCGCCGGGACGCACGTGCTGATCTGCGATCCGGAGAAGGTCCGTACCCGCGCGAGCGATCTCGCCCGCACCGGGCAGGAGTTCCTCGAGGCGTCGTGGACCGCCGCCTCGATCGGTGGTGCGGCGCCGCTCGACACCTCGAACCTCAACGGCGTGGACGGCCGGAAGCTCGATCTCGGTGCGTCGGCCTACCGGTCGCTGCGCCAGGTGCGCGAGGCCGCGCAGGCCGCGGGCACACCGTGGTGGACGCTGAGCCCGCTCGCCTCCGGTGCCGACACCGAACTCGTCCTCGACGTGCAGCCGGCCCCCGAGGTCCGCGGCTCCGAGGACCTGCTGTCGATGCTGTTCGTGAACCTGCGCGCCCACGTCACCGCCGGGGGCCGCGCGGTGATCGTCGTCGCCGGTGCAGGCACCGGACAGCGGATCCTCGAGCGGCTGAAGGAGAACGAGGTCCCCGCCGCGAAGCTCGAACCGGGCACCGAGCCGGTGCGCGGGCAGGTCGGCGTCATGCGTGGCTGCCTGCACGAGGGCGTGGTCCTCCCCGGCAACGACGACAACGTGGTGCCGGGGCTGGTGGTCGTCACCGAGGCCGACCTCACCGGCAACCGCGTCGTCACCGAGGGCCGCAAGACTCCCGTCAAGCGTCGCAACCAGGTCGACCCGCTCGCCCTGAACGCCGGTGATTTCGTCGTCCACGACCAGCACGGCATCGGCAAGTTCGTCGAGATGGTCGAGCGGACCGTCGGTGGCGCCCGCCGCGAGTATCTCGTCATCGAGTACGCACCCGGCAAGCGTGGCCAGCCCGGCGACAAGCTGTTCGTGCCGATGGAACAGCTCGACCAGCTCTCCCGGTACGTCGGCGGCGAACTGCCGTCCGTCAGCAAGCTCGGTGGATCCGACTGGGCGAACACCAAGCGCAAGGCGCGCAAAGCGGTTCGCGAGATCGCCGGCGAACTCGTGCGGCTGTACGCGGCGCGGCAGGCCTCGCCCGGCCATGCCTTCGCGCCCGACTCGCCGTGGCAGAAGGAGATGGAGGACGCCTTCCCCTTCACCGAGACGCAGGACCAGCTCACGGTGATCTCCGAGGTCAAGGCCGACATGGAGAAGGCGGTGCCGATGGACCGCGTCGTGATCGGTGACGTCGGCTACGGCAAGACCGAGATCGCGGTGCGTGCGGCGTTCAAAGCGGTACAGGACGGCAAGCAGGTCGCGGTGCTCGTCCCCACGACCCTGCTCGCGCAGCAGCACCTGCAGACCTTCACCGAGCGGATGGCGGCCTTCCCCGTGACCGTGAAGGGACTGAGCCGGTTCACCGACGCGTCGGACTCGCGCGCGATCACCGAGGGCATGGCCGACGGCACCGTCGACATCGTCGTCGGCACCCACCGTCTGCTCCAGACCGGGATCCGCTGGAAGGACCTCGGTCTCGTGATCGTCGACGAGGAGCAGCGTTTCGGTGTCGAGCACAAGGAGCACATCAAGGCGCTGCGCACGCACGTCGACGTGCTCACGATGTCGGCCACACCGATCCCGCGAACCCTCGAGATGAGCATGGCCGGGATCCGCGAGATGTCGACCATCCTCACCCCGCCCGAGGAACGGCACCCGATCCTCACCTATGTGGGTGCCTACAACGACAAGCAGGTCGCCGCGGCGATCCGCCGGGAGTTGCTGCGCGACGGCCAGGTCTTCTACGTCCACAACCGGGTGAGCTCGATCGACAAGGCCGCCAAGCGACTCCGCGATCTCGTCCCCGAGGCACGGGTCGCGGTCGCGCACGGGCAGATGAACGAGGAGACGCTCGAGAAGACGGTCCAGGGCTTCTGGCAGCGCGAGTTCGACGTGCTGGTGTGCACGACGATCGTCGAGACCGGTCTCGACATCTCCAACGCCAACACGCTCATCGTCGAACGCGCGGATTCGCTCGGCCTGTCGCAGCTGCACCAGCTGCGCGGTCGCGTCGGGCGTTCGCGCGAGCGTGGCTACGCGTACTTCCTGTACCCGGCGGAGAAGCCGCTGACGGAGACCGCCTACGACCGGCTCGCCACGATCTCGCAGAACTCCGATCTCGGCGCAGGTATGGCCGTGGCCATGAAGGACCTCGAGATCCGCGGCGCCGGTAACGTTCTCGGCGCCGAGCAGTCCGGTCACGTCGCCGGCGTGGGCTTCGACCTGTACGTGCGGCTGGTCGGCGAGGCCGTCGAGGCGTACCGCGCCGCGGCCGACGGCCGCACGGTCACCACCGACGAAGCACCCAAGGAGGTGCGGATCGACCTTCCCGTCGACGCGCACATCCCGGCCGACTACGTCGCGTCCGACCGGCTGCGTCTCGAGGCGTACCGCAAACTCGCCGCCGCGAACGACGATGCCGCGATCGCCACGGTCGTCGACGAACTCGTCGACCGCTACGGTCCGCTGCCCGAGGAGGTCCAGCGGCTCGTGTCCGTCGGCCGGTTGCGGTTGCTGTGCCGCGAGTACGGCCTCGAGGAGGTCGCGGTCACCGGCACCCAGATCCGGATCTCGCCGATGGAGCTGCCCGACTCGAAGCAGATGCGGCTCAAGCGGTTGTATCCGGGCGCGCAGTACCGCGCGACCAGCGGTCTGGTGCAGCTGCCGATCCCGCGGACCGGCGGGGTCGGATCGGATCGGGTGCGCGACGTGGCGTTGCTGCAGTACATCGCCGACTTCCTGCTCGCCCTCGACGGCAAGCCGCAGGGTTCGGTGGATCTGAACAGCGCGGCGACGGTGAATGCATGACCGACTACACCGCTCTCGCCGAGGCGGCGGCCGTGATGGACAGACTGTGGTCGTTCGGGGGCTGGGAGGTCACCCAGACCCACGAGAGTCTGCGCCGCTATCTGATCGAGGAGACCTACGAGGTCCTCGACGCCGTCGAGTCGGGTGATCCGGACGAGCTCCGCGAAGAACTCGGCGACCTGCTGCTGCAGGTGCTGTTCCATTCCCGGATCGCCGAGGCGAACGGGCAGTTCACGGTCGACGACGTGGCGGCGACGCTCGTCGCCAAGCTGGCAGCGCGCAGCCCGCACCTGACCAACGGCCACACCGGTCCGCTCGACGTCGCCGAGCAGGAAGCGGCGTGGGAGGTCGCGAAGAAGGCGGAGAAGGCACGCGCGTCGTGCCTCGACGGGATCGCGATGGCGCAGCCGGCATTGGCATTGGCTCAGAAAGTGTACGAGCGTACGAGCCGTGCCGGATTCCCGGACGACCTCGTCCCAGAGGAGTTGCGCACCGTGGACGTGCTCGGAGGCACGGACGCCGAGGTCTCCCTCCGAAGCGCGGTGCTCGCATTCGCCCGGCGCGTTCGTGCCGTCGAGCGCCGGGCGATCGCCGCAGGCGTGTCGCCTGGCGGATTGTCCCCATCGATATGGCGAGAGTATTGGAGGGACGCTGCTTCACTCGAATGAGTTGCGGCGTATTCGTGCTTTCCGATAACGACGAGCGATTGCTGCAGCGAGACGCATCGTCCTGATAGGCAGTCCGTGAATTCCGTCCTCGCGCAGGGCGAGTACGGAGCACAGTAGTCTGCTTCGCGCCGACAGGGTGAGAGGAGCGCAATGCGGACACCCTCCCGGACGGTGGCCGAGTAGATCGCTGCAGGCGTCCGCGAAACCGGCCTGATAGGCGTGGGGGGTGATCGTAACCCCGGATCGATGAACCGTCTCGTCTGCATTGCGGGGGGCGCGACTCAGTCCGGCCATGGCGAGAACGCCCAGGTCCTCTCTCGAATCACCGACGGCCAGAGCGATTTCCTCATCGAGTCGGTGGGCCAACCATGAGAGACCCGACGATTTGTCCACTTCCTGAGGGACGAAATCGGTCTGGGATTGTCCCTGGATGGCACGGACCCTCCCGTCGGCGGCCGCCACGACTCCGGCTGCGACGACATCGGGAAGCGGTCCGCTGCGGGACCGAGCGCGGACGACGAAACGGAACCGGGGATCGATCCTTACGTCGTCGAGTCCTGCAATATGTGCGCGGACTCGTTCGAGCGCTGCCACCGCGCTGGTAGTACGTAGATCCGTCCATGTCTCCGTACGTGCGTCGTAGACCACAGCGCCGTACTCTGCGACAGCTCCGGCGAGTCCGAATCGCCGGCACCGGTCGATAGCGTCGCGCAGGCAGCGACCGGTGACGGGGACCGGTCGGTAGCCGTGGGCAGCGAGGGCGCGGACGGACAATGCGCCCAACGGGGTGGTGCAGGGGTAACCCAGGGGTGAGGTTTCGAGCACGCCGTCGAGGTCGACGGCGCACAACGGCCCACCGAGAACTCGGACGCCGTGATCGACCGGAGGGATGACTGTCGAAAGGTATTCGTGGACAGCGGATGCCGAACGGAATTCGATATCCTCTCGGCTCATGTCACCGGCGCGGCAAAGTCTCCACAGCGCTGTCAATTTGTACAACAACCACCGCTCCGGGTCGATCGCTTCCCCGGTGCGTTCGGTGTAACAGGTACGCAACAGCTCCTCGAACTCGTGGGCCGGAGACTCCACAGCTGCCCCGGCGAGATCGGAAACCGAGTCGTAACAGGTTATTTCGAGGTTGCTGAAGGAACTCTGATGGAATTGCACCTTGCGGATCGCACCGGAGCGGGGTGACCGACGCCAGTACTGCAGTTGTGTCTGTCCGTCCGGGATGCTGGGAGTGTCGGTGCGCAGCAGACCGCGAGTGACCCGATCGAGTAGGAGATATTGTCCGAACAGGTCGAATCTGCCGAACATTCCGCTCAGGACGCGGGCTGCCGCAGCAGCCGAGGTTCCGCGATCACGTAGAGAGCGGGTGGGGTCACGCAGAACGCGCAGAGCTCGACCGCGGTCGGCCACGTACTCGGCTATGGACTCGGCCAATTCGGGAAATTCTTCCGAGATTTCGGGACCCGAAACCCAGTCTCGGTAGAGAAGTCCATCCGACACTCCGTACACGTGAGGGAAGTGATTCTGTAGGGGTGCCGCCACTGCGACCGCGTGTCGTCCGAAGAAACCCAGTCCGGCACCTTCCACAATGATTTCCCGGCGACAACTGGATGATTCGGTGATGAATGTGACCGAGAAACGAGCGCGCACCCGGGCCCGGTTGTCCCCCGGAAGTCGTCGCGGGCCGGACGCAACCACCCTGTATTCGGGGCTGAGCATTTCGCGGAGGGTTGCCGCAAGTGCTGTTCGGGTCAATCTGCGGTGAACCGCCCAACGGTTCCACGGAAGGTAGACGCCTTCCCACCTTGCAAGAGCAGGGGGTGGCGTCTCCTCGGCGAGAGCAACGACGAGGACGATGCGGTGACGAGGGATCCCGAGCGCTTCGACAGCACGTGCGGTATCGGCGATGGAACCTCCAGTGACCGGCGGGTCATCGACTACGAGAATCGTTCCTCCCTCCCGGACGGTCGACCGTAGGATCTTTGCATCCGATCGTTCCCACGGCCGTCCAGGGCGGTAGGTCACCGTACTCACTTCGGGAGTGCCACGACGTTCGAGGGCAGCACCCAACAGAGGTGCCAGGTAATTTCCGGAGGTGCGCACTCCCACGACGCATACCTGCCGCGTCGCGGCCGGTCGCTCGTGAAACCTTCGCGCGAGTTCCACCATGTCATCGGGATGTTGATCGAAACTGCGGAAACAGGAGGGGATGCGCATGACGTCCGACTTCCGATTCGTCAAGGCATGCAGGGTGGGCTCGAGACTGTGGGGTAGCGAAGGGTGTCGACCTGTCGGATCGACGATCGTGCGGGCAAGTTCGAATGTGAGGTCACGCAGGGACATACGCAATCGGTGCAGATTCCTGTGGTGTGCGCCGACCATCACAGCGGATATCGTTCCCGCAGTCGCGTACGTTATCGAACCGGCGAGCCGAGCGTACATCGAATCGTCGCGTCGTAGAAGGGCAGCTGCGCGGTACAACTGGGCTGGATCGGGACGAATGGCGTCGTCGACGAGTTGAGTCGATCCCGCCGCGAGAAGGTAGGCGTCCAGCCAATGTCCCTCCCGGAGTGCCTGGCGCAACAACTCTGCGAGTTCCGATGCAGTGAACAACAGGTCGACCGGCGTGAGGGGTCGGCCTCCCTCACGGTTCGTCAGGAGTGGTGACAGGTCACAGGTCATGATCTTTGTCCGGTTCGACGATTGTGCAGCGCGAGCGACCCACGCTCGAGTTCGCGACGGAGTTCGACGAAGGCTCGTCCGAATTTGGAGAACGGCAATGTCTCCCAAGTGAACTCGGGAACATTATGGGCGGTTCCGCCGAACCGGCCCTTGACGTGTTCCAGTCCTGCGATTCCGCCTGCCTGTCCCATGTCGAACGACAGGCAACCTATACGACAGGCGTACTCGATGGCGTGTACCTGCAACTGTTCGTGTGTTCGTAACGAGCCCGTGAGTTCACGATCGCTGAAGGCTCGCCAACCCATTCCCACGGTGCCGTGATAGACGGCGTAAGCCGTAGCGACCGGGACGTCCCCGAGGTATGCCACCCAGATCCGGCTTCGATCGCCGAAGACTCGGGCCACGGTTTCGAAGCGTCGCAGAGGTTCGCGTCGTCGGCCCATCCATTCGGCAAGGAGTCGAGGAGTCTGCCGTTCGACGGCTCGACGGGCCAGCCATCGAAGGTAAACCTTGTAGAAATCCGAGACCAGACGCGGAGAATTACCGCTCCGTATGACCAGTCCGGCAGCCTCCGACTTTCTCTGCGCATTCCGGATGCCCGACCGAGCCTTGGACGAGAACCGCTGGGTCCAAACGGTCTCGAATCCACCCGTGAGGTCGAGAATGTACGTGGCGGGGACGACCACATCACACCGCTGCGGGATTCGAGAGCGACTTCGTGACCAAGTCTCCGACCAGAGGCGGGCAGTGGAGAAGTCCGGACGTACCAGCACCCGGATGCCAGGTATGACCGCGAGGTCGGGCAACACAGCTGAAAGGTCCGCGGAAGTCGCGCCGCCTGCCGCGAGGATGCCCCCGACAGACCACCCTCGCGGCATCGACGCATATGTGTCGAACCTGCTCGACACTCCGGGGACCGGACTCCGCCTCACCATCGGAACGACGATTCGGCGCCCGTTGCTCAAGTCGTACAGGCGGCTCGCGTCGGTCCAGCCTTCGGCATCGCAGGCGCAATCGAGCCATTCCGGGAGATGGGACGGTCCTGCCGACGGGTCCGCCCCCACAATCTCCCGCCATTGGTCGCGCGGTGCGGGAATCGTCACCCGTATCGTGTGAACAGATCCGGGGGCCGTCGTCCTCCGAGGAGATACGGAACGAAGTTCGGTTTCGATGATCGATCGGGTCACGGTTGGTCCTCCGCCCGGTAAACACGGATGTAATCGACGAGCATTCGAGCAGGAAACTCGGTGTCCGAATCGGGGGAGCCCGGCCATTCCCCTCCGACAGCAAGATTGAGCAGGAGGAAGAATGGGCGATCGAACACCCATCCCGAGTCCGCCTCGTCACGGGTGAGGGTCCTTGTGATCTCCCCGTCCACGTGCCACGATAGTTGGTCGGACGACCATTCGATACCGTATGTGTGCCAGTCGGTAACGGACTGGCCCTGTGGAAGGATGTGCTCGGCTCCGAAGTGCAGACCCGGTCCGTGGGCGTGCTGCTCGACTTCGTCGTCGCGCTTTCCGATGACCTCGACGACGTCGATCTCACCAGCCTCAGGGTGGCCGACCTCATCGAGATTCTCGCCCAGCAACCAGAATGCCGGCCACAGTCCGGTGCCGACCGGTAACTTCGCCCGGATGTCGAATCGCCCGTACTCCTGAGCGAATACAATGGTCTCGTCCTGCTTCCGTGTCGTCAGCTTCCCGCTCGTGAAGCGACAGCGGCCGTACCAACAACGGTGTCCATCGGAACCTGCACGCGCCTCGATGACGAGATGTCCTCGTCCGTCGAGGAACACATTGTCGCCGTCCGTGTAGTACTGTAATTCGTCGTTTCCCCAACCGGTTCCGCCGACATCCGGGATCCATACGTCCGGATTCGGTGCCCCAGGATTTCCGTCGAACTCGTCACCGAAGGTGGGGACCCATCCAGGGATCGACGGGGTCGTGGCCTGGACGTTCTCTCCTTCCCTCGGGGATGCGGTGGTAGGTCCGCACGCGGTAAGAACTGCAAGTACGGTGAGGATCTGTATCAGCCTCCACGACGGCCGGGTGCCGGAGCCGGAAATATGCACGATTACCTCCTCATGTCTCCGACACGGCGATTCCACGAGGCGTGGACGTCGGGGCCCCCGATCGCACGGGTGCGAGTGTTGTCGTGTCGATGACCGTCACATCGTTCGAGTACATGTTGGTGACGTAAAGACGCGACCCGTCGGGACTCATCGCCAGGCTTTCCGGCGCTTCTCCGGTAGGTATCGGTGTACCGATCGGTTGCATCGTCTCGGTGTCGATGACCTGCACGGAGTTCGAATTCTGTGAGACCACGTAGATTCGTCTGCCGGCGCGGTCGGCCAGGACATCGGTGGGAAAACTGCCTACGGGCACCCGGTTGCCGACCACGGACCTCGTAACCGTATCGATCACCGTGATATCGCCGGAATATCGTCCGGTGACGTAAACACGTGCGCCGTCCGGACTGACCGCCATTGCGGCGGGTGCCCGGCCCACCAGGATCGGGTTCCCCACCACTGCCCACTCCTCGGTGTCGATGATGCGAACGTCGTCCTGATAGATGCTCGAGGCGTACAGCATGTGTCCGTCCGGGCTCAATACGAGTCCGCCGGGTGCGTCACCGACCCGGAGCGGGGTCCCCACCATGTCACCCGTACGGGTGTCGTAGGCGCGGACATCGTCGGTTTCGCCACCTGCCACATAGAGGCGGTTGCCGTCGGGGGAAACCGCAAGGTCGGACGGATAGATGCTCACCCGGATGGGACGACCGACGACCTGCTGTGCCGTCGTGTCGATCACGGTGACGTCGTTCGAAGTAGGGCTCAGAATGTATCCCCGAGTGCCGTCCCTGTTCACCGCGACCTCCGACGGCACCGTACCGACGCCGATCGGTGGTCCCTCGGGGCGGAGAGTATCTGCATCATGGATTCGGACCGTGCTCGCCGCAGCGCTCACGACCAACACATGTTCACCGGAAGACAGTGGACTCGTGTCGGACTGCTCGACCTGGGTGGTACAACCTCCGACCGCGGCCACGAGTGCGACGACCGCAAAGGTTCTCGCGAGTGTGTCAGTGTGCATCGACGAATCCGATCACTCGCTTGACCTGCCTGCGCAGTGCTCGGTCGGCTCGATGAACAGGTACACGTTCGATCCAATATTCGGCGTAGTCGACCGGCACGGCCCCGAAACGTTCCTTGAACCGCGACAACGACTGGGATGTTCCAGACTCGCCCATGTGATACGAGCGGCAGCCGGCACGGCAGGCCTCCTCGATCGCTGTGCGGTGGAGTAGAAAGTTGGCTCGAACCGGAGACGCAAGGTCCTTGTCCATGGCTCCGCGGGTGTAGTGGGCATTCGCCCCGTCCTGCAGTACGAGAATCGCGGCCGCAGGACGGCCCTCGACCCATGCCACGGAAATGCGACAACGCGGTCCCAATCGGTCGGCGATGATGCGGAACTTGGCCTGAGGATCCCTGTGGCGTCCACGGAACCGAGCTAGCCAGAGGTACTCGTGCTGCTGGCGGGCCCATCGGTCGAAGGAGCGAAGAAGCAGTTCGTAGAACACTGGGACGAGACGGCCGGTGTTGTCGGATTCGATCACTACGCCGGATTTCTCAGCGCGGCGGACGGCCGAGCGAGTCGGACCCGTGATCCGCTGTGCCCATACCTTCTCGAAGCCTCCTTCGAGATCGAGTACATGTGCTCGCGCGGGAATCACCGTGACGTTGTTCCGACCGGCTGTCGCTGCACTCCAGACATCTGCCTGCAACGGATTCGGCCGTATACGAACCCGAAGTGCCGGCGAACGTTCGAGATCGTCGAGGATGTCGGTCACCAGTCGAGGACTTGCACCATTGGGTGCGACGAGACCGCCGAAACCCCAACTGCTCGGCATCGATTGCAGAATCGTCGCACCACCGGTAGGAAAACTGCGACGTACCAACGGGAGCAGCGCTGTTCGGCCTCCTCCTGTTGTGTACAAGCGGCTGGCATCGTGGTAGCCGCCGAACGCCAGGAGTGAGTCGATCCATTCGGCGGATTGTGTGGGTACCGCATACGGATCGGTACGGTGCAATTGATGCCACAGGCTCCGAGGGATTTCACGACCGGTTGCGATCCGCTGTGCCGGCCGTTCGATTGCGGTCGTCATCGCCTGTTCCTGTCGAACCCGCCCAGTGCGGCTCCTGCCTCCATCGGAGCTGTCGTCACCTCACGCAGCCATTCGACGGTGCGGCGCAGACCCTCCCGCATGTCGGTGCGAGGGTCCCATCGCAAGGCGCAACGCGCGGCTGAGGGATCGAGTGCAATCGCCTGGACCTCCCCGGTGCGTGCACCCTCGTAGCGGGGAGGCTCGGCGCAACCGACAGTTTCGCACATCAGGCGATGCAACTCCGTCGTCGATGTCTGAATTCCTGTCCCGATATTGAACGTCCCGGTGACGGAAGCAGCTGCATGTCCGGCACGCACGAATGCATCGACCACATCTCCTACGAACACGTAATCTCTTGTGGAATCGCCATTTCCATATATAACTGTGGTTCGTCCTGTCAGCATCGCGGAGCCGAAGATCGCGATCACCCCGGCTTCGCCACGGGGGTCCTGACGCGGACCGTAGACGTTGGAGAGGGCGAGGCTGATCGGTGAGAGCCCATACATGCTCGCGAAACACTCCAAGTACAACTCCGCGGCAACTTTGCTTGCGGCATAGGGAGAGCAAGGATGCGCAGGAACGTTCTCGTCCACTGGGAGTACCGGAGGTTCGCCGTACCGCGAACCTCCGGAGGCGGCGAACACGATCCGCCGGGTGCCGGCTCGATGACATGCCTCGGTGAGGTTGACGGTTCCCACCACATTCGTCACGGCATCATGGCAAGGGTCTGCCACCGACTTTCGGACGTCAACCTGGGCAGCCAGATGAAAGACGACTTCGGGCCGGACTCCGCCGATCACTGCCCTGAGATCCGGGAGCGTCACATCGGTCTCGACGAATGTGAAACGGTCGGAGTGCAGAGCGACATCGAGATTCGATGGCCGACCGGTCGAGAGGTTGTCGACACCGACGACTTCGTGACCTTCCGCCAGCAGTCGGTCGACCAGGTTTGATCCGATGAAGCCGGCAGCTCCGGTGACGAGAGTGCGCATGTCATTGACTCCTGTTCGGTGATGAGGCCTGCCGAGTCGGCGTGCCGGATGTGTGAACGAATACTCCTCGAACGGAACGTGTTCCGCGGAACCTTCGGTAGGTTCGCCACGCTGCGGTACGCCAGCGTTCGCGGCGTGGCGCGATCGGAGCGCCGCATCCTGCGAGCCATTGTGTGAGCTGCTCTGGGGTGGTATCTGCGCGAACGGTCAGTCGCGCGATGGAAAAGGGATGATCGTTACTGGAACTCAGGGAGTTTCCGACTGCGCAAGCGGAGTCGTACCCAGCATGTACGACGGCTGCCCGGACTCGGGCCGAGTGGAAGCCATGTGGATACGCGAAGCTCGGTACGGAACGATCCAGAAAGTCCTCGAGTAGGTCCTTGCTTCGTCGGATTTCGTCATCCACAGCTGAGATCGGAATGATGTCGAGTTGAGGATGAGTGTGGGTATGCGCCCCGATCTCGACAGGGAAGTCGTCGAGATCGCGCAGTTGCGACCAGGACAGCATCGCCGCGGGGGGAATGTTGAGGCCGACCGATCGGGACCCCTGCAGTGCACCGGTCGTGACATACAGAGTACTGCATATTCCCTGTGCGTTGAGAGCTTCGGCAGCGTACGTGAAGTCGGCGAAGCCGTCGTCGAAGGTTACGATCAGCGGCCGCTCCGGCAGGACGCTTTGTCCGCGGACGGCGGAGGTGAAGTCGGAGACTGTCATCGGCGTCCGGCCGCTCTGGATCATGGCATCCACATGCCGAGCGAACGCGGAAGGTGGGACCGAATACGGGGCGATCCAAGAAGCGGGCTCGGCTGAGACCGAGTGGTAGAGCAGGATCGGAATCGCGGTCATCAGATCACCTCGGTGCTCGTTCCTGCCCGTGTGACTGCACGGGCGTCCGAGCTCGGTGTGTCGCGTACCGCGAGGATCATCGCGATCACCGATGCCATTGTCGTCAGCGCTGCCAGAGTCGCGAGTCGCAGATTCATCGAACCGTTGTGTGCGATTGTGAATCCGACCGAGACGATCAGCACCGATGAGAAACTGAATGCGACTGCGGCCACCAGACGTTCGACAAGAGACTGCAGCGGAAGACATCCTGTAACTGCCCAGCCGGGGGTGAACAGGGCAAAGAGGAAGACGGCCACAGGGCGGATGAACTGTACGACCGAATCCGGCTGGAGGAACTCCGCTATCAGCAGGGCAACCCAGCCCGCCGAAGCTGTCACCCACAAGACAAGAGGAATCCGACGGAGGGTCCCTACCGATCCCGCGAAGGGCTCGAGTGCGGCGCGAGCAATTGTGCGGATGCGGATCATGGCTCCTCCGGCGAGGGTTGGGTGAGAGTGAAGACGACGGCATCGGGATTCCGGTAGATCAATGTGAAGCGAGGAGATTCCTCGAGGATCTGCTCGATTCGGGGAAGCGCGTCCTCCGGGAGGTCACCCGACAACACCATGTCCTCCTGCTGACTACGGGTGATGACGAGATAAGAGTGATGGTGCTCGACGGGATTCATGATGTCGGCGAACATCCCTTCCGGGTCGTCGAGTATCGCCTGTCGATCCTCGAGTTCGAATGTCGAGAACCACATGTGGTCGTAGAACTCGAAGTTCTTGAAAGCCCAAGGGAATCCGTTTGTAGCGCCGACGATCAGCGACCCTCGGGGTGCCACACCGTAGACGAACTGGGCGACCGCGTGCTCACCGGTCGTGAAGTTCGCCGTCTGTTCCTTGCCGTAGTAACCGAAGGCGAATCCTGTCACCATCAGAATGAGGACTGCCGGAAGTGCGACAAGACTCACCCACGTTCTCCGGTTCGTCGGTACGAGACGGCCGGTCCGGCGATCGGGGAAGAATGCGGCTGCCGCATAGAAAGCCACGAATGGTAATCCGAGCAAGTAGACGCGGAAGATCATCTCACCGCCGTAGTCGTTGCTCAGTATCAGCGGCAACGGAGCGACGGCGAGCAGAGGCAGGGCGAGTTCGCGATGTCGGAGTATCCCCCTGGGCGTACGGAATCGCCGGAAAAGACCGACTGCGGCCAGGAACCATACTCCTGCCGAGAGAGCACGATCGAACTGGGCGACGACCACCTGGCTCCGGCTTCCTGCTGCCAGATCGATGAAACCCGATCCGGCGTTTCCACCTGCGTCACCGAATGCAGCGGCCAGGCCGGCCAGATCGGCAGCGAGCCATGGTCCGGCGAACAGAATGTCCCATCCCAACGTCAGTGCCAGCATCACGGCGGTCAGAACCCATGTCTTCCTGGCGCGGAATACCGCGAGGATGCCGAGTGCCATCACTGTCATCAGTGGGGTGAGCTGATGCGTCGGCACTATCCCTGCCATGATGGGCACTATCGCGAACGCGGCGACGCACCTACGTGTGTGCGCCGGAACGGTGGGCTTCTGGTAGCGGAGGACGAGTGCCAACACCGTCAGGTAGAGGAAGAATGAAACAGCCTGTGGTGCGAAATAGTCCTGCCCGACCCATGCTCCGAGATAGAAGATCGTGATTGCAGTCCAGATCAAGCGCTTGTCGCCGCTGAACTCACGGAAGATCAGGAACAACGGACCTAGGAGCAGGACGTTGAAGAAGGGCGGAGCCCACGCTGCGTAGCCGAGTGCCGAATCGAGACCGCCGGCCTTCACAAGCGTGGCATTCGCGTTGAAGAAGGCAGGCCAAAATTGGTAGGCAGACAGTTCTCCGAAGGTGGGATCGACAGCAGGATTTCGCTGGAAGTAGTCGACGATGCCGATGTGCTTCCACGCCCACGAATAGCGCAGAGTGTCGTACAGGATCGTCGGGGTGGCGTGCAGGATCGCGATGAGTACACCGACGTGGGCTGCGTAGACCCAAATCGGGACGGAATCGCGCCGCACCGAGAGACCGAAGCTCACCAGTAGAACCGCCAGTCCGGCCCAAAATGTGACAGGTAGCAGGGGCAGCAGCCCGTAGTCACCCATAAGTGATACGTCGATACGCGGGAGTGAGACGATCCACAGACTCGCAGCGGCGAGTACACCGAGATAGGGAAGTACGCCGAGATGAGGAAATAGGACAAGTGCGGATTGCCGCGGAGAAGCCCCCGAAGTGGTGCGCTCCCGACCTATGGTGGTGCCGACGGCGTAGCCGGCCAATGTGGTGGTCACCCCCACGATCATTGCGAGGATCGCGGCGAGGCTGCCCACCCTGCCGCGTGCGACATCTGCCAGTTCCCGCTTGAGTCCCTGGGGAATCGTGGTGGTGAGGTACTGTTGCTCGCTCGACAATGCGCGGTCGGTGCCGGTGCGCGCGCTTACGGCGGCTTTCGAAAGTCCCTCCGAGTAACAGCGGGACCGAAAATAGGACCACTTCGCGCGCTCGGCTGTGACGTAGTGACGGACCTTGGCATCGGGCTCATGGATATGGACCCCGCCTGAATGCTTCTGGGCGAGCCGGATGCAGAGTTCGGTTTCCTCGCACCCCAGTGGTTTCGTTCCGACCCGGCCGAGTTCAGTGGCGAAGCCTCCTGCCTCTGCCACGGGCGCGCGGCGTAGCGACATGCTCGCGCCGATCATGTTCCGTACTTCGGTCCGTCGGGTGGGGAGCCCTCGGTAACTGCAGCCCACGACCCAATCGAATTCCGGGGGGAACCAACGTGGTCGCGCGATCTGCCATTCGGCCTCCACCAATCCTCCTACCCCGAGGACTTCCGGATCGTGGTAGGGCGCGGAGATCGCCGCGAGCCAGCCGCTGTCGGCTGCGGCATCGTCGTCGAGGAATGCGACTATCTCGGCGGTAGCGATTGAAACACCAGTGTTACGTGCACCGGACAGTCCGGGCTCGTGACGATTGGGAACCACTGTCACATCATCGAACTCGACTCGGGCCCGTTCCAACAGTCGCTGGTTGTGGTCGACGACCACGATGATCTCTTCGGGCTGGTGGGTCTGGGATCGAACCGACTCCACAGCACGGCACAACAGACCCCATCGACGTTCGGTGTATGCGCAGATCACGACCGACGCGGTGACGACCCCGACCGGGGCGACCCGAGGCGCTTCGGTGGGGTGCGGAGCGAAATCGGAGGTCGCGGGCGGAAGTACTCGCGTTCTGCCTCCGTCGCCGGCGCCGTCCTGCGCGGGTCCGGCGAATGCGGCGGGGCTGTTCACACCGATCGTCTGTGAGCGCGCCGTGTCGGCGTGCCGATCGAAATCCGACCTGATGTCGACGAACATCCGAAGGACAGGGAGTCCGTTGAGCACCCACCAGACCCGATCCTCGCTATGGGCGGTACATGTCCGGCACAGGACGGCCACATGGTGGAGCCAAGTAAGCAACACCATGATGCGTTCGTCGGGCTCTTCACCGCGAAGAAGACTCTCTCGTGAGGAATACGCCGTCTCACGTATCGTGTGTTCACGCTCCGACAAGCCGCCGTCACGAAGACGCCGCCGGACGACCGTTCCCAACTCGCTGCGGTCGATCAGGCAACTGGAGGTGAGAATCATGAAGTAATCGTCGAGAACGACCGGATGATCGCGTCTGGCGCCGCCCCAGTCCACGATCCCCGACACCGCACCTGTCTCGGACGAGACGCGCACGTTTCCCGCGTGAAAGTCGCCGTGGGTCCAGCCCACCATCATGACGCGTTCACGCAATGCATTCCGCAGGGTTGCTCCGAGATCGTCGACCACGGACAAGTAAGACGGGGTGATCGTGCGGCATACGGAGGCCACATCTTGCAATGGTCCGTCCACCCATGAGGCCAAAGTCTCTTCATCCACCACAACGAGTTCTGCAGTTGCGGAATGTAATTCGTCGATGGAAGCGATCGCAGCCGGTACAAGTGTGTCCAGGTGATCTGGTCGTCGATCGATCATGGTCGCGAGATCTTCGCCGGGAAAGTACGTCTCGACCGACGTGACGGTGTCCGAATCGGAGCGGAAGAAGAGAGTTCGCGGTAGATGGCGACGCCAGGTTCCGAGACCGTGGTGATGATGCAGCTCGGTCAATGCCTTGTGTTGGGCGCGTAATTCTGCTGCAGCGAGTTCGGTACGGGCGATCTTGAGGACGGCGACCGGACCATGAGCGGACCGGTTCAGGACGGCGACGTGCATGTCGGTCTCGGTCGGAAGAGACTCCGCATCGGACCATTCGCTCGAAATGGTGCTTCGGAGGAAGGCATCGGCTTCTGCCTTGGCATCGCGGGAGCGCCGGCGGACGAGCAACGTCTCGAACGAACGCGACATCCTTTTCACTGCACGCGATCTCAATAGTACGGCGACGGCACGTATGACGAACTCCGGTACGGTTCGGCCGAGAGCGTGACCGACGGAAACGAAAAGTCTCGTCCGTGAGCGAGGGGTGCTCAGCCAGAGATTACGACGGAGCAGTAGAACACACGCGATCGAGGTCTGACTCACGAGCAGGGCGAGACCGGCACCTGTAAGCCCGAATGGTTCGAGTAGGACCAGGGCGAGTCCGAGTGTGAGAACGATGTTGGCGATCTGAATGGCCAGCAGGAGTTTCAACCGCCGGCGCGCACGCGCCGAACTGATGGCTGTCACCACTACGATGTTGGGGATGGCGGCGAGTGCCATCAATCGCAGGACATCGCTTCCCGCGCGATACTCCGCGCCGAAGATTCCGAGGATGAAGGGCGCGAGGATCAGCAACCCGACCACCACGGGAATCACGAGGCGTGCGCTGTGCAACATCACCTGGCGGGCTTTGTGAGTCAGTTCCGATTGGTCGGCGGCGGTTTCGACGACGAGGGACATCCCGAGATTGACGTTGACGAGGTGGATCGTGTTCGCGATCGCCCAAGCGATCGAGAAGTAGGCGGTCTCGACCGAGCCCAGGCGGCTCAGAACCACGATCGGCATCAAAGTGGCAGCGCCGATCGAACAGACGGCGCCGACATAGTCTGCGGTCACGAAACGTGACAGTTGTCCGAGAGGAGGAAGCGATCCTCTTTTCTCGGTTGCTGCGGCGTGGCGGGGAATGGCCCACAGGAAGAGATACGCGCCGAGGATCGGGATGGAGATCAGGAGCGAGGCCGCCCATGACAGGAAGATCCCGGTCGCAGGTACGAGTGCGGCGAACACCACGACCATGCCGATCTTGATCAGCGCGACCGCGACGTTCTCTATCGGTACGAGGACTGTTCGTCGAAGGCCGGCGAGAACGCCGTCCTGGAGGACGAACAAGGTGCATCCGACTGTTCCGACTACGAACAGCAACTGTGTTTCGGGGTGATCCAGGAACGAGGTCTCCGGTGAGATCACCGGAACCAGGAGGACGGTGCCGACTGCAATCAAGAGGGCGAATGCCGTGGTCACCAGATAGGCACCCGCGACGAGACGCCGCGTGCTCCGGCCCGCAGTAGGGACGAACCGTGCCATTGCGCTGGCAAGGTTCAACTGGGCGACTGCAGCGGTGAGCATCGCCATCGAGATCGCCGCGGAGTTCGTGCCGACAGTGCCGGCATCGTAGTGACGAGCAACGATGGCCCAATACCCGAATCCGATGGCCGCCGACATCACCGCGCTGAGCGTCAGCAGCATGCCGTTGCGGAGTAAAGGATTTCGGAGATCCTGTACGAACGTACGGAGCTGGCCGAGACCGGGGAGGGAAGGGTGGAAGGTGGTGTGTATCCGGCGAGCCGAGGGGATGTCACTCATGGTGTACCGCCCGGGCCGTACGATTGCAGTGAGGAGAAATGGCGTGTGCGCCAGCGGCTCACGAGGTAAGCGATGGGACCGAACAGGAGGCCGCGCCGCTCCAGTGTCGCTATCTCAGCGGGCAGATCGGTGTAACGATCCCGATTTCGAGTCGAGGAGGAGCGGAGAGCGTATCCGAGGCCGCGGGGTAATCGGCGTAGGAGGGTAAGGATCGTCCGAGGGTTTCGAGTCACCGAACTGGCAACGAAGGCGCCGAGTCCGACGCCGTATCCGTACGCCTGGTTGCAGAGAGCAGGCATGTCGCGGTGATGGCGGTGCCACACGACCGCGGCCGGTTGGTATACCAACCGATGCCCGGCGGTGACCACACGGAAGAAACTGGCCAGATCGTCCCCACCCCGAGCGAAGGTGCCGGCACCTATGGCGGGATCGAACCCACCCAGTGCGCGCAGAATCGCCGTGTCGAAAGCCATGTTCGCTCCCGATCCGAATTGTCCTGCAGTGAAAGGGAACAGGCGGTCTGCGGGACGCATCCTGTCGTCATCGAAACAACGCATCTCGAAGCCCTTGTCGAAGCCGCCGTGTTGTTCCAGCAGCAGCTGGGCCGGTGTCTCCAGTTGCGCCGGAAGGATGAGTCCGGTCACACATCCGACACCATCCGTGGATGTGAATGCCTCCGCGATCGCGGTGAGCCAATGCGCGTCGACGACGACATCGTCGTCGACGAAGGCCACGATCGGTCCGCGCGCCGCGGCGAGACCGCAGTTGTGCGCGGAGGCCAGCCCGCGCTGGTCCTCGCGCAGGTAACGCACACGTGCATCTTGGTAGGACATGACCATTCGTGCGGTTCTCTCATCGGAAGGATCGTTGTCGACAACGACGATCTCGAAACCGGGATAGACCATCGAAGTGAGCGCATCGAGGCATGCGCGTGCACTCTCCGGCCGGTCATGGGTCGCAACGACGACCGTGATGAACGGAGCTCGCTCGAGGACTTCGTCCCGCCTCCGCAGGCAGCGTGGCCCTTTCGACTCGGACGGGTTCTGCAGGCAGGCGCCCGACGACAGAGCGTTCACATCCGAGACCCGGCGGAGTCCGTCGGATTCGAGGTGGCTGTTCACCGCGTCACCGACCTCGGCCCATACCTGTGGTGCGTGGGTGGACCACTCCGGTCCCCGCGTGGCATCCAGGACTACGACACCCATCGGGTGCGTGTGGAATCGGATCAGTGCCACGATCTTGGTGGGCGTACCCACTTCACCTGTGAATCTCAGATATCTTGGTGGGTCGCTAAGTTCGATGTCCGTGCGTGGGACGGGGAGATCGTCGAGCGAGAGTCGCCGAGCGGTGGAGCGACGCTCGGCAACCGGGGTGCTCATGCTGACCCCGGGGAGGATGCCGTGATCTCGGCAGCGTGCCTACGGCGTGGATGGGTCATCCTCGTCAGGAAGCCGGTCGTCTCGTCGCTGTGGGCATCGAGAACGGCCTGTAGTACACGTGTTCCGTCCCGCAACGCGTGTAGATTGGATTTTCCGCTTCGTCGTGGCATCTCGAGGCTGGGGACCTCGGCGATGCGCAGGCCCGCTCTCATCGCGCCGGCTATCATTTCGGCCTCGATCTCGAAGCCGGTGGCCGACAACTTCAGGTGCTCGAGATAGCGGCGATGGAATGCGCAGAAACCGTAGCAGAGGTCTGTGAGGTGGGTGTCGTACAGGGAGTTGAAAACGCCTAGCAGGAAACGGTTTCCGAGTGTTCGGAATCGCGTGATGTCCAGGGAGCCGCCACCCGCCACGAAACGGGACCCTTTGACGAAGTCGTATCCGTTGGTGAGGAAGTGGAGGTAGTGGGGAATCTCCTGAGGAGCCATGCTGCCGTCGGCGTCCATCATCACGATCACATCACCCCGGGCTGCGAAGAAACCTGTCCGCAGTGCGCTGCCCTTACCTACTCCTTCCTGCTGGACGATGCGAATGTCCGGTCGGACGCTTCGAGCTGTCACCAGGGTAGCGTCGGTCGACTCGCCGTCCACAATTATGATCTCGGTGACCTCGTCCGGTACCTGGCTCAGTACCCATGCGATGTTTCTCGCCTCATTTCGCACCGGGATGATCAAGCTGACAGTGGTTTTCGTTGCACTCTCCGTTCCGGGGGCGCTGTGGTCCCGGAACCTCGTGACGTCCGTCGTGGTGGTGGACTGCGTCGGGGTGCCTTCTCGTGTATCGATGGAGGACATGAGGGATCCGTTCGTGTCGAAGGGGTGAGAGCCTTGAAAGGGGATGGATCGGTCGGTGACCTGTCATCCATGGGTTCTGCTTACGGGCGCGTTCTCCGACGCCGACCGGGAGGAACGGCAGGCCAGGACGAGTCGCCCACCCCATGAAACGACGTGTTCCAAGTCGTGGACGGGATCGGGGGCGCGGGTCCAGGGCAGCGCTACGAGTACGTCCGGCCGGTCATGATCGATTACTGTCGGTGATCGCACAGGCACATGCGTGATGGGTGTGAAGCTACCGTGTCGCCTCGGGTCAGGGTCGACGGTGTACCTCATGATGTCCGGCCGGATGCCGCAGTAATTGAAAAGTGTGCTGTACCAACCGGACGCGTAGCCGACGACCGTCTGCCCGCGATAGCCGAGCAGAAGCTCGAGAATTTCGGCGCGCGTGGCACGGGCGTACGACTCCAGTGCGAGATACTCGTCCTTGCTGTGCAATCCCTCGTCGATTTCCTCCTGTAGGACGACCTCGACTCGAGGACCGGGATAGGGTGATGTCTCTGTGGGTCGTGCGAGGAGACGAAGGGACTCGCCGGAGCGGCCTTCGGACTTCACCTCGACAACGGTCAGTCCTCCAGCGGCAAGTGCTCGCATCGCGGTGTGCAGCGTGTAGTACTGCAGTCGTCCGTGTTCGAATTCATGGAGCCGTCGGTTACGGATCAGAGGGAGAGCGTGGTCGATTCGCATGGAGACCGTCCCGTGGTCCGCGACGAGAATGCGTAATGCTCGGGTGAAGCCCGGAATGTCGGACACATATGAGTAGATGTCGTCCGCCACGACCAGGTCCGCCGGTCCGTACTCCTGGTAGAGGTCCTCGGCCAAGTCCTCATCCAGGAATGCTGTGATGGTCGGGACCCCTCCCGCGCGAGCCAGCGTGCCGGCACGGGCCGAGGGCTCGATGCCGAGGCAGGGTATGCCGGCCTCCACTGCGTGTCGGAGGAGGTATCCGTCGGAACTGGCGACCTGGAAGATCAAGGAATCCGGCCCGAGTCGCAACGCATGGATCGTCCGCTCGAGGAGCCGATCCGTCACCGGTTCTCGGACGGACAAATCCGTCCGCGGGTGATGTGGTGTGCTGCCGTCACGAGGGGTGTAACTCGGTCCTTGCAGGAGTAGACAGTCCTCGCAGACATGGATGCGTAGGGGATAGCTCATTTCGGGCTGATGTATTTCCTCCGGGGAGAGGAACCGATCCCCGGGAGGTGCCGACCCGAGGTCCAGGACGCTGAGCGTCCGTTCGGAATCGCATGAACGGCATTTCATGGACGAAACCTCTGAAGATCGAGTGGGTTCTGACTCCCCACACCTACTAGCGGTTTGCTGAAGTGATAAAAGCATACTTCTGTACGTCTGGAAAGCTATAAACAAACTAGAAGTTTTTTCGAGATCCTGTTTGAGTGTGTGAGAGTTGGTTCTAGACTCTGTGAAGTCACAACGAGTCGGAACGAGTCGGGCGTGCCGAGTGACAGCAACTGCTCTACGGAGGTCGCCCGATGCCGTTCGAAATCGTTCATCGCGAACAAACTCTTGTCGCCGGTCTTCCGGTACGAAGCCCTCGTCGGACCATCGGTTACGTGCGGGACCATGCGCTCGAGCGGGCGTGGCATGCAATGCTGAAGGAAGAGCTCGGCGGCCCTCTCGCCTCCGCCTACACCGATCCTGCGGTAGAGATCGGCTCGTACTACACCCAAACGGTCGGCTACTGGTGCGAGTCCCTCGACGAGGTGAAAGAAGGGCATTTCGTCGCATGTATCCCCGCGGGCACCTACGCAAAGTTCAGCTCAATGGGTGAGTTCCCCGAAGTCGTGTCCGACCTGTGGGAGCAGGTTCGGGAAGCAGAGGCGTCCGGCGCGATCCGCCGTTCCTTCCGCGGAGATTTCGAGTTCTACCCCAACGCTTTCCGCATCGAGCTGTACATGTCGGTGTTCAACCCGGTCGAAAGCGATGAATCATGACCTTTTCGATCACGAAACTGCACGAACACTATATCGGCGGCCTCGTCCTGCCGGGCTTCGGACCGGGCGGGGGGGACCGGAAGGTCGAGTTGATGGACTTCACGCAGGATCGCCTCCGGGCACGTGGCCTGCAGGAATTGCTCGTCCTCTACATCTGTCATGCCGAAGTGGGGTGGACTGCGCTCGTCGGGACCCGTTGTAAAGGCCTGGCCGATCTGACCGTGGGTGATTCGTTGTTCCTTGTCCCTACTGCCTACTTCGCCCACTTCGTTCCGGAGGACGACTACGACCCGGACGACGATCTATGGGCGCAGGTGGACAGAGCCGAGAAGGAGGAGCGGATCGACCGGGCCTACCGTGGCGAAATCGCTGTAGTCGGGCCCTCTGGAACAACCGATCTGTACGTTTCTTTGCTGTGAGGGGTACGCGAGGAGTGACTGTGCTGCATACTCACGCATAGACCCGTATCGAGGATCGGACCGGTCCGTCCCGGCCGCCGCGATTTCGGCCACCTCGAGTCCGTGGTGACCGTGCGGGAGGTGAGTCAGGAGGTGGCCGGTGGATCCAGGGGCACGGGCGGCTTTCTCCGGATGCCCGAACGGCATCGCCGTATGTCGTGACCCTGTTTCGCAGTATCGATTCATTACTGCCTCTCCCTCCAGTGCTCCAGACATCTGGCATGAATATCTCGACGGTGCGCTGAAGGCATACACGAAGTTCGGGGCAGAGTCGGCCCTCGAATACGACCGAGTCGTATCCGGCCGCAGTACAGCGCTCTTTTCGGCCGCTCTCGACGAACAGGGAACGGTAGTCGGGGGACTGCGCGCGCAGGGACCGTTCCTCTCGGCAGATGAATCCCATGCGCTGAAGGAGTGGCAGGACGCGGAACAAGTCGCTCGAATCCGTGCATCGATCGAGGCGAAGGTTCCATTCGGAATCATCGAAGCGAAAGCTGCGTGGATCGGTGAAGGTGTGTCGCGGCGACGTGAGCTCGCTCTGGCCGTGGCGACCATGGGAGCGAACTTCATGCAAGTGCTCGGTGCCCGCTACATGATGGCGACAGCGGCCGACACGGTGCTCGATCTGTGGCGAACCTGCGGGGGAGCGGTCGACGAGTCCGTTCCCCCTACGCCGTATCCCGACAGGCGTTATAGGACGCGATTGATGTGGTGGGACTCCGCCGGGTCTCCCAGGACGCTATCGGTAGTGGCCGAGCCTTCATGGAAATTCGAGTGGAACCCGCATGATGCCGGGACATGATTCGGCGGTCGGGCCCGTGATCCTGATGGAGGGGGAGCGCGCGGAACGTCTCCGTTCGGATCCGGGCGTGACCGTGCTGGATCACCTGTCCGAGCAGCAGGAAGCATTGCGTAAGGTGCTACCTGCTCCGGACCCGGGTCTGTCGGCCGAGTTGCCGCGGTGGGTGTACTACCCCTGGCGGAACAGTGTTGTACACGTTCTCGGTCCGCGTGGTTTCCGTCGTCTACGACTGGACCGGAACAGGAGCAAACTGACCGTCGACGAGCAGGAAATCCTGGCGAATCGGACCGTGGGGGTCGTGGGGCTCAGCGTAGGGTCCGCGGTCGCGCAAGCGCTTGCGCTGGAAGGGCTCTGTGGCGCATTGCGACTCGCCGACTTCGATGTCCTGGAGCTGTCCAATCTCAACCGGGTTGCCGCGTCCGTCCTCGACCTGGGGGTGAACAAGGCCGTCGCAACCGCTCGTCGTCTCTGGGAGGTCGACCCCTATCTGTCCATCACAGTCTCTCCCGACGGTCTCCAGCCCGACACCGTAAGAAATTTCGTGGACGGACTCGACGTTCTCGTCGACGAATGCGATTCCCTTGACATGAAGGTGCTCCTGCGTCTGGAAGCTTGCAGACGCAAGGTCCCGGTGATCATGGAGACCAGCGACCGGGGAACGATCGATGTGGAGCGGTTCGATCTCGAGACAACCACCCCCTTTCACGGACTGCTGGGAGACATCGACGCTCGGCGACTCTCCGGGCTCACCGATCGGGAGAAGATCCCGTTCGCGCTGCGTCTTCTGGGACCCGAGGACATATCGACACGGATGGCTGCGTCCTTACTCGAGGTGGACAGGACCGTTGCCACCTGGCCGCAGCTGGGCAGCGAGGTCATGCTCGGAGGCGCCATGGTTGCGGCAGCCGTGCGCCGTCTGTTGCTCGGCAGACCCTTACCCTCCGGTCGTGGCAGAGTCGATCTCGATTCGTTCCTGGAGCAGTTGTTGCCACCGGACCCCACCGAACCGGTGTCGACCGAACCCAGTATTCGGCAAGTGCCGGACGATCCCGTCTCCGCGATTGTCCATGCAGCGGAGCGAGCGCCGTCCGGAGGAAACAGCCAACCTTGGCTTCTGAGTGCCGAACCCGGCGAAATACGCATCGAAATCGGGGACCGTTTCGCCCACTCGGGTATCGACATCCGGTGTAGGGGGAGTTACGTGGCTCTGGGGGCTGCGCTTCAGAACGCACGCATCGCAGCGGCAGCGCACGGCATCCTCGGCTCTGCATACATCGAAGAGCGAGCCGGAGAGGTGAGTCCATGGGATGTGGTGGCAGGAGTGCGGTTCAGCTCGGGGACCGATGAGGAACTGGCTGCCTCGTACCAGGCAATGCTCTCTCGCGCGACGACCAGGCAGATGGGGGACGGGCGTCCCCTTCCGGTGGGTGCCCGGGAAGTTCTGTACCGAGCGGCCGGTTCGGTCGGTGGACGGATCGATGTGATCACCGACCCTGTCCGTCTCGATCGTATCGCCGACATATTCGCGGAGGCCGACCGGATCCGCTACCTGGACGCGGGGCTCAGACGAGAGATGATCGCTGAACTCCGATGGCCGTCCGATGGTTCCGATACCGGAATCGACATCGCGTCCCTGGGCCTCGACGACGCGGAATCGGTGATGCTCGAAATCGTTCTACGGGACGACGTGCTCGACCAATTGGGAGAGTGGGACCTCGGTCATGCGCTCGGCAGGCCGGCTGCGGACCGGATTCGGTCGAGTTCGGCGTTCGTCGCAGTATTCTCCGAAGGAGTGGAGGCGACTGATTATGTCCGCGCTGGGGTCTTGATGGAAAGTGTCTGGATTGTAGCCCACCGTCTGGGCTTGGCGGTGCAGCCCATGACTCCCGTTTTCATGTATGCAGAGGACACGGAGGATCTTCTCGAGTTGTCGCCTGCGTATGCGAAAAGAATGGAGAAACTGAGGTGGCTTCTCGACGACGTGGTGGAACGGCCGGGGGACGCTCGCATCGCCATGCTCCTGCGGGTCGCTCGGGTTCCTCTTGAACCTCCTCGAAGTGTTCGGCGCTCCGATACGATCTTTCGGAAGTCCGTAACGTAATCGTCGCGCCCGTCGACAGTTCCAGTAAGCAGGGAGACGGACATGCCGCTGGAAAGTCTCGAGGGTCTCGTTGCCAGAGTAGCGACCCATCTCATGCCGGTGGATGCCGTGTCGCACCACTCGGTGGTGGAGACCGTCCTACGGGATCTCGTCGAGTACTTCCGGGTCGACACCGCTTTCCTTCGATACAACGATCACGAGATCCACGCCACGATCCTGATCGCCGAATGGCCGCCGAGACCTGTGATACCGGATCCGGATCCACTGGGGGTGGTCTACTTTCGCGATGCGGATCCGATCTTCGCTCTCACCGAACACATGAAGGAGCCGTCGGTCAGCCGTCCTGCACAGTCGGGCGCCGCTTACGCCGACCGTGTAAGGGCCGGATCCGGCGTACCCGAGGTCTCCGTCGCCGCTGTACCTCTGATATCCGGACAGATCACCACGGGCACCCTGGGTTTCATCAAGATCGGTGATCGAGTCTGGACCGAGGACGAGATCTACACGCTCACCATGATCGCCGCCATGTTGACCCAGGTGCAGGCCCGAGTCCGCGCCGAGCGGGAACTACGCAACGCGGCCTTCCACGACGACCTCACGGGGCTGGCGAGTCGGCGTGCTCTTCTCGATCACCTCGAAAAGCGTCTGAGTCCGGAAGAACCGGGGCCGGTAGCCGCCGTGTTCCTCGACGTGGACAGACTCAAGCCGCTCAACGACTTTCTCGGCCACACGGCAGTGGACATCTTCCTGTGCAGGACCGCACAGAGGATGAGTCGGGTTTGTGGTCCCGACGACGTGGTGGCTCGTCTGGGCGGAGACGAGTTCGTGATCGTCTTCGGCGGTCCGCTGTCCCTCGAGGAAGCATGCGAGAAGGCCGAGGAACTGCGCTGGGTCGTCGGAATGTCGGTTCAACTCGGAACCCAGGTGGTGAGTCGATGTGCCAGCCTCGGCGTCGCAGTCGGTGAACCGGGCAGGCTGGATCCGGTGGGACTGCTCGGACGTATCGATGAAGCGATGATGCGAGCGAAGAGCAAAGGTGGTAACGGCGTCGAGGCCTATACCGAGGACATGCAGGGAGCCAGCGAACGTCGTAACCTCATCGAGCTCAGTCTGCGAAGGTCGATAGGCGATGATCAACTCGTTCTCGAGTACCAGCCGGAATTCGACCTGCGGAACGGGCGGATACTCGGTGTGGAAGCCTTGGTGCGCTGGGATCATCCGGTGCTCGGCCGGCTTCAGCCGGCGGAGTTCATCGAAGTCGCCGAATCCACGAACCTTGCGGGTGAGCTCGGTCGTTGGGTGCTGCGCACCGCTTGTGCCCAATTGGCGCAGTGGCGTCGAACGGTACCCGGACTGGAACTCCGTATGAGTGTCAATGTGTCGCCGGCGCAGTTGGTCGGTATCGGTTTCGTCGAGATGGTGGAGGAGATCCTGGAGGAGTTCGATCTCGGTAAATCGTCACTTTGCCTCGAGATCACGGAATACGTCGTCGTCAGCGACCTCGAACGGTCGCGTAAGACTCTGCGGCGTCTCGACCGCCTCGGAGTGTGCTGCGCGATCGACGACTTCGGTACCGGGTACAGTTCGCTCGCTCACCTCAAGTCTCTGCCGGTTCATGTTCTCAAGATCGACAAAGCCTTCGTTCTCAACCTGCAACGCAGTCCGAGCGACAGGGTCATCGTCGAGTCGATCATCGGATTGGCCTCCGCGTTCGGACTCGACGTCGTCGCCGAGGGGTTGGAATCGTCCGCGGCAGCGCGCACCCTGCTCGGCCTCGGTTGTTATCGAGCCCAAGGATTCCTCCTGAGCAAGCCGCAACCGCCCGCGGACCTCGAGAAGATGCTCCATATGAAGCAGATCGAACTCCCTTCCTCGGCAGTCGCCTCGGACATCTCCTGAAGGCTCTTTTCCGGGCCGCAGTGCCGCGACTTGGTGACGGCTCGGGCCCCGATCGTGACATTTGTGGAATATGGAGGGGTGCCGTCCGATCGAGAACCCCGACGCTGGCTGTGGCCGGTGGTCCTGCTCAGTGCACTCGTCGCCGTCGTCTTCGTGGCGGTCGAGTCCGCTCTGCACTCACCCCGGCGGCCGTCCGTCGAGATCCCCGACGGCGTTCCACCGGCTCCCGGCCTGCCCGTTCCTCCCATCGACGTGAACGGTCCCGGCCGCACAGCGGCGCAGCTCGCCGACTGGGCCGAATCACAGTCCCGCGAACTGGGCATCCCCACCACCGCACTCGAGGCATACGGGCACGCGGCGGCCGTCCTGGCCGTCGGCACCCCCGGATGCGGCCTGTCGTGGACGACCCTCGCCGGCATCGGCAACGTGGAGAGCAGCCACGGACGGTTCGGCGGCGCCTCCCTCGAATCCGACGGCAGCGTCTCACCGCCCATCCGGGGTGTCCCGCTCGACGGCACCCGGGGCAACGCCGAGATCCGCGACACCGACGGTGGCCGCCTCGACGGCGACCCGGTGCTCGACCGGGCGGTCGGGCCGATGCAGTTCATCCCCGAGACCTGGGAACGATGGGGTGTCGACGCGAACGGCGACGGCATCGCCGACCCCGACAACATCGACGACGCGGCCCTGACCGCGGGCCGCTATCTGTGCGACCGCGGAGGCGACCTGACCACCGCGGAGGGTTGGACGAACGCCCTGATGGCCTACAACCGCTCCACCGAATACCTGATGCTCGTCCGCGACCGCGCCGCCGCCTACGGCGTGGGAGTGCGGCCGTAGACGGCACCACGCCGGGCCTCGAGCGCGCCTGTGCCTCACACGCAGGTCGCGACCGTTAGGCTGTCCCCAGCGTGCAGACACCGCAGCGTGACAGTCCATCGAAGGAGAATCAGCCAGTGGCCATCATTGAGCAGGTAGGAGCCCGCGAAATCCTCGACTCCCGTGGCAACCCCACGGTCGAGGTCGAGGTGCTGCTCGAGGACGGAAGTTTCGCCCGCGCTGCAGTGCCGTCGGGCGCCTCCACCGGCGAGCACGAGGCCGTCGAGCTGCGTGACGGCGGCGAGCGTTACCTCGGCAAGGGTGTCGAGAAGGCCGTCGAGGCGGTTCTCGCCGAGATCGGCCCGGCCATCATCGGCCTCGACGCCACCGAGCAGCGCACCGTCGACCAGGCACTCCTCGACGCCGACGGCACCCCCGACAAGGGCCGTCTCGGCGCGAACGCCCTGCTCGGCGCGTCGCTCGCCGTCGCGAAGGCCGGCGCGGAGTCGTCCGGACTCGAGCTGTTCCGCTACGTCGGCGGCCCGAACGCCCACATCCTTCCCGTTCCGATGATGAACATCCTCAACGGCGGCGCCCACGCCGACACGGGCGTCGACGTCCAGGAGTTCATGGTCGCCCCGATCGGCGCCCCGACCTTCAAGGAATCCCTCCGCTGGGGTGCCGAGATCTACCACTCCCTCAAGTCCGTGCTCAAGAGCAAGGGCCTGGCCACCGGCCTCGGCGACGAGGGCGGCTTCGCTCCCGACGTCGCGGGCACCAAGGCCGCGCTCGACCTGATCAGCGAGGCGATCTCCAAGACCGGCCTGAAGCTGGGCAGCGATGTCGCGCTCGCGCTGGACGTCGCGGCCACCGAGTTCTACACCGAGGGCACCGGCTACAAGTTCGAGGGCCAGAACCGCACGGCCGCCGAGATGGGCGCCTTCTACGCCGAGCTGCTCGGCCAGTACCCGCTGGTCTCCATCGAGGATCCGCTCAGCGAGGACGACTGGGAGGGCTGGGTCGCGCTCACCGAGGAGATCGGCGACAGGATCCAGCTCGTCGGCGACGACCTGTTCGTCACCAACCCGGAGCGCCTCGAGGACGGCATCGTCAAGGGCGCCGCGAACGCGCTGCTCGTGAAGGTCAACCAGATCGGCACCCTCACCGAGACCCTCGACGCCGTCGACCTCGCACACCGCAACGGCTACAAGACGATGATGAGCCACCGGTCCGGCGAGACCGAGGACACCACCATCGCCGATCTCGCCGTCGCCGTCGGCAGCGGACAGATCAAGACCGGCGCGCCCGCCCGCTCCGAGCGTGTCGCCAAGTACAACCAGCTGCTGCGCATCGAGGAGTCCCTCGGTGACGTCGCTCGTTACGCCGGCGAGCTCGCCTTCCCGCGGTTCTCCGTCGAGGGCTGATCGCCGGCATGAGTCAACGCGGTAGATCCCGTCCCGGCGCGAGGCGCACCCGCACCGAGGGTGTGTCGGGCGTCCGGCGTCCGGGCCGGGTCCGGCCCACGGGATCTACCGCCCCGGCCGAACACTCGGCCGAGAACGCGGGTGCGCGGCCGGCCGGCCGCGAGGACCCCGTTCATTCGTCGCCCGGCCGCGGCCGGCCCGGTGGTTCGGGGCGGGCC
>NZ_NERM01000024.1:0-67812 GCF_002215235.1 Rhodococcus sp. BUPNP1
CCCGACGACCTGGCAGCGGCCCTGGCCGAACTCGGCGTGGCCCCCGACGCCGACCTCGTGATCTACGACGACGGTGGCATGACCTGGGCTTCCCGGCTGTGGTGGATGCTGCGCAACATCGGCATCTCGGCCCGAGTCCTCGACGGTGGCTTCGCCCGTTGGACCGAGCTCGATCTGCCCGTGGAGACCGGCGACGCCGCCGAACGCCGCGCCACCACATCCCGGACCGGTCTGCCCGACCGCGGCCTGTGGCGCGACCGCGACGACGTGCTCGCCGTGGTCTCCGGCGACGCACCGGGCACCCTCGTCTGCGCGCTCGACGCCGAGCAGTTCGCAGGCACCGCCACCACTCGTTACGCGCGCCGCGGGCACATCAGCGGGAGCCGGAACCTGCCGGCCAAGAGCCTGCTCGCCGACGGCATCCTGCGGAGCACCGATCGGATCGCCGAGATGGCCGAGCAGGCCCTCGCCGATACGGCCCGGCCCCTGATCCTCTACTGCGGTGGCGGCGTCTCGGCCTGCCTGGTGGCGCTCGCACTGGTCCGGACGGGCCACGACGACATCGCCGTCTACGACGGATCCCTCGAGGAGTGGACGGCCGACCCCGCGCTCCCCATGCGGACACTCGGAGAAAGGGAAGGGCGACGCATGATGCGATGTCCGCGATCCTGACCCGCTTCATCCCCTCCCCCATCTCCCGACAGGATCTTCCGTGACCACGACCCCCACCGTCGACGATCTCGCCGTCACCCTCGACGCCCTGCGTGCCCGGACGCCGCTCGTGCACTCGCTGACCAACATCGTCTCGGCCAACTTCCTCACCAACGTGCTGCTCGCCGCAGGCGCCAGCAACGCGCACATCGACAACGCGCACGAGGCAGGCGATTTCGCGCGCATCGCCGGTGGAGTGCTCGTCAACCTCGGTACGCCCTTCGACGAGACCTCGGTGGCCTTCACCCGCGCGGCGGAGGCCGCGCACGACGCCGGCACCCCGTGGGTCCTCGACCCCGTCGGCGTGGGCGGACTCGCGTGGCGCACCTCGCTCGCCGCCGACCTGCTGAAGTTCCACCCCACCGCGATCCGCGGCAACGCCTCCGAGATCATCGCGCTCGCCGGCCTCGGCGGCGATACGCGCGGCGTCGACAGCGCCGACGAGGCCGCTGCCGCCGTGCCCGCCGCGCTCGCGCTGCTCGACCGCGCGGATGCCGTGTCGGCCTCCGGTCCCGTCGACCACCTCGTCGGCCGCGACCGCGACGGTGGGATCGTCGGGCTGCGCATCGCCGGTGGCAGCGCCATGCTGCCGCGTGTGACCTCCACCGGATGCTCCCTCGGCGGACTCGTCGCGGCCTATCTCGCGGTCGCGGAGACCCCTCTCGTCGGCCTCGCGGCCGCCCACGCGCACGTCGCCGTCGCGTCCGAGATCGCCGAGGAGAACTCCACCGGCCCCGGCTCGTTCGCCGTCGCCTATCTCGACGCCCTGTTCGCCGTGGACGCCGACACGCTGCGTGCTCGCGCCCGCGTCGAACCGTTCGAACTCCCCTCGAAGGACACGAAGTAATGCCCATCAAGACCTTCTGGTATCTCACCCAGGCCGACGGCGACTACCCCTGGAGCCCCGGCGGGTTGTACCCGGTGGACGGGCAGCGGCAGATCGAACTCGCGAAGACCATCGACGACGGCGGCTTCGAAGGTGCGCTCGTCGCGACCTGGCCGAACGACCCCTTCATCTCGGCGACCTGGGCCGCGGCGCACACCAGCCGGATGAAGTTCCTCGTCGCGATCTACGCGAACATGACGCCCGCGCGACTGCTCGCCGAGAAGGCCCTGACCTTCGACGCGTTCAGCGGTGGTCGTCTGATGATCAACTCGGTCAACGGCCGGGAGAACATCCTCACCAAGTACGACATGAACGTCGAGCACGACCGTCGGTACGAGCTCGGTGAGAAGTACTGGGCGGAGTTCCGGCGCATCTATGCCGAGGGCACCGCGTCGAACTTCCCGAACACCCCGCTGCGCATCGATGCTCCTGCGGACCACTCGGTCCCGCTGTGGGGAACGGGCGACTCCCCCGCCGGTCTGCAGAACGCCGGCAAGGTGCTCGACGCCTACCTGATCATGCTGCGCGAGACCTCGTTCGTCACGGAGAAGTTCACCGCTGCACGCGAATCCGCTGCAGCGGAGGGGCGCGGGTACACCGACTTCGGCGCCCTGTCCGGCGTCATCGTGCGTCCGAACCGGGACGAGGCACTCGAGCGGTTCCGGTCGCTGTTCGAGAAGGCCGGGATCGAGCAGATCCAGGACGTGCTCGACAAGGCGGTGCGCCGCCGCACGCACGGCAAGCAGGATCTGAAGACCTTCACCGCGCGCGACGCGCAGCGGCAGGGCTGGGTCGACACCATCAACGCCGGCAAGCTCCCCGAACCCGAGGACCTGTATCTCGGCGACGGACTCTACGCGGGCATCACCGCGTGGTCACCGCTGGACATCTTCGCCACGGGCTCGTCGGCGGTCTATTACGTCGGCGACCCGGACGAGATCACCGGCCACGTGCGCACCCTGCGCGACGCGACCGGACTGACCTCCCTGATCCTCGCCGGATGGCCGCTCATCGACGAGGCGAAGAACGTTGCGGAACATCTGATTCCGCGTTTCGACACGCTCTGACGGTAACGCGGGCGGGATCGGTCAGGGGGTGTCGACGAGACGGAACCCCGAGCCGATCCCGTCGCGCGCGTCGATCTCGGCGAGGATCCGATCGGCCCGCTGGTAGGCGGCGAACCTCGTGTCGGGAACCTGCCGGTCGTCGGAGACCGCGGTCTGCGGGAACCGGTAGCCCACCGACAGTCCCATCCATTCCCCCGTCTCGGCGCGCACGAGCGGACCGCCGGAGTCGCCCGGCCGCATGAGCAGCGGCGACGACATCAGGTTCCCGTCCACCCGCACATCGCCGGTCGCGCAGGCCACCGACGTGCTCCGCCCTGCCGCACAATGTGTTCCGACCGGCAGTTCACCCTCGCCGAACGCCGCGACCGATTCGAGCACGACTCGCTCTCCCCGGTCGTTGGGCACCGACGTATTCGATCCCCGCACGCGGGTCTCGTCGAGCACGACCACCGCGTAGTCGGCGATCTCGTCGGTGGGGAATCCCAGCTGATCGACCGAACCCGTACTCGCGACGTCCGTTTCGGTTCCGATCGGCCCTCGATGCTGCTCGTCGACCTTCCAGACGGGCGACGATCCCGTCTGGTAGCAGTGCCCCGCCGTGATCGCGACGAGACGACCCGCGTCGTCGTGTCCGACCGCTGCCACGGAACACCAACCCGGTGTCGGCTCTGCGGAGAACACGATCCCGTCGCCGGGCCGGAGGACGACCCGGTCGTCTCCCCCGCCGGCCGAGGCCACGCCCACGGCCCCCGCGGCGAAGGCGACGGCGGCGCCGCACACTGCTACGACACGCCTCATGACTTCTTCGCTGCCTTCATCGACTTCTTGAACTCGCGCACCTCGCGCAGCGACTGCTCGTCGACGACGTCGGCGATCGACCGGCGCGCATCCTCGTGCCCGTAGTCGCCGGCGGCCTCGCGCCATCCCTCGGGCCGCACACCCATCTGCTTGCCGAGCAGCGCCAGGAAGATACGTGCCTTCTGGTCGCCGTAGCCCGGCAGCTTCTTCAACCGTCGCAGCACTTCCTTGCCGTCCGGGTCGCCGGAGGTCCACAGTGCGGAGGCGTCTCCGTCGTAGTCCTCGACGATCGCCGCGCACAGCGCCTGGATCCGCTGTCCCATCGACTTGGGGAACCGGTGGACGGCCGGTTGCTGCGCGCACACCGCGACGAACTCGTCGGGATCGGCCGACGCGATGCGGTCCACGTCGAGACCGCCGAGACGGTCGGCGAGTTTCTTCGGTCCCGCGAACGCGACCTCCATCGCCACCTGCTGGTCGAGCAGCATGCCGATGAGAAGCGCCAGCGGGTTCTCGGCCAGCAGTGCGTCGGCGTCGGGATCTCCGACCAGGTTCAGCGTCGATGACATGCAGACGATCATGCCCTGCGCGTCAGGGGCGGCGCCACACGACCACCGCGATCACGATGCCCAGCGTGAGCGCGATCGACGTGGTCAGAGCATGCAACCAGTGCGGGAAGAGCGTCGGTTGTGACGTTGCCGGGACGGCAGCGAGTGCGGCGAACAGCGCCACGACGGCGATGACCGAGGCCGCCGCGGACCAGCCCTGGGCCAGGCGGGTGTGCCTCGCGCCGCGCAACTCCGCACTGCGCAGCAGGGCGTGCTCGACGACGTCCACGGCATCGGACAGTTCCGCGTCGAGTTCGGCCATCTCGTCGGCGACCCGGCCGGCCATGAGCGCTCGCAGCTGGGTGGGTTGTGTCCACGAATGGAACCGGTCGTCGTGGATCGATTCCTTGCGCAGCAGGGCACGCTCCATCCGGCGGGCCTGCATGACCGCGATGTCGTCGAGGACCGTGGCCAGCCGATCGCCGTCGAGCCCGTCGGGGTGGCGCAGGTGCTCCACGGTCGTCCAGTAGTCGGCGGAGGCCCGTGCCCGCACCGCCACCCACGGGATGAGCCCGTAGATCATCTCGCGGGTGCCGTGCCCGACGTAGTCGCTGCCGAGGGCGGTGGCTTCGAGGTCGAACAGCACCGCACCGGAGTCCTCCCGCACGGCGATGGCCGCTCCCGGCTGCACGGGCCGGTCCACCAGCGGAACCCGATCCCACTTCCACAACACGCCCCAGGACCGAGCGGCGGCGCGGGCCTGGGGTCCGATGCGCGGACCGTCGACGAGCGAGCGGACCCGTTCGCCGCCGCTCGAGACCACTTCCACGACCATCCCCTCGACGACCTCCCGATCACCGACCCCCCGGTGACGGTGGACGACGAGTTCGTGCAGGGGCCGGTAGGTCGTCGGCGCGCACAACCGCCTGTTCAGTCCGGGAAACACGTCGTTCAGGCAGGCGTCGGAGGTCAGTTCGAAGGGCGCGAGGAACTCGCCGAGCACCGGGCGCAGACCGGCGCCGTCGCGGTCCTGCAGCGGGTCGCTGCGCCAGTCGATCAACGGCGGGCCGTGGTCCGTCAGCGACTCCAACGCCAGGACGAGGCCATGGCCGGGGACGTCCCACAGCGACACGCATGTCGCGGGGTGTCCCACATACGGCCGGGTCGCGTCCGGCGCCTCACGCAGCGAACCCGTCGATGCACCGAACGAGACCTCCGGTCGTGCCGGGTCGACGACGTGCCGGAACGCGAGCAGACACGGCGGACGCACACCGTGGTCCGAATCGGGCCGATCGGCGATACGTGCCGGCAGGAAAGGCTCCACCTTCTCGACGGGCGGGACCCGCGGTGGCGTCTCGGGCGCCGCCTCGATGTCGAGCGCCAGGAGGAACACCTTCAGCACACCGAGACACCCCGTGACAGATCCGACGGCCGATGCGCCGACTCCGGAGTTCACGAGAGCGCGGTTTTCCATCACACTCACCACTTCCGAACCCGCCGCACGGTATGCGGCGACCCTGACCAGCGAGTATGTCAGGTCGGTCGGGGAAAGCAAGTCGCTGTCACGGCGGGTACCGATAACGCCCCGACCAGGGGTGATCCGAGTTGTCCACCGTCGGTCCACGTGTTGTGCACAACTTTATCCACAGGTTGGGAACAAACTCACACTCGGAGTGCAGATTGTTGCCGACGGAGGCACGCAACAAAGAAACGAGGCTCGCAACGTCGGCAGTGACTGCCGATGTTGCGAGCCTCGTCCTCGCGTTGCGTACCTACCCGCGCACTACTTGTCGGCGAGCGCCTTCTCCGCCGCGGCCAGCAGCACGCAGGTCGCGACGCCGTCCATGGCCTTCTCGAGCTCGCCGAGCGAAGGGAAGCTCGGCGCGAGGCGGATGTTCTTGTCCTCGGGGTCCTTCTTGTACGGGAACGCCGAACCGGCACCCGTCAGCGCGATACCCGCTTCCTTCGCCAGGGCGATGACGCGGGCCGCCGTGCCCTCGACGACGTCGAGGCTGATGAAGTAGCCGCCCTCGGGCTCGGTCCACGACGCGACCTTCGACGAGCCGAGACGCTCCTCGAGGATGCGGCGCACCAGCGCGAACTTCGGCGCGAGGATCTCGCGGTGCTTGGCCATGTGGGCACGCACGCCCTCGGCGTCGCGGAAGAAACGCAGGTGACGCAGCTGGTTGACCTTGTCGGGGCCGATGGTCTTGATGCCCAGATGCTTCTGGTACCAGGTGAGGTTCTCGGTGGAGCTGCCGAAGAAGCTCACGCCCGAACCGGCGAAGGTGATCTTCGAGGTGGACGCCAGCGCGAACACACGGTTGGGGTGACCGGCCTGCGCGGCCAGACCGAGGATGTCGATCGCGGGCGCGAGGTGCTCGGTGAGCGGGTGCACCGCGTAGGCGTTGTCCCAGAAGATGCGGAAGTCGGGAGCGGCCGTCGGCATCGACACCAGCTCGCGGGCGATCTCCTCGGAGTACACCGCGCCGGTGGGGTTCGAGTAGGTCGGCACGGCCCACATGCCCTTGATCTGCGGGTCGTTCGCGACGAGATCGGCGATGAACCGCACGTCGGGGCCGTCCTCGCGCAGCGGCACGGGGATCATCTCGATGCCGAGCGACTCGGTGATCGCGAAGTGCCGGTCGTAGCCGGGCGCCGGGCACAGGAACTTGACGACCGATTCCTGCGACCACGGGCGCGGCGAGTCGACGGTGCCGTGCAGCAGCGACCAGACGACGAGATCGTGCATGATCTCGAGGCTCGCGTTGTTGCCGGCGAGCAGGTTCTCGACCGGGATGTTCAGCAGCTCGGCGAAGATCGCGCGCAGCTCGGGCAGGCCGGTGAGGCCGCCGTAGTTGCGGGTGTCGGTGCCCTTGCCGTCGCGGAAGTCGTCGGCGCCCGGCAGCGACAGCAACTCCGCGGAGAGGTCGAGCTGCTCGGGCGAGGGCTTGCCGCGGGTCAGGTCCAGCGTCAGCTTCTCCGACTTCAACCGTTCGTAGTTGGCGGACTGGCGCTCGTGCTCTGCAACGAGTTCCTCATGGCTCATCAACCCGTACTGGGTCTGCGTAGGCATGCGGAGGGACCTTTCACCGTGCACGGCGACACGGGCATCGGCGGAAATTAAGAGGACCCCGCGCACCCGGCAGAGCCCGTTGACCCTTGCTGCCTTCCGGCCCTGGGGGAGTTCACAGGATGCGCGCCGCGCGGGATCCATCGGCAAGTGTAGAGGAACGAGCGCCCCGGCGGCGAACCCGCCCCCGCAGCACCCCCGGAACCAGGGTGCGACGTGCTCGTTTGGCAAGTTGGGGTCTCCATTCGGTATGCTTCCCCACGGAGGATTCGCCTAGTGGCCTATGGCGCTCGCCTGGAACGCGGGTTGGGTTAACGCCCTCAGGGGTTCAAATCCCCTATCCTCCGCCACGGAACCCCGTGGGGCGCACAGCGTCCCACGGGGTTTCTGCTTTTCCGCCGCCCCCTGTTCGCGTACCGGGCCGATCTCGGGCACGATGCGTCTCGTGACCGCGGACGACAATTTCCCGCTCGCCGGCGACGCCGACCACGAGCAGGCTTCGGTCTGGGTGGAGATGCTGGACCGGGAGATCGACGAGGTGTCCGCAGCCATCGAGAAGACCGAACAGAAGGCCCTCGCCGAACACCGGGTGGGGGCCGTGGACCGGGCGCGCCGGTTCGACGCCGAGGTCGAGCGGCTGGGCGCCCAGCTCCGCGAGCTGCACCGCATGCGCCGCAATCTCACCGACCGCTTCAGCTGACCTGGAGATCACGGCGGTGTGCGCTACTCGCAGGCGACGCCGTCCCCGTCACCGTCCATCTTCGGCCGGTAGCCGGGCTCACCCACATACAGCGGCGCAGCTCCGGCGGCCCGGGCCGCCGCGCAGTTCTTGTAGTACACGTCCGCCGGAGCAGGGGCCGGCTCGGCGGGTGCGGGTGCGGGTGCGGGTGCGGGTGCCGGAGCCGGAGCCGGAGCCGGAGCCGGTTCGGGTGCCGGCGCAGGCGCGGGGGCCGGTCGCGTCGTCGTGGTGGGTGCGGGAGCGGGTGCAGCGGCGGGAGCTCCGCCTCCGCATTCGGTGAGGACCCGCACCATCGCGTCGTGCTCGGCCTGCGTCACCCACAGGCCGTAGATCGCCTTGACCTCGATCTGCCGCGCGACGTACGTGCAGCGGTACGCGCGGTTCGGCGGCAGCCAGGTCGCGGCGTCGCCGTCGCTCTTCTGCTGGTTGGTCGGCCCGTCCACGGCCTGGAGGTTGCGCGGGTCGTTGGCGAAATCGGCACGGGTTCCCGCGTCGAGCTGCTGCGCACCCTTCTGCCACGCGTCCGACAGCGCGACGACGTGATCGATCTGCACCGCGGTCGAGGTGTCCTGGCCGCGCGTGAACGCGATCGTCGTGCCGGTGTACACGTCGTTCAGGGTTCCGGACGCGACGACGCAGTCGCGGGTACCGGGCCGGTAGACGATGTCGACGAGGTCGCGTCGCAGGATGTCGTTGCGGGTGTCGCAGCCGTTGCCTCCGAACTCCACAGACACGTCGTCGCTCCACGCCTGGCCGAACAGGTCGCGGCTGTACCCGGTCTTGGGTGCGCGCCCCTTGACGGGCAGGGTCGCCAGCCGGGCCAGGGCCTCCGACGAATCCGCCGACGCTGCCGGGTTCGACACTGCCGGGTTCGACGCAGCCGGACTCGGTGCAGTCGTCGAGGTGGGGCGCGTCGTGGTGGGTGACGGTGTCGTCGTGGGAGTTTCGGAGCTCGGCGCCGGGGACTGTTCGGAAGTCGCCGCCGGAGCGACGGAGGTGTCCTCGGTGGTCGAATCGCACCCGGTGAGGGTCAGACCCGCGACCGTCGCGACGACGAGCAGGGACAGCCGGGACGACAAGCGGGGCAAGGACATCGAGGGAACTCCTGAGAACGACGGTGCCGGACGGCTCCCCTTGTCCATCGCGCCCATGACGCCCGGTCGTTACACCGCGTAAGTATCCGGGAGCCGACGTCGTCGGCATCCCGGCGGGAACGGTTCCTACTATCGTCTGGTGGTCGGTTACGGCAGGCAGTTGCAGGGACTCGCCATCGCGCTGTCCTCTCTCGCAGGGTTCATCGATGCCCTCGGTTTCATCACCCTGGGCGGCGTCTTCGTGTCGTTCATGAGCGGCAACTCCACGCGTTTCGCGGTCGGGGCGGCCGACGGTGCGTGGCAGACGGTCGCCCTCATCGGCGGCGTGCTCGCGCTGTTCGTGGTCGGGGTGATCCTCGGCAGCGTGGTGGCGGAACTGACGGACCGAGATCGGCGGACCCGCAAGACCGCGGTTCTGGCGACGGTGACGGTGTTGCTGACGATCGCCGCCGCGGCCGTGCTCGTGGGCTGGACGCCGGTCGCTGTGATCGCGATGACCTTGGCCATGGGAACGGAGAACTCGGTGTTCCGGCGGCACGGGGAGACGACCGTCGCCCTGACCTACATGACGGGTGCGCTGGTCAAGATCGGGCAGCGGATCGCGGCGGCGTTCTTCGGTGGTCCGCGCTGGAGCTGGCTGCCCTATCTGGGTCTGTGGGGCGGTCTGGTGACGGGTGCCGTTCTCGGCGCGCTCGCCCACCGGGTGCTGGGTTTGCACGCCCTGTGGATCGCAGCGGCGTTCGCGGCCGCGCTGACGGTATCGGTCCGTTTCCTCTCCGATCGCGAGCTCACCGGCGGGATGTGATTCCCGCCTCCCCGTACGTTCGTACGGTGGAGAGCTCGGCTACGGTGCTCCCCATGCGCACGCGCCCCTACGTCACCACCAGCCCCACCAGGCTCGCTGCGGCCCTGCTCGACGTGGCCGCACGCAACGGTCTCGACGCGGCGAGTGTGCGGGAGGTGGCCAACGAGGCAGGGGTCTCGATCGGGGCGGTGCAGCACCATTTCCCGACCAAGGACGAGATGCTCGCGTACTCGTTCCGCACCCTCTCGGACCGGGTGCTGAACCGGTTGACGAACGTCGATCCCGACATCGATCCGGCGCGCACCCTGTTTTCCGCGCTCAGCCAACTGCTCCCGCTCGACGAGGAACGCGGCAGCGAGGTGCACGTGATGTCGGCGTTCGCCGTGCGGGCGGTCACCTCCCCCGCGCTGAGCGCCATCCGCACCGCCACCCTGTTCACGATCCGCACCGGCATAGCGCGCGTATTGATCCGCGCGGGTACACCCGATCCGGAGACCCGGGCCGCCCTGCTGCTCTCGGCCGCGAACGGGCTCGCGCTCGACGCGGCGGCCAGCCCCGAGCTCTACCCGCGGGAGTATCTGACCCACGCTCTGCACGCCCAGGTCCAGCTCGTCCTCGACGGCGCCGACGCGCACTGACCCGCGCCCCGGAATCCGGGACGCGGGTCGGTGAAGGCGATCGCACAGTGCGATCAGTGCGGTCAGTGGGCCGACCAGCCGCCGTCCATCGTGTACGACGCGCCGGTGACCATCCCGGCCTCGTCGGAGGCCAGCCACGACACGAGCGAGGCCACCTCCTCCGGCTCGACCAGCCGGGTCACCGCCTGATCGGTGAGCAGGACATCCGAGAGCACGCGATCCTCCGGGATGTCATGCGCGCGAGCCTGTTCCGATATCTGCTTCTCCACCAGCGGGGTACGCACGTAACCCGGATTGACGCAGTTGCTCGTCACGCCGTGGGGGCCACCCTCGAGCGCGACGACCTTGGAGAACCCCTCGAGGCCGTGCTTGGCGGTGACGTACCCGGCCTTGAAGGCCGACGCCCGCAGCCCGTGGACCGACGAGATGTTCACGATCCGGCCGAAGCCCCGCTCGTACATTCCGGGCAGCGCGGCCTTCACGAGCAGGAAGGGCGCCTCGACCATGAGCGTCTGGATGCGGCGGAAGTCGGCGAGGGCGAAGTCCTCCACCGGCCGCACCACCTGGATGCCGGCGTTGTTGACGAGGATGTCGACGTCGAGGCGGAAACCGTCGAGGCCGTCGGTGTCGAGCAGGTCGACGCTCCACGCCTCTCCCCCGATCTCGTGGGCGAGCGTCTTCGCGGCGACCTCGTCGACGTCGGCGACGGTCACGCGGACTCCCTGCCGAGCGAGCGCGCGGGCGCAGGCCGCCCCGATCCCGCCGGCACCACCGGTCACGAGTGCGGTGCGGGCCCTCATGCCGAGACCCTGGTGTTCTCGGCGGCCTTCTCCTGGGCAACCGTCTCCGCGTCCGCGGCGTCGATGTCGCGCAGCGAGATGCCCTTCGTCTCCCGGGCCACGATCACCGCGACGATCGTGATCAGCGACGATCCGAGCAGGTAGAAGGAGATCGGGACCGACGAATCGAAACGGCTGAGCAGGCTCGCGGCGATGATCGGGGCGAGCGACCCGGCGACGATCGAGGTGACCTGGTAGCCGAGCGAGACGCCCGAGTAGCGCATGCGGGTCGGGAACATCTCCGCCATGATCGCGGGCTGCCCGGCGTACATGAACGAGTGGAAGACGAGTCCGATGACGATCGCCGAGACGATCCACGCGCTGTTGCCGGTGTCCATCATCGGGAAGGCGAGGAAGCCCCAGGCACCGGCGGTGACGGCACCGATCATGTAGACGGGGCGGCGTCCCAGCGTGTCCGACAGTCGCCCGACCACCGGGATGATCACGAAGTGCACGGCGTGCGCGGCGAGCATCCACCACAGGATGTGGCTGGTGTCGGCACCGACGACGATCTTCAGATAGGTGATCGAGAAGGTGACGACGAGGTAGTACATGACGTTCTCAGCGAACCGCAGGCCCATCGCCGTGAACACGCCGCGCGGGTAGCGCTTGAGCACCTCGAAGACGTTGAACGACGTCTCCTTGAGCTTGTCGGCCTCCTGCTGCGCTTCGAGGAAGATCGGCGCGTCGGTGACCTTGGTGCGGATGTAGTAGCCGATCAGCACGATGACGGCCGAGAGCCAGAACGCGACTCGCCAGCCCCACGACAGGAAGGCCGATTCGGGCAGCGTGGTGGTGAGAACGAGCAGGACGATCGTCGCGAGAAGATTGCCCATCGGAACGCCGGCCTGCGGCCACGACGACCAGAACCCGCGCGAGCGGTTGGGGCTGTGTTCGGCGACCAGCAGCACCGCGCCGCCCCACTCGCCGCCGACCGCGAAGCCCTGGACGAACCGGAGCGTCACGAGCAGCGCCGGCGCCCAGTACCCGATGGCACCGAAGGTCGGCAGGCAGCCCATGAGGAAGGTCGCGACGCCGACCATGATGATGCTGGTCTGCAGCAGCTGCTTGCGTCCGAACCGGTCACCGAAGTGGCCGAAGACGATGCCGCCGAGCGGCCGGGCGACGAAGCCCACGGCGTAGGTGACGAACGCCGCGATGATCGCGTCGAGTTCGTTGCCGCCGTCGGGGAAGAAGACCTTGGCGAAGACGAGGGTCGCGGCGGTGCCGTAGAGGAAGAACTCGTACCACTCGACGACGGTGCCCGCCATGGACGCACCGACGACCCTGCGCAATGCCGACGGCGAGCTCTCCGGCCCGTCCGTTCGTGCCTGTTCGACGCTCATGCCTGCACCCTCCCGGAATGCTCTGTGACGGGGAACACTTCCAAACACATATGCCGAGTATCGGTACGCACATATGCATCCACAATGACGCGATTCGCAGATGCGATCTGCAAAACTGCACACATGAGCGTGCCTTCGGCCGATGACCTCCTCGTCCTGCTCGCCGTCGGGCGCAGTGGCAGGTTCACCAGCGCCGCCGACGACCTGGGCGTCAACCACACCACGATCTCCCGGCGGATCGCCGCGCTCGAGCGCAGCCTCGGCGGTCGCGTGCTCACGCGGTCGGCGGCGGGATGGGAACTGACCGACCGCGGTCGCGAGGCGCTCGAGGCCGCCGAACGCATCGAGGCCGCGGTCGGAAGTCTGCGGAACCCCCGGGGCGAGCGCCGCCTCGAGGGCGTCGTGCGTATCTCCGCCACCGACGGCTTCAGCGCCTACATCGCCGCCCCGGCCGGCGCGCTCGTGCGGCAACGCCACCCGGGTATCTCCGTCGAGATCGTCGCGACCACCCGTCGCGCCTCGCAGCAACGATCCGGCATGGACATCGAGGTGGTCGTGGGACGCCCGCAGGTGCATCGGGCCGAAGCGCACCGCCTCGCCGACTACAACCTGGGCCTGTACGCCTCGCGCGACTATCTCGCCACGCACGGCTCCCCGTCGTCGGTCCGCGACCTGCGCGAGCACACCCTCGTGTACTTCATCGATTCGATGCTGCAGGTCGACGATCTCGACGTCGCGCGGCGCATCGCCCCCGACATGCAGGATTCGATCAGCTCGACGAACGTGTTCGTGCACGTCGAGGCGACCCGCGCCGCCGGAGGCCTCGGTCTGTTGCCGTGCTTCATGGCCGACCGGCACCCCGATCTCGTCCGGGTCCTGCCCGGCGAGGTCGAGGCGCGTCTGGCCTACTGGCTCGTCGCGCGCTCGGAGACGCTGCGGCGGCCGGAGGTCGCGGCCGCAGTCGCGGCGATCCGGGAGGTCGTGCACGCCCAGCGAGCGGTGCTCCTGGGTGTCGCTCGATAGAGTGCACGGGTGTCACTTTCGGACGAGGACGAAGCAGGAGCGGGTCGCTTCGCACCGAGTCCCTCCGGCGACCTGCATCTCGGCAATCTGCGCACCGCCGTCCTGGCGTGGTTGTTCGCGCGGTCGACGAACCGCCGGTTCCTCGTGCGCGTCGAGGATCTCGACCGGGTGCGTCCCGGCGCGGAGCAACGCCAGCTCGCGGATCTCGCGGCGATCGGTCTCGACTGGGACGGTCGGGTGGTCCACCAGTCCCGCCGCCGGCGCCTGTACGACGAGGCGATCGCGCGGCTCGAGCAGGCCGGCCTGACCTACGAGTGCTACTGCACCCGACGCGAGATCCTCGAGGCCACCTCCGCACCCCACGCCCCTGCGGGCGCCTATCCGGGCACCTGTCGCAATCTCACCGACGAGCAGCGGGCCGAGCGCCGGGCCTCCGGCCGCGCCCCCGCGATCCGGCTGCGGGCGACCGAGGAGTGGTTCACCGTCCACGACCTGCTGCACGGCGATTTCACGGGCATCGTCGACGATCTCGTGTTGCGCCGCAACGACGGAACCCCCGCGTACAACCTCGCGGTGGTGGTCGACGACGCCGACCAGGGCATCGATCAGGTGGTGCGCGGCGACGATCTGCTCACCTCCGCGCCCCGACAGGCCTGTCTCGCACACCTTCTCGGACTGTCGGAGCCCGTCTACGCGCACGTGCCGCTCGCGCTCAACAAGGAGGGCAAGCGACTGGCCAAACGGGACGGCGCGGTGACACTGGCCGATCAGCTCGCGCTCGGACACACGGCCGCCGACGTGCTGGGCACGATCGCCGTGTCGCTGCGACTCGCCGACCCCGGCGAGCCCGTGTCGCCGGAACTGTTGCTGGACCGCTGGAATCCCGTGCTGCTTCCCCGGGATCCGTGGGTGTTCACCCCGTCGGAGGAAGGCATCCGATAGGACACGATGCGGACATAGCGGATGCAGACCCGAGGTGATATCCGTACTCTCTCGGAAGTGTCCGATCCCGGAGACGAGAGGCAGCCATGACCACCGGTGGTTACGACCCGAATCAGGATCCGAAGAACCCGGGTGGTTATCCGCCACCCGGAAACTACCCGCCACCCGGAAACTATCCGCCGCCCTCGGGCGGTGGCACTCCTCCGTCGGGTGGGAACTATCCTCCGCCCGGCAACTACCCGCCGCCGGGGAGCTATCCCCCGCCCTCGGGTGGCAACTACCCGCCGCCGGGTGGGTCCTACCCGCCGCCGGGGAACTATCCGCCTCCTCCGTCGGGTGGTGACTACCCGCCTCCGCCGGGTGCATACGGCGCCGGGAGCTTCGGTGGTCCGCCCCCGAATCAGCTGAGTGTCGGCGACGCGATCTCCTACGGCTGGTCGAAGTTCAGCGGCAACGCCGGCGTGTGGATCGTCTTCATGCTCGCCGCGTTCGTCCTCCAGGGCCTGATCAGTGGCATCTTCAACGGGTTCGACTTCACCGACGAGGCGACGGACTTCACCCTCCTGAACGCGATCGGCAGCATCGTCACGACGATCGTCGGATACCTGATCCAGGCCGCCTTCGTACGCGGCGCACTGGCCGAAACCGATGGGCAACGACCCGCTTTCGGAACGTTCCTCCAGATCGGTCCGATCGGCGCGGTCATCGTCGCAGGTCTGCTCGTGGGCATCGGCACGTCGATCGGTCTCGTGCTGTGCATCATCCCGGGCCTGGTGTTCGCGTTCTTCGCGTGGTGGACGATGCAGTTCGTCATCGATCGCAATCAGGACGCCGTCACCGCGATCAAGTCGAGCTTCAATGCCGTGAAATCGAATGCGGGAACGCTGGTGCTGCTCGCCCTCGCACTGCTCGGCATCAACCTCGTCGGTGCCCTGCTGTGCCTGATCGGCCTGCTGGTCACGGTGCCGGTGTCGATCATCGCCGTCACGTACGCCTACCGGGTCACCACGGGTGGTCCCGTAGCGGCCTGACACAACCCCCGGCGGGATCCTCCCGTCGCATCCGGAGGCATCTACCGACGCGCCACGGCACGCTGTACCGTGGCGCGTTGCCATGCCGATCGCGACAAGGGAGACATAAGTGACCACTGGTGGCTATCCACCCCCTCAGCAGGATCCTCGGGCGACGGGCGGTCATCCAGGCGGCGCCCCGTCCTACGGCGCCACCCCGCCCGACTACACCCAGCAGTTCCCGCAGTACGGCGCGCCCCAGAACGGTAGCCCTCAGTACGGCGCGCCCCAGTACGGAACACCGCAGTACGGAACCCCGCAGAACGGATCGCCCCAGTACGGTGCTCCCCAGTACGGTGCACCGCAGTACGGGGCGCCGCAGGGCGGTGGGTTCGGCGGCCCCGGATTCCCCGGCCCGGATCCGAACTTCGGCACCGGCGCCCCGGGAGAGCTGCTCCCGCGTCTCGGCGCCCGCATCATCGACGGCCTCATCGTCGGTATCCCCATGGGGATCCTGACCGCGATCATGCTCCTCGCGAGCGGCGGAAGCGGCTTCGTGAACTTCTTCATGACGGTCGCCAGCGGTATCGTCGCCTTCGGCTACTGGACGTACATGGAGTCCGCTCGGGGCGCGACCGTCGGCAAGAAGCTCCTCGGCCTGTCGGTCGCCGGCCCTGCCGGTGGCAATCCCACCCTCGAGCAGGCCGCCAAGCGCAACGCGTTCGTCGCGTTGCAGATCCTCACCGGTGTCCCGCTGCTGGGCTTCCTCGCCGGTCTGCTGTCGCTCGCCGCATACATCGGTATCGCGGTCACCATCGAGCAGGACGGCAACAAGCAGGGTTTCCACGACAAGTTCGCCGGCGGCACCCGGGTACGCAAGTCCTGATCTCCCGCGCGCTCCGGGTCCCGTCCCCGCCAGGACGGGACCCGTTCGTCGCATATGGGGTGTTCGCGCACGTACAGACCATCCGCAACTTCGTGATCGCCCCGTGGTGATGCTTGGATGTCCGGGTGACCGAGCACGGATCGAACACCTCCCCCGCCCTCTTCGACCACGCCGCCTTCGCGCGCGTGGGCCGCAGCCCGTACACGGGGATCGTCGTGCTGTTCACCGCGGTGCTGATGATCTCCAACATCTCCGCGACGAAGGGCATCGCGTTCTTCACCGACTCCGAGTTCGCCGTCGGCCCGCTGCAGATCCTGCCGATCATCACCGACGGCGGGTTCTTCCTGTTCCCCCTCGCCTACATCCTCGGCGACGTGCTCAGCGAGGTGTACGGCTTCGCGGCCACCCGCCGCGCCGTCTTCTACGGCTTCGGCGCGGTCGCGCTGTCCGCGCTGTGCTTCTGGATCACGCAGCAGCTGCCTCCGGCCGACTTCTACGCCGGTCAGGAGTCCTTCGAGAACGTCCTCGGCGTGGTGCCCCGGATGCTCATCGCCGGGCTCGCGGGGTACGCGGTCGGGCAGCTGCTCAACTCGTACGTGCTCGTCCGCATCAAGGAACGCACCCGGGAGAAGCACCTGTGGGCGCGGCTGATCGGGTCGACCGTCGTGGGTGAGTTCGCCGACACCCTCATCTTCTGCTCGATCGCCGCAGGGGCCATCGGCATCACGACCTGGGCCGACTTCGTCAACTTCGTGATCGTCGGGTTCCTGTGGAAGACGCTGGTCGAGATCGTCGTGCTCCCGGTGACCTACCGCGTGATCGCCTACGTCAAGAAGCGCGAACCCTCCTACGCGTGACGACTCACGCCTGACGACTCGAGCCGGACGACTCAGGCCTGGCGCCGGCTCGCGTAGAACCGGCCGAGCGTCTCGGCCTTGAACTCGGCGAGCGTGCCGTTCTCCATGTTCGTCCGGATGTCGTCGACGAGGCGCACCGTGAACCGTTCGTTGTGGATCGTGCACAACGTCGAGGCAAGCATCTCCTTCGCCTTGAACAGGTGGTGGATGTACGCCTGCGTGTAGTTCCGGCAGGTGTAGCAGTCGCAGTTCTCGTCGATCGGCGTGAAGTCGCGCCGGTGACGGCTGGTGTTGATGTTGAACCGGCCGTCCGGATGGTAGATCGCGGCGTTGCGCGCGACCCGCGACGGATTGACGCAGTCGAAGGTGTCGACGCCGTGCTCGACCGCGACGAAGATGTCGTCGGGTTCACTGATGCCCAGCAGGTGCCGCGGCTTGTGCTCGGGCAGCTCCTCGGTGCACCACCGCACGATCGTGCCGAGATTGTGCTTCTCGAGCGCCCCACCGATGCCGTAGCCGTCGAACCCGCGGCCGGTCTCGCCGACGATGGACTCGAGGCCCCGGCACGCCTGTCGTCGCAGGTCCTCGTACTGCGCGCCCTGCACGACGCCGAACAACGCCTGGTAGGGACGGTGGGCACGTTCGGCGGTGAGCTTCTCGTGCTCGGCGATGCACCGCACCGCCCACGCCTGGGTCCGCTCGAGGGAGCGTTCCTGATAGCCGCGGGTGTTCATGAGGGTCGTGAGCTCGTCGAAGGCGAACATGATGTCGGCGCCGAGCTCGTGCTGGATGCGCATCGACACCTCGGGGGTGAACCGGTGCCGCGACCCGTCGAGGTGCGATTTGAAGGTCACCCCGTCGTCGTCGACGTGGGCGAGCCGTTCCTTGCCCTTGGCGATGACGTCGTCGTTCTGGACGCCGACGGACTCCATCGCGATGACCTTCTTGAACCCGGCCCCGAGCGACATGACCTGGAATCCGCCGCTGTCGGTGAAGGTCGGGCCGGGCCAGTTCATGAACTTCCCGAGCCCGCCGGCCTCGTCGACGATGTCGGAGCCGGGCTGCAGGTAGAGGTGGTAGGCGTTGGCGAGCAGCGCCTGCGAGCCGAGCTCGGCCATCGTCTCGGGCAGCACCGCCTTGACGGTCGCCTTCGTACCCACCGGGACGAAGGCCGGGGTGCGGATGTCTCCGTGCGGGGTGTGGATCGTGCCCGTGCGGCCGAGTCCGTTGTCGAGACGCGCTCCGACCGTGAAGAAGGGATCGGGCGGGGTCGGAATGCTGGAATCGGTCACTTCCGTATCCAATCACGTCGGGAAGGTGCGGCCTTCTCACGGCGGCGAACGGAGATCGCGAACACGGCGACACCGGCGAGCGCCAGCAGCACACCGACCGCGGCGGGAGCGGTGTAGCCGAATCCGGCCGCGATCACGACCCCGCCGATCCACGCACCGAACGCGTTCGCCAGGTTGAACGCGGCGTGGTGCAGCGACGCCGCGAGCGTCTGGGCGTCCTCCGCGACATCCATCAACCGCACCTGGAGAGCCGGGCCCACCGCGGCGCATCCGACACCCAGACCGAAGACCATCACGAAGGCGGTCCACGGGTTGTGGGCCGCGGCGACGAACAGCGCGAGCAGCACCGCGAGCGAAGTGATCGACGCGTAGACGCCGGGGATCACACCGCGATCGGCGACGCGACCACCGATGGCATTGCCGACGACCATGCCCACGCCGAAGAGCATCAGCGCGACCGGCACGAGCGATCTCGACACTCCGGCGACGTCGGTCAGCGTGGTGCTGATGTAGGTGTACACCGCGAACACACCACCGAAGCCGATGACGGCCACGGCGAGCGTGAGCCAGACGGTGCTGCTCTTCAACGCCCCGAGTTCGACCCGCACGCTGGTCGTCGGTATCGACAGTGTCGGCACCCAGGCGGCGAGAGCGACGACGGTGGCCACTCCGATCACCGCGACCAGCACGAACGCCGCGCGCCAGCCCAACGCCATGCCGAGCCACGCGGCGGCGGGCACCCCGACGACGTTCGCCACCGACAGCCCCATCATCACCAGCGACACCGCACGCGCGCGGCGACCGGGTCCGGCGAGATGCGCCGCGACCAGCGCGGCGACCCCGAAGTACGCGCCGTGCGGCAGGCCGGCGACGAACCGGGAGACGACGAGCAGACCGTAGTTCGGGGCCAGCACCGTGGCGGCGTTGCCGAGGGTGAACGCGACCATCAGCGCGACCAGCAGTGTCTTGCGCGGCACGCGGGCGGCGATCGTCGCGATGAGCGGGGCACCGACGACGACACCGGCCGCGTAGGCGGAGACGACGTGGCCCGCGGTGGGTTCGGAGACCCCGATGCTCGTCGCGATCTCGGGGAGCAACCCCATGGCGACGAACTCGGTGGTTCCGATCCCGAACCCGCCGAGGGCGAGCGCCCACATCACGAGCGTGCGCGCGGGATGTCCGGAGTCGGTGTGGGCAGGATCGTCGAGTGGGCGGCCGGAAGCCGTGGTGGTCATCGGTGAGGAAACCTTCGATCTGTCGAGAGTCCCGGAGCCGGAGGTCGTGCGGGCCGGAACGCGGGCGCGCTCGGGGAGCAACGCGGGGCAGCCTCCATTCTGGGGCAGTGCGGCCTCGCACTTCTCCCCGCGGCGACGTGAGTTCCGCCATCTCCCGATCGTCAGGTGAGGAAGGTCGTATCCGCCCGCTCGGCCCTGCGCGCCTCGATCCTCCTGGCGACGAACTTGCCGATCTCGTCCACCCACAGCACGGACGAGCCGACTGCGACCGCGAGCAGCCACTGCTCGGAGGTGAGGGAGGTGGTGTCCATGAATCCCTGCAGGGCGCCGAGTTGCACGACGCAGATCTGCAGGACGACGACGGCGCCGATCGCGATCCAGATGGTGTGGTTGGTGAACGTCTGCGCCGAGAACACCGATCCGAGATCCGAGCGCACGTTGAACAGGTTGAACACCTGGTAGAAGACGAACGTCGTGAACGCGAGGGTGGTGGCGAACAACGGGTCGGATGCGCTGTCGGGGAACAGTTCCGGTCCGAAGTGCAGGACTGCGATCGTGCCCACCGTCATCACGATGCCGAGGCCGAGGATGCGCTGGACCCGGGAGCGTTCGAGCAGGGCCTCGTTCGCGGGCCGCGGTCGTCGCCTCATCGCGTCGGGGGCGGTCGGGTCGACACCGAGTGCGAGCGCCGGCGGTCCGTCCATGATGATGTTCACCCACAGGATCTGCAGTGCGCTGAAGGGCGCGCCACCCGCGAGTCCGAGCACACCGGCCGTCAGGAAGATGAGGACGAAGCCCCACGCCGTGGTGAGCTGGAACTTCACGAATTTGACGATGTTGTCGTAGATTCCGCGTCCCTCGGCCACGGCGGCGACGATGGTCGCGAAGTTGTCGTCGGTGAGGATCATGTCCGCGGCGCCCTTGGAGACGTCGGTTCCCGTGATCCCCATGGCCACACCGATGTCGGATTGTTCGAGCGCGGGAGCGTCGTTGACGCCGTCGCCCGTCATCGCGACGATCTGCCCGTCGGCCTGCAGCGCTTCGACGAACCTGATCTTGTGTTCGGGCGCCACGCGAGCGAGGACACCGAATTTCTTTGCCCTCCGGCGCAGTTCGTCGTCGGTGAGTTTGTCGAGATCCGAACCGGAGGCAGCCGACCCGCGGATTCCGAGTTCCTCGGCGATCGCGGAAGCCGTCACCAGATGGTCGCCGGTGATCATGTGCACCGAGATGCCCGCCTCGTGGGCGACGGCGATCGCATCCTCGGCTTCGGTCCGCGGCGGGTCGACGATGCCGACGATCGCGTGGATCGTCAGGTCGGCCACCTTCTCCTGCAGCGCATCGGTGTCGCCGCGGGGAACGGCATCGAGGTCGCGACCGGCGATCATGAGGGTTCGCAGACCTTCCGACGCGAGCGCCTCCACGGCCCGCTGGATCCTCGCGCGACCGTCGTCGTCGAGCGGAATCGGGCCGTCGGGACCGGCGATCGAGGTGGCACGATCGAGGAGCACACCCGGCGCGCCCTTCACGAAACAGCGGTATCCGCCGTTCGGCAGGGTGTGGAAGGTGGCCATGTACTTGTAGTCCGAGTCGAACGGCACCTCCGAGATGCGGTTCAGCGCGGCCCGCGCACCCTCGACGTCGATGCCGCCCTTCTCGGCGAGCACCACGAGGGCACCCTCGGTGGGATCGCCGACCAGCACTCCGTTGCGCACGGTCGCGTCGTTGCACAGTCCCATCCCGAGCAGTGCGTCCGTGAAGTCCGGTGCGGGCAGACCGTCACCGACGAGGATCTTGCCGTCGGTTCCGTACCCGGTGCCGGTGACGCGGAAGGCACGACCCGCGACGAGCAGTCGCTGCACCGTCATCTCGTTGAGGGTGAGGGTGCCGGTCTTGTCGGTGCAGATGTGGGTGGTGCTGCCGAGCGTCTCGACCGCGGCGAGGCGTTTGACGATCGCACCGCGGGCCGCGAGACGTGAGGCTCCCATCGCGAGGGTGAAGGCGACGACGGCCGTGAGCCCTTCGGGGATCGTCGCGACCGCCAACGACACCGCGGTGACGAGGAGATCCGACCAGGTCTGTCCCCGCAGCAGACCGAGGACGAACACCAGCGCCACCGTCACGATCGCGACGATCGTCAGGGTCTGGGCGAGCTGGCCGATGCGCCGTTGCAGCGGCGTCTGTTCGCCACCGGCCGATCCGAGAAGGGTTGCGATGGCACCCATTTCGGTACGCATGCCCGTGCCGGTGACGATCATCGCGGCACGTCCGCGTGTGACCTCGGTGTTCATGAACAGCATGTCGGTGCGGTCGCCGAGCGGCGCGTCGGGATCGTCGACGACGTCGGCCTGTTTGTCGACGGGCTGGGATTCACCGGTGAGGGCGGCCTCCGCGACCTGCAGCCGGACGGCGGTGACGAGTCGGCCGTCGGCCGGGACGGTGTCGCCGGCCTCGAGGAGCACCACGTCTCCGGGGACGAGTTCGGCGCGGGGCACCTCCGTCCCCCTGCCGTCGCGCAGCACCCGGCTGGTCGACACCGACATCTTCTTCAACGCGGCGAGGCTGCTCTCGGCCCGGGATTCCTGCACGTAGTTCAGCACGGTGTTGAGCGCGATCACCGCGAAGATGACGACGGGGGTCTCCCACTCGCGGGAGACGGTGGCGCTGACCACCGCCGCCACGACCAGAACGAGGGTCATCCTGTCGGCCAGCAGCGAGAGCACGCGCCGCCAGGTCGGTACCTTCTTCGCCTCGTCGAGCAGGTTCGGGCCGTACTCGCCACGCCGTCGTTCGACCTCGTCCGCACTCAACCCTCGTTGCGGATCGACCTCGAACGCCTCGGCGACGTCGGTCGCGGCGCGGGTGTGCCAACTCGAGGTGGTCGCGGGAGCTTGTGCGGACATCGGCACTCCTCGTTCGGTCTGCTCTCGGCGGATCGGGCGAACACGGTCCTGACGGCCGGTTTCACCGTAACCGGCGGAGCGTTCCACTGCGCCGGAAGCCGGTTCGTGATGTGCTGGATACGGCAGCGGAACCGGAGGAGTGAACGCGATGAGCGACAACCCGAACACCGACGATCCTGTCGTCCCACTCGACGAGGACCAGTGCTGGGACCTGCTCGCGACGGGCAAGGTGGGCCGCCTCGTCACCGTCGTCGGCGGGCGACCGGAGATCTATCCCGTCAACTACGTCACCGACGATCGCACGGTGTACTTCCGCAGCGGTGAGGGCAGCAAGCTCTCCGAACTGGCGGTGCACCCGCAGGTGGCCTTCGAGGTGGACGAGATCCGCGAGGACTCCGCGTGGAGCGTCGTGCTGCACGGACACGCCCGGATCCTGCGGAGCTTCGACGATGCGGCGCGGATCGACGCCCTCGGACTGTCGCCGTGGGTTCCCACCCCGAAATACGACTACGTCGCGCTGACGGCCACCGACCTCACCGGGATGCAGCTCACGCTCGTCAAGCGCTGAACGGTGGCGCCCTCTGCGCAGCAGCACCGCCTGTTGATGCGGTTCATGCTGCTGTCGGTGGCGACCGCGCTCGCGACGATGCTGCTGAAGGCATCGGCGGCGTGGATCACCGGATCGGTGGGTCTGTTGTCGGACGCGCTCGAATCCGGGGTCAACCTCGTCGCGGCGCTCGTCGGTCTCGCGGCGCTACGTCTCGCCGCGAAGCCGGCCGACGCGAACCACGATTTCGGGCACGGGAAGGCCGAGTACCTCTCCGCCGCGGTCGAGGGCACCATGGTCTTCGCCGCCGCGACGGTGATCCTGTGGACCTCGGTCGAGCGCCTGATCTCCCCGCAGCCGGTGACCGAGGTCGGACTCGGTCTCGTCCTGTCGGCCGGATCGTCGGCGCTCAATCTCGTGGTCGGTCTGCTGCTCATCCGGCAAGGCCGCGCACATCGGTCGATCACGCTGGTCGCCGACGGGAAACACCTGCTGACGGACGTGTGGACGTCGGCAGGCGTGCTCGTCGGCGTCGCGCTGGTCGCGCTGTCCGGGTGGGACGTGCTCGACCCGATCGTGGCGATCCTCGTCGCCCTGAACATCCTGCGGATCGGCTTCGGGCTCGTGCGGCAGGCGGTCGTCGGCATGCTCGACGCGGTTCTTCCCCCGGAGGACGTGACGGCGGTGAACGCCGTCCTCGACCGCTATCGGGAATCGGGGGTGGTGACGATCCTGCCGCCGCGCACCCGCGAGTCGGGACGGCAGCGCTTCGTCTACCTCGTCGTGCGGGTGCCGGGCGACTGGACGGTGCGCGCCGGCCACGACCTGCTCGACCGCATCGAGGCCGATCTCGGCGAGGCACTGCCCGGCGTCGTGGTGTTCAGCCATCTCGAGCCCGACCGCGCCCCCACGGGACGCAGGTGAGGTGATCAGGCCGAGGCGACGAGCCCGGCACCGAGGCCGAGCATCAGGACCGCGACGCCGCCGTCGAGGATGCGCCACGAGGACGGCTTGGCGAACCAGGCACGCAGATAACGGGCGCCGTACCCGAGGGCGGCGAACCACACGACGCTCGCGGTGATCGCCCCCGCACCGAACCACCACCGGCCGGGGTTGCCGTAATGGTTGGCCACCGAACCGAGCATGAGCACGGTGTCGAGATAGGTGTGCGGGTTGAGCCAGGTCAGCGCCAGGCAGGTCAGCAGGGCCGCGCCGATGGTGACGGCACCGCCCGGGGCGGCGGACAGTGCCGACGGCTTCAGCGCGCGACGTGCCGCGAAGAGTCCGTAGCAGATGAGGAAAGCGGCACCTGCCCAACGGATCACGTCGATCGCGCCGGGAGCGCGGTCGAGGATCGTCGCGATCCCGGCGATGCCCGCGGTGATGAGCACGGCGTCGGAGATCACGCAGATCGCGATCACAGGCAGCACGAATCGTCGCGCGATCGCCATGCGCAGGACGAAGGCGTTCTGCGCACCGATGGCGACGATGAGGGACAGACCTGTGACGAATCCGGCGACGACGAGTGACATGGCATCGACGCTAGGAATCCTGCCGAGATAAGAACAGTTGATTGTGCTGTACCTGCATTAGAGTTTCTTAATATGGACCTGGACTTCGCTCAACTGCGCACTTTTGCAACGGTATTGGACGAGGGCACTTTCGAGGGTGCGGCGGCTGTTCTTCGCGTCACACCGTCCGCGGTGAGCCAACGCATCAAGTCGCTCGAACAACACGTCGGTCAGGTACTGCTGCGACGGACCAGGCCCGTCAGCGCGACCGCGGCCGGCGAAGTGGTGATGCGACTTGCCCGGCAGGTCGCGCGGCTGGAGCAGGACGCCTCCGAGGAACTCGGTCTCGGCGCCGACACCGGGAGTTACGCCACGATTCCGCTCGTCGTCAACGCCGACTCGATGTCCACCTGGATGCTGCGCGCCCTGGCCCGGATGCCCGTGCGCTACCGAGCCCTGTTCGAACTGCACCGCGAAGACGAGTTCCACTCCACGGATCTGTTGCGCGACGGCACCGCCATGGCGGCGGTCACCTCCGTCCCCGAACCCGTGCAGGGCTGCACGTCCGAGAAGCTCGGCGCCATGCGCTATCACGCGATGGCGAGCGTCGACTTCGCCGAACGCTGGTTCCCCGAGGGTATGACCCCCACCGAACTGCGGGAGGCCCCGATGCTCACCTTCGACCGTAAGGACGACATGCAGGATCGCTTCGTCCGCAAGCGGACCCGGCGGCGGCTGAATCCGCCGCGCAACTACGTTCCCGGCGCCCTCGAGTTCGTCGAGGCCGCGCGGCTGGGGTTGGGCTGGGCCATGCTCCCCGACGCGATGGTCGCCGACACGACCGATCTCGTGAGCCTGGCCCCGGACGACCCGATCGCCGTGCCGCTGTACTGGCAGCGGTGGCGGCTGGACTCTCCCGTTCTCGACGCGCTGACCGATGCGGTCCGTCGCACCGCGCGCGAAGTGCTGCATTGACCTCCCGAACCCGACCTTCCGAAATGAGAACGGCCCGAACCGGATTGCTCCGGTTCGGGCCGCTCTCGTCGTGATGCGGATCAGTAGTTGAACGCCTCTGCCCAGTGCTGCGAGTACTCGGCCTGACGTTCCACCTCGGTCAGCGGCATACGCCAGACCTTGTCGGAGTCGAGCGGCGGGAGTTCACGGCCGAGCGCGGTCGGCGGTGCGACGTCGGGTCGTACGCTGTAGTCGCCCAGCTCGGTGAACAGCTCCTGGCCGCGCTTCGAGAAGTTGTAGTTCATGAACACCTCGGCCGCTTCCGCGTTCTCGGCGGTGGCGGTCCTGCCCAGGTAGTAGTCGAAGGTCACGAAGCCTTCCTCGGGCACGACGAAGTCGATGGGCGCCTTGTCCTCGGTGGCGGTGACGTTCACCGACGCCGAACCCGTGGTCGCGATCGGCACCTCACCGCGGGCGAAGGCCGTCAGCTTCTGGCCGGCACCGTCGTAGATCGTCGGCTGCAGCGCCGCGAGCTTCTCCCAGTAGCCGTCCTCGAGCTTCTCCTCGACGAACCAGTTGAGTGCGACGTTGGAACCGCCCGTCGCACCCTGCGAGATGCCGATCTTGCCGCGCCACTTCTCGTCGAGCAGGTCGGCCCACGAGGTGGGTGCCTCCTCCTCGGTGACGGCGCGGGTGTTGTAACCGAAGGTCTGCACCACGTTGGTGACCCGGGAGAAGTTGCCGTCCTGGATCACGACCTCCTCGAGTTCCTCGGTGCCGGGCACGATGTACGGGTTCCACACGCCGGCCTCGGTGAAGCTGTCGACGATGTCGTAATCGGAGGTGCGGATCACGTCGGCGTTCAGACGTCCGGCGCCCTGCTCGGAGAGCACGCGCTCGGCCAGGCGGGCCGGGACGAGGCGCATCAGGTCGACCTTGATGCCGGTGTCCCGGGTGAACGCCTCGATGAAGGCCTGCTCGTTGGATTCCTGGTAGCTCGAGTACAGACTCAACGTCTGCGACTTCGCTGCCTCGTAGGTCTCCTTGTCGGCGATGGTCTCGCCGTCGATGACCAGACCCTCCGAGGTGTCGACCTCGGCCTGGGAGGTGACGCCGTCGGAATCTCCGCCGCCGCACGCCGCGAGTGTCGTGGCGAGGACGACCGACAGAGCGGTGAGCGCTACTTTGCGCGTTTTCATGGTGAGGCCTTTCGTTTCTCGAAAAGTCCGATCAGAGCGAATTGGTTCCGGAGTCCGACGCTTCGGCGAGCTGCTTCTTCTCCCGGTTGCCGGCGAGCTGGGCGAGGACGGCCAGCACGGCGATCACCAGGACGAACAGCACGCTGATGGAAGCCGCAACCGCTGTCTGCCCGTTCTCGAAGTTGTCGAAGACCAGGATCGACAGGATCCGGGTGTCGGAGGTGAACAGGAACAGCGAGGCCGACAGTTCGCGCATCGCCAGCATGAGCAGGAGCAGGAAGGTCGACACGATACCGACGCGCATCAGCGGCACGGTGACGTTGACGATGGCGCGCGACCGGCGGGCGCCGAGCATCACGGCACTGTCCTCGAGGTCGCTGTGCAGCTGCAGCATCGACGACGAGATCGAGCGGTAGCCCTGCGGCAACGCCACGGCGACACAGGCGACGGCGAGGATGATCAGCGTGCCGTAGATCGGGATCGGCAGGCTGAGCCAGGTCCAGAGGATGCCCATGCCGAGCACGATCGACGGGATGGCGAGCGGTGCGGTGGCGATCTGCTCGAGCAGGGCGCCGAGGCGGCTCTTGGTCCGGTAGCGGATGTACGAGGCGGAGAAGCTGATCGTCGTACCGGCGAAGGCGGCGACGACGGCCACGACCACCGAGTTCACGAGCGCCTTCTGGAAGTCGGCCGCCGAGGCCACCTCCACGATGTTGTCGAACGACATTCCGCCCTGGAACATCTGGGACATGCTGTACAGGTACGGTGAGTCCTGGGTGGCGGCGAGGAAGAGCGCGCCCATCGGCAGTGCGATCGCGAGCAGGAAGTACACGAGCGCGAAGATCGTTGCCGGCCAACGCCAGCCGCGCAGCGGCACCTGACGGGGACGGGCACCCTTGCCGGTCATCGTCGTGAACTTGCGGCGGTTGACGATCCACTGCTGGCCCATGGTGACGAAGACCAGGCCGAGCGTGAGCAGGATGGCGATACCGGCGGCGGCGTTCGCCTGGGCCGGGGCTGCACCCATGAGCCGGAAGATGTAGGTGGGCAGGGTCTCGATCCCCGCGGGGTTACCGAGCACCGCCGCGACCGGGAAGTTCTCCATGCTCAGCGCGAAGACGAGGATGCCCGAACCGAGCAGGGCCGGCATGGCGAGCGGCAGGGTCACCGTCCGGAACATCGTCTTCAGGGAGGCGCCGTGCACGGTCGCGGCCTCTTCGAGGTCGGCGTTCATCATCGACAGCGAACTGTGCACCAGCATGAACACGTACGGCGCGTAGAACAGGCCGAGAACGAAGATCAGGCCGGGGATGCTGTAGATGTTGATCGTCATGCCCAGGCCCAGGTCGGCAAGCAGGATGTTGACGAATCCGGCACTGGGAGAAGCGAGCAGCGACCAGGCGAGCGCACCCACGAGAGCCGGCACGAACACCGGCGCCATGCCGATGAAGAAGATGAACCGGCGCCAGGGCGCATCGGTGCGAGCACAGATGAAGGCGAGCGACGCACCGATCACGAGCGCGATGACCGTCGCCCCGAGGCCGAGCATGAGGGAGTTCACCAGGCCCTTGACGGCGTCGGGACTCGTGAGCACCTTGAGGTTGTCGAGTGTGAGGGCACCGAGACCGCTGTTGCCCGGACGCGGCACCTCGGTGGCGATCGCGGCGACGAGCACCAGGATCATCGGCATGATGACCAGGACGGCCAGGACGGCGAGGACCACCAGTGCCGCGCCGTTCTTGCGGAGGATTCCCCTGCGCCACAACGGCGCCGATACCGGGGTCTCCGGCTCGAGGTCGTCGACCGGATGTGTTTCGGGGGGTGTGGCCAGCTGGGTCATGCCGCGACCTCCTGCAGTCGTGCCTGTCGTGCCACATCGGCCGGCAGGACCTGGACGTTCTCCGGTGAGACCGAAGCGAACACGCGATCGCCGATCTCGAAGCGCTCGGCGCCCTTCGTCGGGGCGAAGATGTCGAGCTCACCCCCATTGTCGAGGGTGACGGCGTAGCGGACGCTCGAGCCCTGGAAGCTCGTGACGGCGACGCGACCCGAGAACTCGTTGGTGCCACCGCCGGACACAGTCGACAGCATCAGGTCCTCGGACCGGATGCACGCCTTGAAGTCGTCGGCGGCGGCGAGGCCGCGTTGCTCGGTGCGGATCACCTCTCCCCCGTCGCGAACGGCCGTGACGTAACCGTCGGTGCCGACGGTGGCGGTGCAGTCGAAGATGTTGGACACACCGAGGAAGTGCGCGATCGACGCGCTCGCCGGCTCGTTGTAGATCGCGGTGGGGCCGCCGATCTGCACGATCCGTCCGCCCTGCATGAGCGCGATGCGGTCGGCGAGTGCGAATGCCTCCTGCTGGTCGTGCGTGACGTAGACCGTGGTCAGGCCGAGGCTCAGCTGGATCTCCCGCAGTTCCACCCGCAGGCGGTCGCGCAGGCGGGCGTCGAGGTTCGACAGCGGCTCGTCGAGCATGAGCACCGAGGGGCGCATCACGAGCGAGCGGGCGAGTGCCACACGCTGCATCTGTCCACCGGAGAGCAGGCTCGCGCCACGCTGCGCGAAGTCCGACAGACCGACGAGCTCGAGCACCTCCGCGACACGCGACTTGATCTCCGCCGCAGGGAGTTTCTGCAGCTTCAGCGAGTACGCGACGTTCTGGAAGACGGTCATGTGCGGCCAGACCGCGTACGACTGGAAGACCATGCCGACGTTGCGCTTGTTGGGCGGCAGGTTGATGCCCTTCGCCGCGTCGAAGACGACCGTGTCGCCGATGGTGATGCGACCGGCGGTGGGTTCCTCGAGGCCGGCGATGCACCGCATGGTGCTGGTCTTGCCGCAGCCCGACTTCCCGAGGAGCACAACCGATTCGCCCTCGTCGATCTCGAGGTTGAGGTTCTCGATGGCCGTGAACTTCCCGTAGCGGAGCTGCAGGTTCTCGATCGTGATCTTCATAGTGGTTCCTCAGGTTGTCTTTCCGGCGGGTGTCGGGTCCTACTCGAAGTACGTGACGGCTTCGATCAGCACCGGGGAGGTGCCTTCGAAGGCTCGGTGCAGGGCCGCCTTCAGTTCCTCGGCACCGGTGACCCGTTCGCCCTTCACGCCGTAGCCTTCCGCGATCTTGACGAAGTCGATGTCGGGCACGTCGAGTCCCGGGGTGTCGCCGGTGTCCAGAGCGCGGGTGAACCGGCGCAGCGCACCGTACGTACCGTTGTTGAGGATGACGAACACCACCGGCACGTCGCGGCGGGCCGCGGTCCACAGTGCGGTGATCCCGAAGTTGGCGGATCCGTCACCGATGGTCGCGACCACGCGACGCTCCGGATGGGCGAGCTGGACGCCGACGGCAGCGGGCAGGCCGAAGCCCAGGCCGCCGGAGGCCGGCGAGTAGAACGAACCCGGTTCGACGAGTTGCGCGTGCCGCCAGAAGGCGTCCGCTGTGGAGGTGGATTCGTTGACGTAGACCACGTCGCGGGGAGCGATCTCGGCGATGGTGGCGAACACCGTGTCGGGGTGCATGGCCTCGGTGCGATCGGCTCCGCGTGCGAACGCCTCCCGTGCCGGCTCTGCCGGAAGGTCGCGGCTGCGGACCCGCTCGGCGAGGATGCGCAGCGTCGCGCCGACCGGCGCGAGGTAGGCCTCGCCGAAGGGCGCACGGGCGACCTCGCCGGTGTCCTCGGACAGGTGCAGCACGCGCGTGCCCTCCGCCAGGAAGGGACCCGGACGGTAGTGGTGGTAGCGGAAGACCGGGGCACCGGCGACGAGCACCACGTCATGGTCGGCCAGTGCCTCGTGGATGGACATGACGTTGGCGGGCAGCACCCCCCGGAACAGCGGATGGGTGTTGGGGAAGGGGCACCGCGACGGCGACGGTGCGATCCACACCGCGGCTCCGAGCGATTCCGCGAGCTGCACCGCGAAGCCGTTCGCGCGCTCCGCGTCGACGTCCGGTCCGAGGACCAGGGCGGGACGGACCGCACCGTCGAGGGCGGCGAGCAGTTCGACCGTCATCGCCTCGGACGGTTCGGTCGTCGTGGTGACGCGCCGCTCGGCGAGGTAGGAGGTGTTGGCCGGGGCCTCGTGCTCCCAGTCGTCATAGGGCACCGAGACGTAGACCGGGCCGGGGGCGGGCAGGGTCGCCATGTGGACGGCCTGGCTGATGGTGCGGGGCACGTCCTCGGGGCAGGTCGGTTCGGCGCTCCACTTGGTGAGCGGTCGGGTCAGGCTCGCCGCATCGACGTTGGCCAGCATGACTTCCTGGCCGATGGTGTCGCGCACCTGCTGCCCCGCGGTGATCACCAGCGGCGAGTGCGAGTACACCGAGTTGGTGAGCACCCCCATGCCGTTGCCGGTGCCGGCTGCGGCGTGCAGGTTCACGAAGACCGGCTGTCCGCTCGCCTGCGCGTAACCGTCCGCCATCGCCACCACGGCGCCCTCGTGGAGACCGAGGACGTACTCGAAGTCCTCGGGGAAATCCTTGAGAAACAGAAGTTCGTTCGAGCCGGGGTTGCCGAAGATCGTGGTCATACCGTGCCGGCGCAGCAGCTCGAAGGTCACTTCGCGAATCGTGGGCATGCAGAGGTCCCCTTACAGCAGGACGAGAAGAGAATTCATAGGGTCGGGACGACCACTTATCAGCACACTATGTTAGAGCGGTCACATAGATCCAATAGATTCTGCCGATCGCATTATTCAATGCATCTATAGTCGACCGAATGGCGAACAACTACGACCTCAGTATGCTGCGGGTGTTCGTATCCGTCTACAAGACCAGAAGCGTCACGCTCGCCGCCGAGAACCTCTTCGTGGCCCAGCCGACCGTGAGCTACGCACTTGGCAAGCTGCGCAAGCGATTCGGCGACGAGTTGTTCGTCCGCCGCCACCAGCAACTCGTACCCACACGACTGGCCGACGAACTCTACCCCCGCCTGCGGGAGGTGCTCGAGCGTCTCGATGCCGTCATGAACGCCGCCGAGGCGTTCGACCCGGCCGCCACGACCCGGACCTTCCGGTTGGTGCTGTCCGATGTGGGCATTACGGGGCTTTTGCCCAAAATCATGGCTGCCCTGTCCGTTCGGGCTCCCCTCGCGAGCGTCGACGTGGTTCCCCTCGCCCTCTCGCACGCAGGCGAGGCGCTGTGGCTCGGGGACGCCGACGCGGTGGTGTGCACACCGGTTCTGAACGGGCAGGATCTCGACCGCACGCCGCTGTTCACGCAGCCCTACATCGGAGTGCGCCGACCCGACCATCCACGCATCGGACCGACACCGAACCTCGCGGAATTCGAGGCGGAACGGCACGTGTCGGTTGCCGTCGAAACCGGACATACTGCAGTGGATCTGCGCATCCGGGAACTCGGAATCCACCGCGACGTCGCGGTGACCCTCCCGAGCTTCACCGGCATCGCCGGCGTGTTGGCCTCGACCACCTATCTGGGATTCGCCCCGCGCGTCTACGCCGAACGCTCCGCCCGTCTCGGTGAGGTCGGCCTGTACGAACTGCCTTTCGAGGTACCGGAATCGGTGGTATCGCTGTACACGATCCGGCGCGACCTGCCGTCCCCCGAGATCGACTGGCTGCGCGAGCTCGTCGTCGAGATCCTCGGCGACGGTTCGACCGTCGACCCGGCGTAGCGATCCGCTCGCCTGTTCGTCATCCGCTCCCCCAAATGACCGCAGCGGATGACCGGGACGGTAGCGGTTACTGCCGCCCGCAGGCCACAGATCAGAACTCGCCGGTGGCCGCGAGATCGCGGGAAATCGCACGCGCCGTGGCGATCACGCGCGGCACGATCTGCTGGGGTTGCGGGATCCGGGACTCGGGGAAGGCCACCGTCACACTGGCGACGATGGCGCCCTGCGAATCGAGCACGGCAGCCGCGACGGAGGTGCGGCCGGGCAGGCCGTCGTTGCGAGCGATCCCCACACCCGTGCGGCGGATCTCCGCGAGCTGCGCGCGCAGTTCCGGGATACGTGCCGCCATCTCCGGATCCGACCCCGCATCGGCGACGAGTTCGTCCCAGGCCTCGGGGCTGTAGGCGAGCAGGACGCGCCCACCTCCGGTGCGGTGCAACGGAAGTCTGCGGGTCGCCCGGGAGGAGTTGGCGGTGGGTTTGACGCGGGTGATGCGGTCGGAGAAGATCCCGTCCGATCCGTCCCGCACACCCAGGTAGACGGTGCCGCGTGTGGCGACGTGCAGGTCGACGAGATAGGGCTGCGCGAGCTCCCGCAGGCGACGCACCTGCGGCGCACCGATTCCCAGGCTCCAGATCCGCCGTCCGAGACGGTAACGGCCGTGGGACAGGCGTTCGACGCCCTCCCACCGCACCAGCGCCGCGAGCATCCGATGCACCGTGGCCGGCGGGAGCCCCGTGCGCTCGCAGATCCCCGCGACCGTCATCTCGGCGCCCCCGGCGAAACAGTCGAGGATCTCGAAGGCACGACCCAGGACCGACCGCTTGCCGTCGTCGTTGTTGCTCATGGCTCGTCCTGGGGTGGTGCGGGATGTGTACGACAACATCGAATCACATCCCGCACGCACCGTCCCGGACAGCCGTGTCGCGCACCGTCGATCGTTCTCAGAACGGATACGGCGCGATCTCCGACCGCACTGTGACCCACTGGGTTTCGGTGAAGGCCTCGAAGTTCGCCGCCGGACCACCGAAGCGGGAACCCGTTCCCGACGCCCCGGTGCCCCCCATCGGCGCGTACGCTTCGTCGCCGACGGTCTGCTCGTTGATGTGCAGCTTGCCGCAGTCGATGCGATCGGCCAACTGCATCGCGAGCTCCACTTCGCCGAGGATGCCGACCGACAGTCCGTACTCGCTCGCGTTCACCAGGGCAGCGGCCTCGTCGAGGTCGTCGAACGGCACGACCGGGGCGACCGGTCCGAAGATCTCGTCCGTCCACGCCCGCATCGACAGGTCGAGGTCGGCGAGCACGGTGGGCCGGTAGTACTGGCCGTCGTTGGTGCCACCGGCACACACCCGGGCACCGGCGTCCACGGCGTCGCGCACGATCGCGTCGATCGACTTCAGCTGTCGCTCGTCGATGATCGGGCCGAGATCGACGTCGTCGGTGAACGGATCGCCGACCCGCAGCGCGTCGGCCTTCGTGGCCAACTTCGCCACGTACTCGTCGTAGATGTCGCGATGGACGATGTGGCGGCCGGTCGCCATGCAGATCTGCCCCTGGTGCAGGAACGACCCGAAGGCTCCGGCGGAGGCGGCGCGGTCGAGGTCCGCTCCGGGCAGCACGATCAGCGCGTTGTTGCCTCCGAGCTCGAGGTGGGCCCGCTTGAGCAGGCGCGATGCGGCCTCCCCGACCCGGCGCCCGGCTGCGGTGGAACCGGTGAACGAGATGACGGCGACCTCCGGTGCGGAGACCACGGCCTCCCCGACGTCGGCGCCACCGGTGAGCACGTGGAGCACACCCTCGGGGAGACCGGCCTCCTCGAAGATCCGCGCGAGAACGACCCCACCGCTCACGGACGTACGCGGATCGGGCTTGAGCAGCACGCTGTTGCCGAGCGCGAGCGCCGGTGCGACGGAACGGATCGACAGCGTCAGCGGGAAGTTGAACGGAGCGATCACCGACACCACGCCCGCGGGACGGCGACGCGAGAACGACCAGCGGTCACTGTCGGTGGCCAACACCTCTCCCGACGGATGCGTCGGAAGACCGGCCGCCTCATAGCATTCCGCTCGCGCTGCCGCGAGCTCCCGGCCGGCCTTGAGCCGGGTGCCACCCGACTCGCGGACCAGCCACTCCTCGATCTCCCCGGCGTGCTCGGCGAACAGGTCGCCGGCGCGACGCAGCACGGCAGCCCGGTCGGCAGGCTTCGTCGCGGCCCACGCCCGTTGCGCACCGGCTGCAGCGGTCGCCGCAGCCCGGACCTGGCCGGCGTCGGCGACACCGATCCGGCCGAGCTCCGTGCCGGTGGCGGCCTCGAGCGCCGGCTGGTCGCCCGCCGCTCCGGGGATCCAGCCACCGCTGTGGATGTTGCCGGCCCAACGGCCGGGATCGAGAAGGTTCATCATGCTCCTTGCAGGCGCCGCGGCGTCGGTTCGGTCAGCGGTTCTTCCACACGGGTGCGCGCTTCTCGAGGAAGGCACGGACACCTTCGACGCGGTCCTCGCTCAGGTACGGATTGGGGCCGACGTTCAGGCGCAGGGCGCTCGGCAGCGGCAGACCCCAGCTCTTGGTGGCCATCTCCTTGTAGCGGCGCAACGTCACCGGTGAGTTCGCGAGGATGTCGTCGACGTACTTCTGGACCTCGGCCTCGAAGTCCTCGCGCGGGACGACGCGGTTGATCAGGCCCATCTCCTTGGCCTCCTCGACCGGGATGGTCCGCGCCGTGTAGAGCAGGTCCATCGCGACGGCGCGGGGCACCAGACGCGGCAGCAGCACCGAGCCGAGGTTGGCGCCCATGCCGCGGCGTGCCTCGGTCAGGCCGATCGTGGCACCCTCGACGGCGATGCGGACGTCGCTGGAGAGCACGATCTCGCAGCCACCTGCGATGGCGTGGCCGTTGATCGCGGCGATGACGGGCTTGTACGTCTCGAGCATCACCTCGAACAGCGCGCGGTACAGGCCGGTCATCGGGACGTGGACCTGACGCCCCGAGCGGGCGATGTCGTCCATCTCCTTCATGTCGCCGCCGGCGCAGAACGCCTTGTCCCCGGCACCGGTGATGACGACGGCGAAGACGTCCGGGTCCTCCCCCGCCTCGACGAACGCCTCGGTGAGCTGGTTGACGGTGCGGCGCGCCATCGCGTTACGGCGATGCGGGCGGTTGATCGTGATCCACGCGGCGTTGCCGCGCACCTCGTAGAGGACCTCGTCGGAGTAGTCCGGCTCGGCGTTGTCGACGGAACCGACTTCTGTGGTGGTCATGCTCTTTCGTTCCTTTCGCGGTCTCGTCAGGCCGGGGCCTGCTCGGTGGCGGCTCGCACCACACCGTCGGCGATCAGTGCGCGGATCTCGTCCTCGCTGCGTCCGAGCGCCGCGAGCACCTCGACGGTGTCCTCACCGAGGGCGGGCGGGCACTTGGTCAGCGGCGGGTACTGCCCGTCGAAGGTGACCGGCAGGTTGACGACCTCGAGATCCTCGACGACGGGATGCGGCAGCGGCTGCAGCATGCCGGTCGCCTTGACCTGCTCGTCGCGGTACACCATGTCGACCGTGTTCACCGGCGAGTGCGGCACGTTGGCGGCCTTCAGCCGGACGAGCAGCTCGTCGAGGGTGAACTGCGAGGTGCGCTCGCCGAGGACGTCCTGGACGAGCTTGCGGTTCTCGACGCGTACGGGGTTGCTGGTGAAACCTTCGCGCTCCCCCAGGTCCTGCGCATCGATGGCCTCGAGCAGGCGACGGAAGATGTCGTCGTTGCCGGCCGAGATGAAGATGTGGCCGTCTGCGGTCGGGAAGGCGCCGTAGGGCACCACGCCGCGGAAGCCGGAGCCCAGGCGACGCGGGGCGGGGTTGCCGGCGGCGATCCCGATCAGCGGCGAGGTGATCCAGGTCAGTGCCGTCTGCAGCAGCGAGTTCTGCACGTGGCAGCCGTTGCCCGTCATGTCGCGGCGGCGCAGCGCCTCGAGCACCGACATCGCCATCCACATGCCGGTGCCCATGTCGAGCAGCGAGACGGGCACGCGGGCGGGTTCGCCGCCGTCCTCACCGGTCATCGACACGATGCCCGAGAACGCCTGCAGCAGCGGGTCGTAGGCGGGCTGCATCGCGCGGGGGCCGGTGTGGCCGTAGCCGGACATCTCGCAGTAGATCAGCCGCGGATTGAGTTCGTGCAGGTACTCCCACGTGAAGCCCGCCTTGGCGAGTGCACCGGGGCGCAGGTTCTGGACGAGCACGTCGGCGTCGCGCAGCAGATCGACCAGGATCTTCTTGCCCTCGTCGGTCTTGTAGTCCAGCACGACGGACTTCTTGTTGCGGTTGAACGACATGAACGCGATCGACTCGCCGTTCCATGCGGGCGGGGCCCACTTGCGGGTGTCGTCCCCGGCCTGCCGCTCGATCTTGATGACCTCGGCACCGAGATCACCGAGGATCTGCCCGCCGAACGGTGCGGCGACCGAGGTGCTGATCTCGATCACGCGCAGGCCGGTGAGGGAACCGGGTGTGGGCTCCTGGATGGGAGTGCTCATGCGGAATCTCCTGTTCGGGACGACGCACCGGTGAGCAGCGTGCGTTCGAAGTCGTCGCGGGCGGCCGAGCGGATCTCGGTCTTCCAGGGCGAGAGCGCACCCTCGTAGACCTGCGGTCCGAGCCGGAAATGCTGTGCCTGTTCGAATGTTTCGATGAACGGCATGTCCATCGCGTAGACGTCGCTGCCGTAGGGACGCGGACCCGCCTTCGAGACGTGGCCCCACAGTTCGTGCCCGACGATCTCCTCGGCGAGCACGACGGCCTCGATGAGAGCCGCGAGATCGACACCGGTGTCGATGCCCTCGCTCTCGAGGAAGTGCACGAAGTCCTCGGTGGGGATCATGCGGGTGAGCCGGCCGTTGCCGCAGTAGGGGCAGCCGCCGAGTCCACCGATGGCGGTGTCGACGACGAGGGTGTGGCGCTCGTCGAGTTCGCAGAAGGCGGCGTAGGCGCTCAGCGGCGCCATGCCGCGCGCGTTGTGCAGGTGCACCTGGAAGTGCCAGATCTCGGGCCAGGTCTCGAGGATCCGGCGGATCTGGGAACGCATGGCGGCGGGGGTGTTCCAGCTCATCGGATCACCGAGGTGCACGCGCGTGACGGGAACGCCTGCGGCGGTCCACTTGTCGATCTGCAGCTGCAGGATCTTCATGCGGCGGTCCTCGCCGATCTCACCGGTCCAGTTCGATCCCCAGCACGCGTTGACGGAGACCTGGGCCTCCTGCGCGCCGCGTTCGACGGCGCGGGCGATGACACCGTCGAGCGCGTCGATCTCGTCCTGCATCGACCGTGCGGTGTTGCGCTGGACGAAGACGTCGTCGAGGTGGATCTTGGACTGCCCGACGCGCGGATCCGGCGGGGTGATCTTCGGAGCGAACGACGCGCGCCGCTCGACACCCTTCTGGTTGAGTGCCAGGGCGGTGTAGCGCACTCCCTCGACCGGGGTGAAGCCCTCGACGATCTTCTCGATCTCCGCCATCTGCGGCACCCACTTGGGTGAGACGAACGAGCCGACCACGATGGTCTTCAGGCCCGTGGCCGAGAGTGCGTCCAACAGCCGGATCTTGTCCTCGACCGGGATGTGCGCACTCTCGATCTGCATGCCCTCGCGCATGCCTTCCTCGACGATCTCCACCCGCGGGTGCGAGCGCTGTGTGGCGGTCATGCCAGTCGTCCTTCCGTACGGTATTCCGGCGCCAGGGCCGCGGCGACCTGCTGCAGGGCTCCGCCGCGCGCCGATGCGACGAGCGCGGTGTGCAGGGTCGATGCCGCTTCGGCGGTGAGTCCGCCGGTGGCGCAGCAGTCGTCGAACTTGTCTCGTAGTTCCTCGTCGCTCAGCGGGTTGCGGCCGTCGCCGCGGGTGATGTCGACGCGTTCGGTGTGTCGTGCACCGTCCTCGGTGACGACCTCGACCACCGAGTACCCGCCCGCGAAGGTCGGTGCGCCGGCGGGAGGCTCGGCGCTCTCGGTGATGCTCACCGCGTTCATCAGGCGGATGGTCTCGGGTTCGGCGAACGCGTCCTCGGTGAAGTCGGCCAGGACGACGGCTCCGCGCTGCAGGGCGACCGAGACTGCGTATTCGGCGCTGAACTTCGCGGCCGTGGCCGAGGTCGGCGGGAACGCCACGAGCGCGCGGGTTCCCCTCGGGTGCACGGTGATCCGCACCTCGCGGATCGGGGCGCCGGCGATGCGTTCGCGCAGTGCCAGGCTCGCGTCGATGCTGCGGTGTGTGCCGTAGCAGGCGGGATACCGCTTGATACCCCAGTCGGTGGGCCACGCGTCCAGCCAGTATTCGAGGCGTTCGGCGAGGGTCTCGTCCGGATCGCCGAGCGGCGCCAGTTCGGGATCGCCGTAGCGGTCGAAGAACCCGGCGTCCGCTTCGAGCTCGCGAGGGTTGGCGGTGAAGCCGGCCTCGGCGAGGTCGACGGCCGTGACGGCGTCGCGGGCGGCGAGACCGGCGTGCAGCGGCTTGGTCATCGAACCGAAATTGGGACGCGAGCCCGCGGCCATCGAGGCCACGATGCCCAGGGCGTGCGCCGTGTGCTCGGACGACATCTCCACCAGGCGTGCGACGGCCGCGACCGCGGCGAGCCGGCCCACCGTGGAGGTGGTGTGCCAGCCGCGGGCGTAGTGGACGTGCTGCGGGAGCAGGTCCGCCACCGCGCGGAAGACGGCGGCACCGACGTCGTATGCCTGCACCAGCCGACGGGTGTCGGTCCCGCGCTGCTCGGCGACGGCGAGCAGCGCGGGAACGATCACCGTGCTGGGGTGGATGGGCATGCTCGGCGAGATGTCGTCGTAGTCGAGCTGGTGCCCGGCGGTGCCGTTGAGCAGCGCTGCGGTGGCAGCGCTCGCCGTGCGGCCCGTCGTCCATACCGTTGCCCGGCCCGAGGTTCCCTCGGCCGCGGCCCAGTTCTGCAGGATCCGTTCGGCGGGCTCGTGCGCGGAGGCGAGAGCCGAGCCGACGGTGTCGACCAGGATGCGGCCGAGAAGGTCCTCGTGCTCGTCGCGGGCGGTCTCGTCGCCCGCGGCGAAGGCGGCCAGCACCGACGTCAGTCCGTCGGTGTCGGTCCGCGGCGGCATGGGTGCACCCATCGTGCTTCTCCTAGTACGACTTCGGCAGGCCGAGCGTGGCGTGCGCGATGCCGGCGAGGACGATGTTGTTGGAGATCGGCGCGGTGGAGGGGAGGCGGGCCTCGCGCCACTTGCGCTCGATGCCGTACTCCTCGGCCGCGGCGTATCCGCCGAAGGTGTCGAAGGCGGCCTGTGCTGCCTGCCAGAGTGCTTGCGAGGCGAGCAGTTTCGCGCCGTTGACCTCGAAGCGGGGGTTCTCGCCGGCGGCGTACATCTCGGCGGCGCGCCAGCGCATGAGCGAGGCGGCCTGCAGGTTCGCGTAGGCCTGGGCGATGGGGAACTGGACGCCCTGGTTCATGCCGATCGGACGGCCGAAGACGTGCCGCTCGTTGGCGTACTGGACGGCGCGGTCGATGAGGTGGAAGCCGGCACCGATGTACTCCGAGGTGACGATGATGCGCTCGGAGTTCATGCCGGAGAGGATGACCTTGAAGCCCTTGTGTTCCTCGCCGATCCGGTTCTCGACCGGCACGCGCAGGTTCTCGATGGCGAGTTCGTTGGTCTCGTGGTTGACCATGGTCTTGATCGGGGTGGCCCGGATGGTGCCGTCCTCGATCGCCTTGCGCAGGTCGACGAGCAGCACGGTGAAACCGTCGGACGGCTTGGTGGCGTCCTCGCGCTTCTTGGTGCGCGTGAGCAGCAGCAGCAGGTCGGAGTGCTGGATGCGGGAGATGAAGATCTTGTTGCCGTTGACGACGTACTCGTCGCCCTCGCGCTGGGCGAAGGTGCGGATGCGAGTGGTGTCGGAGCCGGCATCGGGCTCGGTGATACCGAAGGACTGCAGGCGCAGTTCGCCGGAGGCGATCTTCGGCAGGAAGCGCTGCTTCTGCTCGTCGTTGCCGTGACGGAGCAGGGCGCCCATGGTGTACATGCCGGCGCGCGCTGCACCGGCGTGGCAGCCGTTGCGTTCGAGCTGCTCGAGAACGACTGCGGCATCGCGGATGTCGGCTCCGCCTCCGCCGTACTCCTCGGGGACGAGCATGCCCATCCAGCCGGTCTCGTAGAGCGTGTCGACGAACTTCTCCGGGTACTCACCGGCGGCGTCGCAGGCACGCCAGTAGTCGTTGTCGAACGGCTCGCACAACTCGTCGATGGCGCTACGGATGGCGCGCTGTTCTTCCGTGAGACTGAAGGCGGACGATTCGATTGCGGTCACGGCGACCTCTCCTGCATGTCGTGGGTGTGATGACAGCCAATCCGACGTCGAGACGGCGCAGAAGCCCATCTATCACCCAGTGAAATGGTTCGTGGAAATCGGTGGTCGGGAACTCCCGACGGACGGTAGCCGTGAGATTAGGACCGTCCGGCACGGTCGAACAACGTCGACTGTCACTCAGTGATAGATCGTTTTCGGAATCGCAGGAATCGAACGGTCGAGGGTTGACCAGCCATTCCTGCGGATTTAATCTGTCCTGCAGAATCGAATTCCTCGATACAGAACATCTCTGTGATCCCCCGGAAAGGTTGCCCTATGAGCACCTCGGCAGAAATCATCGACGTCCCCCTGCTCATCGTCGGCGGCGGCATCGCAGGCCTGGCCACAGCCCTCGGCCTCGCCCGTAAGGGTCGCCCGGCACACGTGATCGAGCGCGCTCCCGAGTTCGGCGAGGTCGGTGCCGGCATCCAGCTGGCCCCCAACGCCATGGCCGTCCTCGACAGCCTCGGCGTGATGGACGCGATCATGAAGGACGCCGTCCTCCCGCAGAAGAAGCGGTACATGGACGCCGTGACGGGCGAGGAGATCGGCACCGTCGATCTCGGACCGGAGTTCGTCGAACACTACGGCTACCCCTACGTCGTCACGCACCGGGCCGACCTGCACGGCGCCCTCCTCGAGGGTTGCCGCGCGAGCGATCTCGTCACCCTGGAGACGAACCGCGAGGTCCTCCGCGCCGAGAACCTGCCCGACGGCCGCGCGAAGGTGGTCTGCGCCGACGGCACCGAGTACGTCGCCGACGCCGTGGTCGGCGCCGACGGACTGCGCTCGGCGATCCGTCCGCTGATCGTCGAGGACGAGCCCGTCCCCTCCGAGTACGTCGCCTACCGCGGCACCGTGCCCATCGAGATGGTGCCGGCCGACGCCGTGGAGACCCCGATGGTGCTGTGCTGGCTGGGCCCGCACATGCACCTGATCCAGTACCCGCTTCGCGGCGGCAAGCTCTACAACAACGTCGCCGTCTTCCGCTCGGACTTCTACTCCCCCGACCACGAGAACTGGGGAACCGAGGAGGAGCTCGACGCCCGCTTCGGCCTGTGCTGCGACAAGGTCCGCGAGGCCGGGCAGTACCTCAACCGCGAGATCCGCTGGCCGATGTACGACCGGGAGCCCGTCACCACCTGGACCTCGGGCGCGGTCAGCCTCATCGGCGACGCCGCCCACCCGATGCTCCAGTACCTCGCCCAGGGTGGCGCACAGTCGCTGGACGACTCGCTCGCGATGGTCGATGCGCTCGTGACCGAGCCGAACGTCGAGGCCGCGTTCAAGACCTTCGAGGCACGACGGGCGCCGCACACCGGCAACATCCAGCGCCTCGCCCGGGTCGCCGGCGAGCTGTTCCACATCGACGGCGTCGGCCGCGCGCTGCGCAACTACTCCTTCAAGGACCACAACCCCACCGACTACGAGAACCTCGACTGGATGTTCATGCCGCTGTCGGTGGCCGGCGACACCCGCAACTACCCGTACTGACCTGCATCGTCGCCGGCCGGACGTCCATCCGGCCGGCGACGGGGCTACCGTCCGGAACCGGCGAGGGCGTCGGCGAGTTCGTCGGCCGCCTTCCGGGCGGCGGCGAGCACCTCGCCCCAGCGGTCGACGCCGATCCGCCCGGTCGGGAAGGTGATACCGATGGCGAAGCCGGAGGTGCTTGCACCGGTGAACCCGGTAGGGGTGCCCGCGCCGGAGATCCCGGCGGAAGCAGCACCCACCGAGACGGCCACCGCGCTGACACCCGACTCGACCTCGCCGTCCTGTGCGGAGTAACCGCGCTCCCGGATCACCTCGAGCTGGGACAGCAGGGTTTCCCGTTCGGACTGTTGCAGGCCGTTCGGCAGATGAGGCTCGATGTCCCCGCCCATCCCGGCGAGCAGCGCCTTACCCATGGCGCTCGAATAGGCCGGCTGCGAATGACCCGACCGGTCGCCCACGCGCAGCAGATGCGGGCTCTCCACCGAGAGCAGCGTCAGGGCCCGATCCCCGTCGAGGGTGGCGAGGTGCACCGTCTCCTGGGTGAGAGCCACGAACCGCTCCAGGATCGGACGGGCCAGGTCGATGACCCGGCCGCGGAAGTTCGACAGCCGTTCCATGGTGGGACCGGCCCGGTACATCTTGGACTCCGGATCCTGTTCGGCGAAGCCGTAGTGCGCCAGCATCTGCAACAGGCGGTGCGCGGTGGACGGGGCGATACCCAGCAGGGCGGCGGCATCGCCCACCCGCAGTCCGTCGGGTCGCTCGGCGACCACGAGGAGCAGTCGGAGAGCCTTGTCGACCGAACCGACCGGATATGCCGGTGCGTCTCGACGCGCAGAGTCAGTGGCCATGATTCTTTATAACAGAACGATTCGTAGTTATTCCTTGACCAACCACCCCAAATCACGTATTAATTCTGTATCGAGGAATCAACCTCCGCATTGCAGAACAGAGAGGATCGTGCGATGAGTGTCGACACCACCCGGTCCGACGAGACGGTGCACGACGACTTCTACGCCGAACTCGCGGACAACCACTACTCCCCGCTCTGGCAGCTCATGGGCAATCTGGGCCCGGAAGCGAAAACTACTCTGGTGCCGCACATCTGGCGCTACGAGCAGGCGCGGCGGCTGATGGTCGAGGCCGGCGAGATCGTCCCGCTCGAGGACGCACTCCGCCGCGTCCTCGGTTTCCGCAACCCCGGCTGCCTCCCGCACCAGCGCACCGGAGCCACCGACACCCTCTGGTCCGCACTGCAATTGGTGCTCCCGGGAGAGATCGCCCCGGCACACCGCCACACGCCGTCCGCACTGCGCTTCATCGTCGAGGGCGACGGCGCCTACACCGTCGTCAACGGCCAGCGCGTCCCGATGGACGAGGGCGACTTCCTGCTGACCCCCAACGGGCACTGGCACGAGCACGGCCACACGGGCGAAGGCCCGATGATCTGGCTCGACGGACTCGACTCCCCGCTGATGTCGCGGCTGAACCAGTACATCATCGAAGAGGACCCCGAATGCCAGGAGGTGGACGCCCCCCTCCCCGCCGCCTACGGCAACGGACTGTTCGCCAAGCCCTGGGGTGAACCCGAAAAGGTCGAGCAGCCAATGGTGTACAAGCTCGCCGATGCACTCGAGACCATCGAGTACCTGCGTACGCGCGAAGGCGATCCCTTCGACGACATCATCGTCGAGTACCGCAACCCGATCACCGGCGGACCGGTGATGACCACCATCGGCGCCTACCTCCAGCTGATCCGCCCGGGCGTCGACACCCGCGCCCACCGGCACACCCACTCGACCGTCTACCACGTGGTCCACGGATCCGGATACTCGATCGTCGACGGCCGGCGTATCGACTGGACCAAGGGCGACACCATCGCAATTCCGTTGTGGTACGAGCACTCCCACCACAATCCGACCGGCGAGGACGCAATCCTGTTCTCGTACACCGACAAGCCCGCCATCGATGCGCTCGGAATCGGCCGCATCCGACCCAGCGAGTAGGAATCATGAAGCTCTACGTCTACAACGACTACCGACTCGGCGTCGAGGCCACCGACGGCACCCTCGTCGACATCACCGATCTCGTCCCCGAGCACACCGAACCGCGCGAGCGCACGAACGCGCTCATCCGCGCCTGGTCGACGGTCTCGGCCGACGTCTCGTCCCGCGTCGCCGCCGGCGGCGGGCAGGCACTGGACTCGGTGACCGTCCGCGCGCCGCAACCCCAGCCGCGCAACCTGTTCGCCGCGCCGGTCAACTACCACAAGCACCAGCAGGAGATGGGTGGGGAGAAGGGCGTCTACACCGATCGCAAGATCCTCGACGTCTCGGTCCGCAAGGGCTTCCTCAAGGCCGTCACGTCCATCGTCGGCCCGGACGGCGCGATCGAACTCCCCTACGAGGACCGACGTTTCGACCACGAGGCAGAGGTCGGCATCATCATCTCGAAGGAGGCGAAGCGGGTCTCCGTCGAGGAGGCACTCGACTACGTCTTCGGATACACCCCGCTGCTCGACATCACCCTGCGCGGCGACGAGGACCGGTCGTGGCGCAAGTCCATGGACACCTTCACCCCGATCGGCCCCTACATCCTCACCGCCGACGAGGTGGAGGACCCGGAGAACCTCGACTTCTGGCTCACCGTGAACGGCGAGATGCGGCAGAAGTCCAACACGTCCTTCCTCATCTGGGGCATCGCCAAGCTGATCTCGGAGTACTCGCAGGTGATCACCCTGCAGCCCGGTGACATCATCGCCACCGGCACCCCCGAGGGCGTCGCGCAGATCGTGCCCGGCGACACCGTCGTGCTCACCATCCCCGCGATCGGCAAGCTGACCATGCCGGTCGTCGCGCGTCCCTAGAGTTCGACCACAGTAAACCTCGGACTCCTGGATTCCGGAATCCGTGACACCTCGGACTCCTGAATTCCGGAGTCCGTGCGTCGGTGGCCCGTTCGGGATATCGAGCGCCTGTCGATCGGACCACGCATCCGACTCGGACGGGTCACCGACGCTCTCGTCTCACCGCGCCTGCATCGCGCCGATCGGGTCGACGTACATCACCCGCGACGCCGCACCGAGCGCCGCCGCCGACCGAAGATCGTCGTCGAGTTCCGAGAACCGCAGCGGCACATCGTTGTACGACGACCGCTGCCGGTAACCGTCGAACACGTCCTCGCGCTCCCGTCCGTGCCGGGTGAACGCCTCACCACCGACGGTCACCACCTCGGGATTGACGACGTCGCGCACCAGTGCGACCGCACGGCCGAGGAGCACCGCCCGGTTCGGCGACGGATCGGTACCGTCGGCGCTCCCCGGTCCGAGTGCAGCACAGAACGATTCGATGTCGTCCGCCGACGACCGCGCGAGACCGTCCACGAGCCACGCCATCGAGATCGATTCCTCCGCACACAGATACAGCCAGCTCTCGGGTCGTCGCCGGAAGGCACTCTCGAACCGGCGGTATTCGACCTCCGCGACCGCCTCCACGTACGGAACGACCGTGTACGGCGTGGGCACGATCGCCCGGAACAACACGTCCACCGGCGCTTCGCACCAGCCCAGTCGCGGGTGGTCGAGCACCCCTCGGTGCTCGTCGTACAGACCGCCCACCGCGAGGCCGGCCCACAGCGGCTGCCTGCCGTGCAGCCGTGACTCGTGCACCCGCAGCGCCGCACCGATCGCGGCGAACACGTCGAACGCCGACGCCGGTGTCGTGAAGGTCGTCCGGTGCAGTTCCCGGCCGAGCAGGTCGCCGGAGACCACCCGGGTCTCCCGCTCCCCCAGATGGATACCGGCGAGGAAGCCCCGTTCGGTGTCCACCTCCACCGGCACGTGCGGCCGACCCACCCGCCCCCGCGGAGCGAGATCGGGGCGGTCGCGCAGCAACCCGTGATCGAGCAACGACGTCACCGCCCGGTTGACCGTCGACGCCGACAGGCCCGTGAAGTCGGCGAGCATCGTGCGGGTCGCCGGTCCCCCACGTCGCAGGTGCTGCATGATCCACCCCGCCGGCGTGGTCTCGTCGACCCGGAAGACCCCCGGTCGCCCAGAGCGCACAAAGACCCCCGATCGCGCAGGGCGCAGGAGATCGAGAGGTGACCGTACCGCTGTTGTCCGCACCCCCGTCATGGCCAGAAGTGTCCCGCTCCGCCCGCGAGGACGGAATGGTTTGTATCAGGCCGCGCCGAAGTCTCCCGCGTTCACTCCACGAGTGCCTTGAACTGCGCGTCGTACAGCCTCGCGTACGCACCCGCCGCCTCGAGCAACCCCTCGTGCGTGCCCTGTTCGACGATCCGTCCGTCCTCCATCACCACGATGCGGTCGGCGTTGCGGATGGTCGACAGGCGGTGGGCGATGACGAAGCTGGTGCGGTCGTCGCGCAATCGCGCGGTGGCCTGCTGGACGAGCAGTTCGGTGCGGGTGTCGACCGAACTCGTCGCCTCGTCGAGGATGAGGATCGACGGCTTGGACACGAACGCCCGCGCGATCGTGATGAGCTGACGCTCGCCGGCGCTGAGGTTGCCGTCGTTCTCCTCGTCGATGACCGTGTCGTAGCCGTCGGGCAGGGCCCGCACGAAACGGTCGACGTAACTCATCCTGGCCGCGGACATGATCTGGTTCTCGGTCGCGTACGGGTTGCCGTAGGCGATGTTCTCGCGGATGGTGCCGCCGAACAGCCAGGTGTCCTGCAGGACGATGCCGATGCGCGAGCGCAGTTCGTCGCGGGACATCGAACGGATGTCCACGCCGTCGACGAGGATCCGGCCCGCGTCGACCTCGTAGAAGCGCAGGATCAGGTTGATGAGGGTGGTCTTGCCGGCGCCCGTGGGTCCGACGATCGCGATCATCTGGCCCGGTTCGGCCCGCAGCGACAGGTTCTCGATGAGCGGCCGGTCGGGGGTGTACGAGAAGGCGACGTTCTCGAACTCGACGAGTCCGTGCCGGCTCCACGGCATCGTCGGCGCCGCGACCTCCGGTTCCTCCTCCGGTTCGTCGAGCACCGCGAACACCCGCTCGGCCGACGCCGACGCCGACTGCAGCAGGTTGACCATCGCGCCGATCTGCGCGAGCGGCTGCACGAGCTGACGCGAGTACTGGATCATCGCCTGGATCTCACCGAGCGTCGCGGTGCCCGACGCGATCCGCAGACCACCGAGCACCGCGATGACGACGTAGCCGACGTTGCCGAGGAAGGTCACGAACGGCATCACCAGGCCGGACACGAACTGCGCGCGATAGGAGGCCTGGTACAGCGACTCGTTGGTGTCGGTGAAGCGTCGCTGCACCTCCGCGGTCCGGCCGTAGGCGGTGATGAGCTCGTGCCCGGTGAAGGCCTCCTCGATCTGCCCGTTGAGCTTGCCGGTCGTCTCCCACTGCGCGAGGAAGTGCTTGCGCGAGCGACGCGCGATCACTGCCGTCGCCACGACCGACGCCGGGACGGTCAGGATCGCGACGAGCGCGAGCATCGGGGAGATGAACAGCATCATCACCACGAGACCGAGCAGCGTCAGCACCGCGAGGACGAGCTGGGAGATGGACTCCTGCATGCCCGCCGCGACGTTGTCGATGTCGTTGGTGACGCGGCTGAGCAGGTCGCCGCGCGAATGCGTGTCGAAGTACCGCAGCGGCAACCGGTGGATCTTGCGTTCGATCCGCGACCGCATGTCGCGCACGACGCGCTGCACGATCTCGTTGAGGCCGTAGGCGGCGACCCAGATCAGACCGGACGAGAGCAGGTACAGCGCCAGGACGATGACGAGGATCCGGCCGAGGGCCGAGAAGTCGATGCCGAGTCCGGGCACCACGTCCATCCCCGAGACCATGTCGGCGAACTGGTCGCGGCCCTCGGCGCGCAGACCGGCGACGGCTTCGTCCTTGGTCTGTCCGGCGGGGAGCTGCATGCCCACCACCCCGTCGAAGATGACGTCGGTGCCGCGGCCGAGCACGAAGGGCGCCACCGACATGCTCACGACACCGAGGAAGGCGGACAGCAGCACCGAGTAGACGGCGTATCGGTGCGGGTGGAGTAGGCCGAGCACCCGGCGGATGGTGCGCAGACGCGACGGTGCCGCCGCTTCCGGAGTCGTCATACCGTGGCCATCCTCTGCGACTCGACGATCTCCGAGTACGTCCGGCACCGGCCGAGCAGACCGAGATGCGTCCCGGAATCGACCATGACGCCGTTGTCGAGGACGACGATGCGGTCGGCGTCCTGCACGGTGGAGACCCGCTGCGCGACGATGAGCACGCACGCGTCGCGCGTCTCGGGTTCGAGCGCCGCGCGCAGGCGGGCATCCGTCGCCGGGTCGAGTGCGGAGAAGGCGTCGTCGAACAGGTAGATGGCGGGCCGGCGGACGAGGGCGCGGGCGATCGCGAGTCGCTGCCGCTGTCCGCCGGAGACCGTGGTGCCGCCCTGGGAGAGGACCGTGTTCAGTCCGTCCTCGGTCCTGTGGACGAAGTCGGCGGCCTGCGCGACCTCGAGGGCGTGCCACAGTTCGTCGTCGGTGGCGTCGGCGCGTCCGTACCGGAGGTTGTCGGCGATGGTGCCGGAGAACAGGTAGGCCTTCTGCGGCACGACGGCGATGCGCGAGCGCAGCACGTCGGTGTCGAGTGCCCGGACGTCGACACCCGCGACGAGCACCTGCCCGGCGGTGACGTCGATCAGCCGCGGCACGAGCCGCATCAGGGTGCTCTTGCCCGATCCGGTGCCGCCGATGATCGCGGTGGTGGAACCGGGGTCGGCGCGGAACGACACCCCGCTGAGCACGGGAGCGTCGGCACCGGGATACGAGAAACCGGCATTGCGAAGTTCGAGGGTGACGCGGGGCGGGAGTTCGCGGACCGGTTCGGCGGGGGAGGACACCGTCGGTTCGGTGTCGAGCACGTCGAGGATGCGCTCGGCGCAGACCGCGGCGCGCGGAGCCATGATCGCGACGAACGACGTCATGAGCACAGCCATGAGGATCTGGGCGATGTAGGTGATCATCGCGGTGATGGAGCCGACCTGCATCGCACCGGAGTCGATGCGGTGGGCGCCCACCCACAGGACGCCGACGGTGCTCACGTTCGAGATCAGCAGCACCGCCGGGTACAGCACGGAGTTCACGCGGCCGACGCGCAGGGCGGTGGCGGTGAGGTCGTCGTTGGCGCCGTCGAAGCGGGCCTTCTCGGTCTCGTCGCGCACGAACGCCCTGATCACGCGGATGCCGGTGATCTGCTCGCGCAGCACCCGGTTCACCGAGTCGATGCGCTTCTGCATGACCCGGAAGCCGGGCAGCATGAGCGCGATGAGCGTGACCATGGTGAAGATCAGCACCGGGACGGCGACGACCAGCACGAGCGAGGTGCCGGGGTCCTGGCGGATCGCCATGATGACGCCACCGATCCCCATGATCGGGGAGGTCACGACGATGGTGCAGGTCATCAGCACCAGCATCTGGACCTGTTGCACGTCGTTGGTGTTGCGGGTGATCAGCGACGGGGCACCGAACGTCCCGAACTCGCGCGCCGAGAACCGCCCCACATTCCGGACGAGCGCGAGCCGCACGTCGCGGCCGAAGCCCATCGCGGCACGCGCCGCGAAGTAGACGGCACCGGTCGCCGCACCGACCTCGACGGCACTGATGACGAGCATCAGCAGACCGGTCCGGACGATGTAGTCGATGTCCCCGGTCGCGACGCCGTTGTCGATGATGTCGGCGTTGAGACTCGGGAGCAGCAACATGCCCCCGGTCGCGACCAGCTGCAGGAGTACGACCCCCGCGAGGGCACCCCGATAGGGCGCCATGAAGCGGCGCAACAGCCGTAGCAACATGGGCATTACGCTACCTGCGACTCCCTGCAGCAATCTTCACGAACCACCCGGACGGCCACGTACCGTGTCGGGTACGTGGCCGTCCGGGGTTCGTCACACTCGTGCGGATTCCGGTGCGGGCTCGGTGGCACCGAGCTCGCGGGTGAGCTTCTCGCCCTCGACGTCGACGTTCGGAAGGATCCGGTCGAGCCACTTCGGCAGCCACCACGCCTTGTCGCCGAGCAGCGCCATCACCGACGGGATGATGACCATGCGGACGATGAAGGCGTCGAAGAAGACCGCCGCCGCGAGTGCGAAACCGATCGACTTGATCAGCGAGTCCGGTTCGGCGATGAACGCCGCGAACACCGAGATCATGATGATCGCCGCTGCGCTCACCACGCGGGCTCCGTGCGCGAAGCCGCTGCGGACGGCCTCGAGTGCGCTCGCGCCGTGGACGTAGTCCTCACGCATACGCGTCACCAGGAACACCTGGTAGTCCATCGCGAGACCGAAGACGACGCCGATGAGGATGATCGGCATGAAGCTCACGATGGGCTGCGGGTTGGCGATCAGGCCGCCCCAGCCCTCCTGGAAGACCGCGACGGTGGCACCGAAGGTCGCCAGGACGCTGAGCAGGAAGCCGAGGGTCGCGGTGAGCGGCACCAGGATCGAGCGGAACACCAGCATCAGCAGGATGAAGGCGAGGCCGACGACGACCGCGAGGTACGGAGCCAGTGCGCTCTGGAGGCTGTCGGAGACGTCGCCCTCGAGCGCAGTCTGGCCGGTCACGCCGTAGGACAGGCCGAACTCCTCGTTCAGTTCGGTCTCACCGTCGCGGATGCTCTGGACGAGGTCCATCGTCGCGGGATCGGTCGGGCCGCTGCGCGGGGTGACGAGGATCTGGGCGGTGTCGCCCGCCTCGTTCACCGCGACGATCTGGGCGTTGACGACCTCGTCGTTCTCGTAGAGCTTGCCGACGACGGCACCGAACGCGACCGGGGCCTCCACGTCGGCGTCCTGGGTGTCGACGACGACGACCAGCGGGCCGTTGCGTCCGGGACCGAATCCCTCGTCGACCAGGTCGTAGGCCTTGCGGGCGCTGGTCGCCGGGTCGGAGGTGGCCTCCGACGGCAGGGCGAGGTTCAGTCCGGTGGCGGGCAGCGCGAGCGCGCCGAGGACGACCACAGCGGCAACCAGCGGGATGGCCGGGCGGCGCGTGATCAGACCGACGAACTTGGCGCCGGCCTTGGGGGTGTCGTCGGAACCACGCTTGTTCAGGAACGGGATGCGTCCGGCGAAGGCCTTCTCACCGAACAGTCCGAGCACGGCGGGCAGCAGCGACACGGCGATGAGCACGGCCATGAGCACCGTGAACGCGGCGGCGTAACCCATGACCGACAGGAACGGGATGCCGACGACGCTCAGCGCCATGAGGGCGATGATGACCGTCAGGCCGGCGAAGACGACCGCGGAACCGGCGGTGCCCACGGCACGGCCGGCGGCCTCGGTGCGATCCGAGGTGACGGTGAGTTCGTGCCGGAAGCGCGAGACGATGAACAGCGAGTAGTCGATCGCCACGGCCAGGCCGATCATGACCGCGAGCGTCGGGGTCATCGAGCTGAGGTCGGCGAAGCCGGAGGCGATGGTGATGCCGAGGCTGCCGATGCCGACGCCGACGAGTGCGGTGATCAGCGGAAGTCCGGCGGCGACGAGCGAGCCGAAGGTCAGGGTGAGCACGATCGCGGCGATGCCGATGCCGATGAGTTCGGCGGTGCCACCGGGCATGCCCATCTCGGCGGCGGCCGTACCGCTGACCTCGACGGTCAGGCCGGCGTCACGGCCGATCTCGGCGGCGTCGAAGATCTGGTCGCGCAGGGCCTGGTCGACGTCGGTGATCTCGCCCTCGAACGGGACGGTGACGAAGCCGACGGTGCGGTCGGCGCTCAGCGGCGACAGGGCCTGGGCGTCGGACAGCGCAGCCTCTTCGGGGGTGCCCTGCTGCGCGGCGACGGCCTTCATCTGCTCGACGAGACCGGCGTCGGCGAGGACCGGGTTCACCAGCGCGCCGGCCTGTTCCTCCGGCGAGGCGGTGGCGGGATCGACCTTGGCGGGCGGCGAGACGCGGTCGATGCCGCGGACCGCGGCGAGGACCTCGTCGACGGCGGCCAGGTTCTCCGGGTCGTCGAGGGTCTGCCCGTCGGGCGCGGCGAAGACGTAGCGCGCGCTGAGCCCGTTCATCGGGTCCTCGGTCGACGGGAACCGCTCCGCCATGAGGTCCTGGGTCTTCTGCGCGGGGGTGCCCGGAAGCGTGAACGCATCCGTGGTGGGCCCCGACAGAGTTGCTGCACCGACCCCGAAGAGGACGAGCAGCGCGATCCAGAAGGACAGCACTGCGCCCTTCCGTCTGTGGGCGAACTTGCCCAGCCGGTACAGGTAGGTCGCCACGGGGCACCCTTTCTATGTCGGAAGATCCTGCGGGGTCGGATGGTGGGGCGGTGACAGCGGTGACAGCGGTGACAGCGGTCGGGCGGGGCTACGGCTACGGGAAACCACGGCGGAGCCGGTCGAACGCCTCGCGGATGAGCTCTTCGACCGACCGGTCCGTCGTCCCGGTCGCGTGTGTCTCCATGGCTGCGCGCACTGCGCCCATGGCGGCGTAGTTCAGCAGCGAGGGATACAGGTCGGAATCGGGGTCGGTGCCGGTGCGTTCGGCGATGATCTCGACGAGCAACTGCGACGAGCGCCGCTCGACCTCGATCTGCCGGGACAGCAGCACGTTGCTCTCCTCGAGCAGGGTGATGCACGCGACGATCTCGTCGAACGGCCAGTCGGCGTTCTGCACGACGTCCAGGGCCACCGTCAGCAGCGAGTCCATGATGTCCTCGTCGGCGGGACGATCGCGGAGCAGGTCGATCCACTCCTCGACCCGGGTCTCGAGATACGCGAGGACGGCGTCTTCCTTGCTGGCGAAGTAGTTGTGGAAGGTGCGGGTCGAGACGCCTGCGCGCGCTGCGATCGCATCGGCCGTCACGGCGGGCAGACCGTGTTCGCGGGCCAGTTCGGCCGCGGCGGTCGCGAGAGCCGCGCGAGTGGCTGCCTTCTTGCGATCGCGCAGGCCCGGAGAGGTGGTCACTTCATCCAAGGTACCGATTTTGCAGAGCTCTGTAAGTTTGCAGAGTCGTGCAAAGTTATGACATCGCCCACATGCGCCCGAGGGCTATTGCGGCCTTCACACCCGGCGACGCTCCCAGGCCCCCGGATCCTTTGTGAGGTCCTCCACGAAACCGGGGAGATCCCCCGCGACGACGTCCGCGAGCGACACCTCCTCGAGCACAGCGCGCAGGTTCACGCGCACCGCGATCCACACGTCCTGCAGTCGTTCGGCCGCTCCGCTGTAGACGACGCCCTCGGGCCGCTCCCCGCGCACCGATGCCAGCGGGCCCTCGACCGTGCGGATGATGTCGGCGATGGAGATCTCGGTCGCGGGTCGCGCGAGCCAGTAGCCACCCTCCGGTCCCCTCCGGCTGTTCACCAACCCGCCGCGACGCAGGTCGGCGAGAACGGCCTCGAGGAACTTGTGCGGGATGGTCTGCGCCGTCGCGAGGGTCTCCGCCTTCGTCAGGCGACCGTCCTCGATCGCCGCGAGTTCGAGCAGGGTCCGCACGGCGTAGTCGACCCTCGCGGTGATGTGCATGCCATGCCTCTCGCGCTGCCTGATGTCGTCGGCCGACCCGTCTCGACGGGACGGGTCAATTCCTACCAGCAATACCGAACCACCCGGAATCGTGCGGACGCGAGTCGTCACCCGGGTCGCGACCGAGGACCCTGGTGATCCATGCCACACGAGCGGTAACGTGGACGGTTGTTCACAGCTATCGGAGGTCGTTGCGATGTGGGAAACCCTGCAGGAATCGTGGGGGTCGCTGCTCGACCCCCTCCACGATCCGGTGACCCTGGCGATTCCCGCCTTCCTCACCTTCCTGATCCTCGAATGGATCGCGGCCCGCACCCTCGAGCACGTCGAACCGGGCCCCGACGGACGCGCCCATCCCCCGCGCGGCGGCTACGAGAAGCGGGACGCGCGCGCGAGCATCTCGATGGGCCTGGTCTCCATCGTCACGAGCGCCGCCTGGAAGGTGCTGGCCCTCGTCGGATATTCGGCCCTGTGGGTCTACGTCGCGCCGTGGCACCTGCCCGCCGACGCCTGGTACACGTGGGTGATCCTGCTCGTCGGCATCGACGTCCTCTGGTACTGGTACCACCGGATGGCGCACCGCGTCCGCCTGGTCTGGGCGACCCACCAGGCGCACCACTCGAGCGAATACTTCAACTACGCGACCGCGCTGCGCCAGAAGTGGAACAACAGCGGCGAGATCATCATGTGGCTGCCGCTCCCCCTGATCGGCATCCCGCCGTGGATGGTCTTCGTCGGCTTCTCCGTCAGCCTCGTCTACCAGTTCTTCGTGCACACCGAGCGGGTCGGCAAGCTCCCCCGCCCGATCGAGTTCGTGTTCAACACGCCGTCGCACCATCGGGTGCACCACGGCTCCGATCCCGATTATCTCGACCGCAACTACGCCGGCATCCTCATCATCTGGGACCGGATGTTCGGCACCTTCAAGGCCGAGGACCACCGGCCCACCTACGGGCTCACCAAGCCCGTGGGCACGTACAACATCTGGGACCTGCAGACGCACGAGTACCGGGCGATCGCCCGCGACTGGCGTACGGCCGGGAAGTTCCGCGACAAGCTCGGTTACGCCTTCGGCCCGCCCGGCTGGGTGCCGAAGCAGACCCGCGCGGAGGAGACCGAGAGCGTCAGCTCTGCTCGAGCGTGACGAGGAAGTCGACGCTGCCCGCGCCGTCGACTGTCACGAATCCGAGGTTCGGCGGCTCGACGCCGTAATCCGTCCAGGTGGTGGGGATGCTTCCCGACGCCACGAGGCGCTCACCCGTACGCAGGACGTCGACGTCCACGGTCACGGGCCGTTCGGCGCCGCGCAGGGTGAGCGTGCCGGTCGCGGTGACGGAACCGATGCTGCCGTCGTCGGGCAGGGACGACAGGTCCACCGGCTCGGTGAGGGCGAACGTCGCCGTCGGGTGCGCCGCGGTGTCCATCACCCGGGTGCGGAACTGGTTGTCGCGCTGGCCGCTGTCGGTGGTGATGCCCTCGACCTGCACGACGACCTCGGCGGTCTCGAGGGTGCCGTCGGTGATGGTCGCCGAACCGGAGACCTGATCGGTGCTGCCCACCACAGTGACGTCGGCCCCGCGCAGGATCTCGTGCACGGTGTAGCCGGCGGCGGTGCGGTTGGGTTCGGCACCCTCGACGACGGTCCACTCCCCGTCGAGCTCACCGGTCGCGGCTTCGGCGCCCTCGGTCGAAACGGACGCGGCGGGTGCGTCGTCCTCGGCGATGAACGTCCCGTATACCCATGGGGCAACGAAGAAGCCGAGCAGCGCCACGACCACGACGGCGACGAGCACCCACACCAGTTTCCGCATCCTGCAAATTTAAACGATGTCGGATTCCGCGTGGGGTGCTACGTCACGGGCGGCGTCGCAGCGTGAACCACGCGATTCGGGCGCAACGTGAACCACGCGATTCCGGCGGAGGCGATCATGAGGACCACGCCGATTCCGGAGGTGATGGTGACGCCGCTGTCGAACGCCGATCCCGCTGCGGCGAGCAGTGCGTCGGCCCGGTCGGCGGGCAGGGTCCCGGCCACGGCGTGGGCGCCGCCGAGTGTCTCGCGGGCGGCCTGCGCCTGTTCTGCGTCCAGCCCGGCGGGAAGCAACAGGTGTGCGCTGTAGGACGCGGACAGCACCGACCCGAGGATCGCCGTACCGAGCACGGCACCCATCTCGTAGGCCGTCTCCGACACCGCCGACGCGGCACCGGCCTTCGCGGGCGGGACGCTGGAGACGATGAGGTCGTTCGACAACGTCTCCGCCGCACCGATACCCGCGCCGAGGACCGCGAACGCCACGATGATCGGTGCGAATGCCGACGGTGAGGCCAGCAGGAACACCAGCGCGTAGCCGGTCGCCGAGAGCAGGAGCGCGCAGACGATGATCGACGACGGCTGCACCCACCGTACGAGCGCGACCACCGACATCCCGGCCACGACCATCACCGCCAGTCCCGGGACCAGGCTCAGTCCGGCTTCCATCGGGCTCTGCCCGAGCACCAGTTGCAGGTGCTGGGATACGAAGAACAGGAAGCCCACGAGGGAGACGACGGACAGCAGGTTCACCGCGACGGCACCGGAGAAGGTGGGCACGCGGAACAGACGGACGTCGAGCATCGGATTCGGGCGGCGCAGCTGCCGGCGCACGAAGGCGACGAGCGCGACCACGCCGACCACGGCCGGGACGATGACGACGGCACCGACACCGCTGTCGGCGATCTTCTTGATCGCGAAGACGATCGGGGCGAGGGCCAGCATCGACAGCGCGATGCTGACGACATCGATGCGGCCCGGATTCGGGTCCTTCGACTCGGGGACGAACATCGGCGCGAGCACGAGCAGCGGAATCAGCACCGGCACCGCCAGCAGGAAGACCGAACCCCACCAGGCGTGTTCGAGGAGGAATCCGCCCACGATCGGTCCCAGCGCGGCTCCCGCCGCGAAGCACGAGGCCCAGATCGCGATAGCGAGGCGACGCTGGGCGGCGTCGAGGAAGATGTTGCGCAGCAACGACAGTGTCGACGGCATGAGCATGGCCCCGAAGAAGCCGAGCACGCCGCGTGCCGTCACGAGCAGTTCCGCGGAGGGTGCATAGGCCGCGGCCACCGAGACGGCGGCGAAGCCGGTCGCGCCGACGAGCAGCAGCCGGCGTCGTCCGATGCGGTCGCCGAGACTGCCCATCGCCACCAGCAGGCCCGCGAGCACCAGCGGATAGATGTCGATGATCCACAACTGTTGCGCAGCGGTGGGCTGCAGCGCGGAGGAGATCCCGGGCAGCGCGAAGGCCAGGACGGTGTTGTCGACCGACACGAGCAGCACCGGAAGCATCAGTACCGCGAGCGCGACCCAGTCCCGAGGAGCCGCCTTCGTCACGGTGGGTTCCGAAACAGGCACAGATGTCGCCACGGATATCGAACTTTCGCGAGAGAGGAATCGAACCGTCGTTACTGTACCAGCTGGACGGTACAGTAACCACGTCGTACGATCGGGCCGTGCCACCTGCCCCTGCCGCCCGCGCCAAACTTCTCGACGCCTTCGTGACGATCCTGCTCGAGCAGGGCGAGCGCGCCGCGACACTCGAGTCCGTCGCCGCGGCGGCGAACGTGTCCAAAGGTGGTCTGCTCTATCACTTCCCGTCCAAGGATGCCCTCGTCGAGGCTCTCGCCGAACACCTCGAGACACTCGCAGCCGACGACGCCGAACTGATGCGCGCGGCTCCCGAAGGACCGGCGACCTACTACATCCGCACCTCGGTCTTCGCCGACACCCCGCTCGACCGGGCCATCGTCGCCCTGACCCGCCTGAGCCAGACCGCGAACCCGCGCGCCCAGCAGGCTCTGCGCCGCATCCATCAGGGCTGGTTCGAGGCACTGTCCGACGAGGTCACCGATCCCGCTGCGGCACGAGCGGTGATGCTCATCGGCGACGGGCTCTACTACGGCGCCGCCATGTCGGGCGAGACAAGCACGACGCCGCCCGAGGACGTCGACGAACTCCTGAAAGTCGTGCGGAAACTGATCGGCCCGAGCGACTGACTTCGGGGAGGTTGCGTGCGTCCGTTCGCGAAAATACGCACACAACCTCCCCTTCGATCGCCCTCACCCGAGCCGATGCAGTTCGACGTCGCGGAGCACGCCGTCGTCGATGGTCGCGGTCATGTAGGTGCAGTACGGCTGCCGACGCCGGTCGGTGGGTGAACCCGGGTTGAGCAGGCGCAACCCGCTCGGTGCCGTCGTGTCCCACGGGATGTGCGAGTGGCCGAAGACGAGGACGTCGGTGTCGGGATAGGCCGCGGCCATCCGCTTGTCGCGCCCGGTCGACGCTCCGGTCTCGTGCACCACCGCGACGCGCACACCGTCGAGGGTCACCCGCGCGACCTCCGGCAACCGTTCCCGCAGGATCGGACCGTCGTTGTTGCCCCAGCACGCCACCAACTGCTGCGACCGTTCCTCCAGCGCGTCGAGCAGCGCCACGTCCATCCAGTCGCCCGCGTGGATCACCACGTCTGCGCGGTCCACCTCGTCCCACACCTGCGACGGCAGGTCGCGGGCGCGCGTCGGTACGTGGGTGTCGGCGAGCAGCAACAGACGCATGGTCCCAGTCTGCCGTGGGGTCACAGTCTGCCGTGGGGTCACAGTCTGCCGTGGGTTCGCAGTGTGCCGCGGGCGCTCATGGGTAACCACGAGGCATGACCACTCCAGCTCACGACAGACTCGCCATCGTCACCGGCGCCGACTCCGGCATGGGCAAGGCGACCGCCGAACTGCTCGCCGCCGAGGGGTTCGACGTCGGCATCACCTTCCACACCGACGAGGCCGGGGCCGAGGACACCCGTGCCGCGGTCGAACAGCGCGGACAGCGGTGCTTCGTGACCCGACAGGACCTGACCAGTCCGAACACCGCCGACGTGATCGACGAACTCACCGGAAAGCTCGGCGGTCTCGGGGTCCTCGTCAACAACGCCGGCACCGGACACCGCGACGAGGTGCTCGACCTGTCCTTCGAACGGTGGCGGGAGATGCTCTCCACCGACCTCGACGGCCCGTTCCTGTGCTCCCAACGCGCCGCGCGACACATGATCGACGCAGGTCGCGGCGGTCGCATCGTCAACATCACGAGCGTCCACGAACACATCCCCCGCTACGGGGCCTCGGCCTACTGCACGGCGAAGGCCGGGCTCGGCATGCTCACGCAGTGCCTCGCCCTCGAATGGGCGCGGTACGGCATCACGGTCAACTCGGTCGCTCCCGGTGAGATCTCCACGCCCATGACCGGCATGGACGAATCCGAGGCCTTCCACGAGGAGCGACCGGGCAACCCCACCGGGCGCCCCGGGCACGTCAACGAGGTCGCCTCCGTCGTCGCCTTCCTCGCGTCCCCACGCTCGTCGTACCTGACGGGCCGCTCGATCCCCGTCGACGGCGGCCTCATGCTCATGGCCGCACACGGACACGACATGAACGACGGGAGTTGGCGCGAACTCTGACGACGAGCGGCCACCCATCCGCTAGCGTCCACAGGCGGACCGGTGGCCGACTCGGAGTTGGGGGAACTGGATGCGCACGACACCGCCTGCGGAGCGATTCGGAGCGGGAACGGCGAGGGGTTACCGAGCGACCCATCGTCCCGAGGTGTGGGGAGCGTTGATCGGCGCGGGCGGCGCGTCGGCTTTCATGCTCGTGAACGGTGCCGCTCTGGGATCCCCGTGGGTCTGGATCGTCGCGGCCGGGTGGGTCTGCGCCGTCGTTGTTTTCGCGTGGGCCGTGCTCGTTCGGCCGCGGAGATTCGAGCAGTTGGAGCCGCCCTCGAAGCAGGCGTCGACGATCTATCTCGTGTCGGTCGTGGCAATGATCGTGCTGATCGTCGGTGGGGCACGGCTTCTCGCGTCGTTCGATCGTTCGGAACTGACGGTCGCGTGGGTGGTCTGCGTCGTCGGTGCGCACTTCGTTCCCTTCGCACGGGCCTTCGGCCGCGCGATGTTCCGGGTCATGGGCTGGGGAATGCTGGTGATCGGAATCGTCGGTCTGGCAGGAGGTCTCGCATCGCACGCCGTGGCAGCCGTCGCCGGTGTCGCGGCGGGGCTGTGGATGTTCGCCGTGATGGTCGCCGACGCCGTCGGCCGACCTCTCGTCACCGGGCGTCGGCCCGACTCCACAGTTCCTCGAGCGCCTCGTTGACTCGTTCCGGCTGCTGGACGTGCGGGTAGAAACCGGGAACTTCGAGCAGTTCTCCCCCGATCCGGTCGGCGACGACCCGCGCCGTGACCGTCAGCGGATCTCCCGCCAGCCGCTTGTACTCGTCGGGTGCGCCCGCCCAGTCACCGACGACGACGAGCTTCGGCCACGGCGCCGCCGCGAGCGACTCGAGGGGGATGTCGGCGTCCCAGCACGGTCTCTCCCGCATCGACGTCGCCGCTGCGCGTAGTCGCTTCGGGGTGGGTTCCGCCGGCGGCATGCCGACGCTCTCCGTGATGAGACGCAGATAGTCCTCCGCAGTGAGCTCGGGCGGGAGCGTCACCTGGGACGCGCGAGCGCGGGCGAGGTTCTCGGCGACCACCGGTTCGCTCTCCGCAACCTTCAGGCACCCGGGCTGGATCAGGCACAGCGACCGCACCAGGTCCGGCCGTTCCACCGCCGCGAGCATCGCTGCGACCGCACCGTACGAATGTCCGACGAGATGGGCGCCGTCACCGAGCAGTTCGACGATGTCGGCGGCGTCCACCTCGTAGTCGGTGCGATGGGCCCCGTCGAGATCCGGCGAGTCGCCGTGCCCGCGGCGGTCCATCAGGATCAGCCGACGTGACGCCCCCAAGGGCCGCTGCCGACCGAATCCGTAGGTCTCGTCGTCTCCCCAGGCCAGCACCCCGTGCACGAGAACGGCCGGCGGGACGTCGGATTCGGCGGGTCCGACGATCGTCGAGCAGACGCGATCCACAGTTCCCCTTCCGATTGCGAGCATGCAGACGCGAACCTATCGGAAGACCTGGGCGGATGCAGGTAGCCCGACCCACACTCCCTCGGGCGCTTCGTCGACTCCGCAGTCCACTCGCAATCAAGTTCGCTATCCGCCACAGCAATTGCCGCGGCGGATAGCAAAAGCCGTAGCGGATGCTTCGGACCCCGGCCTTGGCGACCTGCAGGCATGAGAAAAGCCCCTCACCTGCACTAACAGGTAAGGGGCTCTCTGGCGGTGGCGGTGGGATTTGAACCCACGGACGGGGGTTACCCGTCACGCGCTTTCGAGGCGCGCTCCTTCGGCCGCTCGGTCACGCCACCGCTGACGACTCTAGCGGATTGCAGGCCTCATCCTGAAATCGCCTGGTCACAGCTCCGAAGCCGGCCCTCGATGTTCCCGGAAGAACGCTTCGAGCACGGCCGCGCACTCGGCTTCGAGCACACCACCGCGCACTTCCGGACGGTGCGTGAGGCGCCGATCGCGCACCACGTCCCACAGCGACCCGACGGCGCCCGTCTTCGGTTCCCACGCCCCGAAGACCACCCGCGACACCCTGGAGAGCACCAGCGCGCCCGCGCACATCGTGCAGGGTTCGAGGGTCACGGCGAGGGTTGCGCCCTCGAGACGCCATCCGTCGCCGTAGACCTGCGCTGCCGCGCGCAGGGCGAGCACCTCGGCATGCGCTGTGGGGTCGCCGGTGGCCTCGCGGGAGTTCGCCGCCCGCGCGATCTCGGTGCCGTCCGGCCCGAACACCACCGCGCCCACCGGTACGTCACCGGCGGGCGCGGCAGCGGCGGCCTCCAGCGCGACCCGGATCAATGCCTCGTCGTCGCGCAGCCCCATCTAACGGAGCTTGTCCAGGGTGTTGCCCAGGACGTCGTCGAAACCGAGTCGCTGGGCGATCTCGTCGAGCTGCTCGTCGGGATACAGGTCGGTCTCCGACAGGATCACCGACAACACCGGCTCGGGCAGACCCATGTCGGCCAGGATGCCGAGGTCGCCCTCCTCCCACGGCTCGATGTCGTCGAGCTCGTCGGGATCGATGTCGGGGATCTCGATGTTCAGCGCATCGAGGACGTCGGCGGCGATGTCGTAGTCGACGGCCATCGTCGCGTCGGATAGCAGCAACCTCGTTCCCGCAGGTGCGGGACGCACGATGATGAAGAATTCGTCGTCCACGTTCAGCAGACCGAACACTGCGCCGGAGCTTCTCAGCTCCCGCAACTCGGTCACTGCGGTATCGAGACTCGTCAGTGCGGCACCGGACAACGCCCGGCACTTCCAACGACCTTCCTCCCGCGTCACGGCGACGGCGAAGCCGTCGAGGTCGTCGCTCGAATTCCCGGCGGTGTTCCCGCTCTGGGTCACGGAAGGGCTCTTGTTCCCTACACGCTGTGCAGCCATGGGCGCAACGGTAGTCGGCCACGTCCGGTGAATGAAGCCCAGCACGGGATATGCCAACCTGATGAGGTGTCCTCAGCCGTCTCTTCCCCGCCCGTCTGTGTCCTCGGCCTCGGTCTGATCGGTGGTTCGCTGCTGCGTGCCGCCGCGGCGACCGGAAGGCAGGCGTGGGGTTACAACAGGTCGTCGCAGGCCGTGGAGGCCGCCGTCGCCGACGGCTTCGACGCGTCCACCGACCTCTCGGCCACGCTGCGTCGCGCCGCCGACACCGACGCCCTGGTGGTGATCGCGGTGCCGATGCCGGCGGTGGGCAGCATCCTCGAGGCGGTGGCCGAGCACGCCCCCGACGTCGCACTCACCGACGTGGTGAGCATCAAGGCGGAAGTGGCCGCTGTCGTCGCCGCTCACGGCCTGTCGCGACGTTTCGTGGGTGGACACCCCATGGCGGGTACGGCGGAGTCCGGCTGGACCGCTGGGACCGCCGACCTGTTCCGCGATGCGGTGTGGGTGGTGACCGTCGACGACGGCACCGATCCCGAGGTGTGGCGGCAGGTCGCCGACCTCGCGCTCGACTGTGGCTCCGTCGTCGTGCCCGCCGAGTCCCGGGAGCACGACGCGGCGGTCGCGCGGGTCTCCCACCTCCCCCATCTCCTTGCCGAAGCATTGGCCCTGTCGGGCGCCGGAGGTGGCGATCTCGCGCTCGGTCTCGCTGCCGGCTCGTTCCGGGACGGCACGCGGGTCGCGGCGACGGCACCGGCCCTGGTGGACGCGATGTGTGAGGGCAACGCCGAGGCCCTGCTGGTCGCGCTGGACGAGACGCTCGAGGTGCTGGGGACGGCCCGGGAGCAGCTGGCCGACCGCAGCACCTCCGAACTCACCCGCGCCGGTCATGCGGCGCGGACCCGCTACGAACAGCGCCGCCGCGACCCGATCGTCGGCATTCAGCCCGGCGACGACGGCTGGGTCGAGGCATTCCGCGAGGCCGGACGACGCGGTGGGGTGTGGACGCGATGAACCTCCGCGACATCGCCTCGGCGCTGACCACCGGCAAGACGACCCCGACCGAGCACGTCCGCTCGGTTCTCGCCGAACTCGACGCCCTCGCCGGGACCCCCTGGGAGAACGCCGTCGCCGCCCGCAACGACGAAGCAGCGCTCGAAGCCGCAGCCCTCGCCGACGAGCAGATCGCCGCCGGGAACTGGATCGGCCCCCTGCACGGCGTCGCGGTCGCGGTGAAGGACAACATCGACGTCGCCGGGTTCCCCACCCGCTGCGGCAGCGCGGTCCTCGCCGACGCTTCCCCGGCCCGGCGCGACGCTCGTGTCATCGAGAAGCTCCGCGAAGCCGGAGCCATCGTGGTGGCGAAGACCCACCTCCACGAGTTCGCCTACGGGCCCACCGGGTTGATCAATGCGTCCGGAGCGGCCTCCCACCCCCACAACCCGGATCTGATCAGCGGTGGTTCGTCGTCGGGCTCCGCAGTGCTGGTCGCGAGGGGCGTCGTGCCCGTCGCGCTGGGAACCGACACCGGCTGCAGCGTCCGCACCCCGGCGGCGCTGTGCGGGATCGTCGGATTCAAGCCGGGCTTCGGCGCTCTTCCCGAGCAGGGCGTGTTCCCGCTGTCGACGACCTTCGACCATGTCGGTCTGCTCGCCGCCGATGCCCTGGACGCCTCGCTCGCGTGGGGCGCCGTGCCGGGCATCGCGCACCTGCGCACCCCGGTCTCCGAACTGCGCATCGGACGCCTGCGGGGTGGCATCTGGGATCTGTCGTCCGTCTTCGACGAGGCCGTCGAGACGGCGTGCCGCACCCTCACGGATCTGGGCGCCCGCGTCGTCGACGTGGAACTGCCCGAGACCGACGAGATGCTCGAGCTGTATCCCGTGGTCACCGGATCGGAAGCGTACGAGACACATCGCTCCTGGTTCGAAGCCGATCCCGACCGCTACCAGCCTCCGACGGCCGCTCTGCTCGCCGCGCAACGCGACCGGCCGGCCTACGAGTACATCCACGCGGCCCGGGCGGTCGCGCGACTGCGTCACGACGTCGTGCACCGCCTCCGCACCGTGGACAAGCTCGACGCGCTGATCACCGTCACCACCGGCGTGCGTTCGGCGCCGCTGACGAGCGATCCCGTCGAGCTGCGCGCACCGCTGCTGCAGATGTGCATCCCGTTCAGCGTCCTCGGTGTCCCGGCCGTCTCGGTGCCGGCCCCGGACGGTGGGTCGTCGCCGGTCGGACTCCAGATCGTCGGCCTCACCGGCGGCACGCACGGGCACGGCAGCCACCCTGCCGAATCGGCCGCGTTCGCCGTGGCCATGGCGGTGGAGGCGTCGGGACAGCCCTAGATGCGGGAGGCGAGTCCTCGGTACTCGAGGACGAAGCCGTCCTCGTCGACGGTCACCGACGACGAAGAACGCGGCGACAGCACGTGGATGCCGTCGGACGCACTGCTGTAGACGACCGTGGCCTCCTCGATGCTGAGATCGATGAGGTTGACGTAGACGACGGGCACCTCCACGTCGTCGGCTCCGGCCTGCAGGTCGTGCCGGCGGATGGGCAGGGCGTTGAAGAACGGACTGAACACCACATCGACGTCGAGTGCCCCACCGAAGGTGGACCGCTGATGGTCGATGCCGTTGTCGGACATCCAGATGCCCTCTTCGGACCGGGTGAGGGACATGTGCCGCTCACCCGAAGCGAGGGTGGTGCGCACCGACAATCGGCGGGTGACACCGTTCTCGTCCGTCACCAGGTCGTACGACGCGCTGAAGGCCGGATGGTCGGTGCTCTCCGCACCCACGATGCGACCGGACGCCTTGATACGGCGGCCGGAGAGCTGTACTCGTACCGACTCCATCCGAGACACATCGGCCGCACGCCACGTGAGTAGCGCGGGCCACGTCGACGCGGAACCGGTGGCGTCAGAGGCTGGGGTGCTCACGGTCTATACGGTATGCGACGAAGCGCACACGGTGGGCAGCGGTGCCGTGATTCGTCCACCACACGGTTGCGGCGGGCTCATCTGCTCACGCCGTGTCCGGCAGCGCCTCGTGCCGGGACATCTGCCGCAGGTGGTGTGAGAACACCGACAGCGCGGCGGCGCCCACGGCGACGTTGAGCAGCGCCCCGAACTCCTGGACGGCGAACTCCAGCACGTCGACGAAGAAGACGGTGATCAACGCGGCCGTCCGCAGAGCACGCACCGCCCACCTCCGCCGGCGCCACAGGCCCACCGATCCCACCATGCACAACAGGACGGTGACACCGGAACCGACGAGCTGGATCACGGTCACCACGTCGCTCGTCCGCGCGGCGAGATCCTCCTCGAAGGTGGCGGCCGCGTTGATGAGGATGCCGACGGAGAACACGGTGAGCAGCGCCGCCGCGACGCGGACGCTGCGCTCACCCCGCAGCGGCTCCGGCAGCCGGAGCGACACCCACGAGAAGCGCGACGGCACCTCCCGGCACCGGGCGAGCAGGAGATCGATCTGTTCGACGACTTCGGGATCGACTCCGCCTTCCCGAGCGCGTTCGAGTTGCACTCGCGCCTGGTCGCGATCGGTCGGGGTCAGGCCGTGGGTGAGCCCGTCCGTCGCCGTGAGCGCGGCGTTGGCGAGATACTCGTCGGGCGAGGGCCCGCGACGGAGATGCACCGCTCGATTGACGACGAGCAGCAGCACGACCACCACGTACATGATCGCCACCGAGGGCCGGTAGAAGTAGTCGTTGGTCTTCGTGACGAACTTGCCGACCTCGTCGAGGAACAGACCGAACCCGATACCGCCGAGCACCACCGCGATACGGTCGGGAGCCCGGCCGATGAAGGTCATCGAGACCATCAACGCCGCGACCATGAGCAGACCGCCCCACAGCACGTGAGCGATGTGCAGGACCGACCCGCCGACCTGCGGATAGCCCGTCAGGTGCAGGTACAGACGTGTGACGAGGATGGTCGCGACCGCGATGATCAGGAGTGCTTCGACCTGCGCGGACGACGCGGTGTCCCGCAACAACCGAGAACGGGAACGGGTCCGCACCGCTGTCATGGCACGCGAGCTTATCCCGCCCGGGTTCGCCTCGGGTTCTTCCTCCGGATTCGGCGGCGCGGCGCCTGCGCGGAGCGGCTCCCCAATCTTGTGTGTGGCCTAGAGTCGCTCTATGCGCACAGTGTGGACAGTTCCTCCGAACATTGCCCAAACTCTGCTGGAATCTCCCGAGATCCAGATGTTCCTGACCAGCAACGAGTTGCCGGATACAGCGGACGATCCACGCCAGAGACTTGCGGAGTTCACCCACGCGCTCGGCGCCCTCAGCCGTCACATCGGACGCACCTTCGGCTCCGTGGACGCAGCCAACCGCGAACTGTTCGGCGGGTCCGCCGGCAAGGTCCCCGTGGCGCTGCGCCTGACGGTCCTGCGTGCTCTCGTGAACCATGTCGAGGACCGCGCTCCCAGCCCGAAACTGCTTCCGAAGAACATCTGCGATCAGCTCGGCGCCTACGTCTACGCCCTGCTCGACCCTCGTGATCGGAGCATCTTCTACGTCGGCGCCGGACGCGGAAATCGCATCTTCACCCTCGTCTGGACGGCGCTCGGAGAGACCTCGAAGCTGACCGAGGCCGGTGAGAAGACACCGCTGGCCACACCCGAGACCGAGGCGGCTCTGCGGCGCATCCGAACCGTCTACGAGTCCGGCTACGCGGTGGAGCACTTCGTCGTCGCCGACGCGCTGAACCCGAAGACCGACGCCGACCACACCGCCGCAGTGACGGCCGAAGCGGTCATCGCCGCACTGGGACTGACCGAACCGCACCGCGGCGAATGCGTACTCACCAACCTGGCGGGTGCAACAGAGGAGTCGGAAGCCGACCGCGCCGCCATCCCGATCGCCGAGCTCGTTCGTCAGTACTCGGCCTCCCCCGCTCCCGAACTGCCGACGCCGTGCGTGGTGCTGCGGGTCAACGAGGCGAAGAAGGCGTCGCCGGCGGCGGTGCGCGAACTCGCGTCGAAGCCGTGGCCGGCGGGATCGGCAGCGCGTGGGATCGACGGGCTGCCCATCATCGTCGTCGCCGACAACATCGTCCGGGCGGTCTATCGCGCCACCGGGTGGGAGGCGGCCGCTCGCACGGAGGAGAACGGCGGCACGATCCTCTACCGGTTCGTCGGGGAGGCCGACGAAGAGCTCGAAGGCAAGTTCGTCAACACTCGCGTCACGCCGGACCGGCTGGGCCTCAAGCGTTGGCCGTCGCACGGTTGGGCTCCGCGTCTGACGCGTGCACTGCCGCGGCCGGTCGCGCGTCCGAAGGCGCCGCGCCCCTGATTCTCCGGCTGCTTCCCGGTTCGTCTGCGGACCGGGAAGCAGCTCGTACCGGTTCTCGAAAACCGTTGGGCGGGCACATTTTCTGCATACGAAAACACGAAAGGGGACCCACAGTGTGGGTCCCCTTTCGGAACGGGTGTTCGGCGGTGTCCTACTCTCCCACACCCTGTCGAGTGCAGTACCATCGGCGCAGACAGGCTTAGCTTCCGGGTTCGGAATGGGACCGGGCGTTTCCCTGTCGCTATGGCCGCCGTAACT